>NZ_JBFRDZ010000006.1:0-393430 GCF_052114025.1 Allobosea sp. RAF48
ATCCGCGATGAGTTGGCCGGCCGACCCTACGAGCTCGTTTCTGTCGCCGGCGGCTGGCAGCACCGGACGAAGAAGGGATTCGCGGTCGCGATCCGGACGGCGACCGGGCTTGGCGAGCGCTGCGACAAGGCCTTGTCGCAGTCCGAGAGTTTGGTGCTGTTGTGTATCGGCTATTTCCAGCCGATCACCCGCGCCGAGCTTGGCCAGGTTTTTGGTAAGGAGGTCAGCCGCGACACGATCGGCCATTTGCGCAAGCTCGGCTTCATCGCCGCAGGACCGCGCAGCCCGCAGCCCGGCGCGCCCTATACCTATGTGACGACGCCAGCGTTCCTGTCGCAGTTCGGTTTCGAGACCCTGCGCGATCTGCCGGATTTCGAGAGGCTCGAGGATGCCGGACTGCTTAGCAAGGATAGGTTGCTTGCTGGCGGGATTCCGCTCGCCGCCATCGGTGAGAAGGACGATCCGCAGTCCCCGGATGAGCCCGACGGCGATGCGTAGCCTTCGAGCCGTTTCTACAGGGCTTGCAGTTGCTCGGCTGAGGTCCGACCGGAGCGCTTGTCTTGAGCAGGCTCGTAGGAAACCTTCTGACCGTCGCGCAGCTCGCGCAAACCAGCCCGTTCCACGGCGCTGATATGGACGAAGACATCCTGGCCGCCATCGTCAGGCTGGATGAAGCCAAAACCCTTCGTCGCGTTGAACCACTTCACGGTACCGATCGCCATAGTCGCGTCTCCTGAAAACAGCGCATCATTTCCCCCGGCTGTCGAGTTGGCAACCTGCAGCGTGGAAGGGCGCTTCGTCGAGCTCTTGTCAGCAGCCACCAACGGGCAAAGCTGGCCCAATCCCGACGCTACAATCGTCCGCTTTCGGGGAGAAATGCTTAGAGCCGCATCTCGGAAGCGGAGCGTGATGCGAGAAAGGTGTCGATGCTGGCGCGGGTCCCTGATCGCCAGATGCGCTGCAGCGCTTGAGAGAACGCCTCCCGGAAGCGCGGATCATCCGCCAGATGTCCATAGATGTCCCGCATCTGCAGCCAAGTCTCCGGCGCGGATCGGGCCTGTTGCGCCTGCGCGGTAAGCCGCGACCAACTCGGATCGTTCGGCGCGATCGGCTGCCCGCTTTCCGTCTCGCCGTAGCAGTACCGGCACCAGAGCGCACTCACGAGCGCGAGCCCGTCGACTGGCAGCCCGGCCTGCAAGGCATCCCGCAGAGTCGGCAGGATGAATTTCGGCTGGCGGTTCGAGCCGTCGAGGCAGAGCCGGCGAATGGTGTCGCCGATCTTCGGATTGGCGAAGCGCCGCTCGATCGTGCGCTTGTAGTCTGCCAGATCGGTATCAGGCACCGGCGGGACGACAGGGATGACCTCGTCGTCGAGCAGGGCCGAGAGGAAGCGAGCGATCTGAGTGTCCTGCATCGCCTCATGGACGAAGTGGATGTCGAGAAGACCGGCGGGGTAGGCGATCGCCGCGTGGCCGCCATTGAGGATGCGGATCTTCATCAGCTCGAACGGCGCGACATCGGCGACGAACTGCACACCGACCTCTTCGAGGCGCGGGCGGCCGGCAGGGAAATGATCCTCCAGCACCCATTGCCGGAAACCCTCGCAGAAGACCGGGCGGCTGTCCGCGATGCAGAAATCGTCGCGCAGCGCCTGGCGCTCGCGCTCGGATGTCGCCGGCGTGATGCGATCGACCATGCCGTTGGGAAAGGCGACGCACTCGCGAATCCAGCGCGCGTCCGCGGAGGTGATCAGGTCCACGAGCCCCGCAACCGCATCCGCCGTGACATGGCCGTTGCCCGGCAGGTTGTCGCAGGACATCACCGTGAAGGGTCGCAGGCCGGCTGCGCGCCGCCTGAGAAGCCCGGCGGCGATCAGGCCGAAGGCGGTCTTCGGAGATGCCAGGCGATCGGCGGCATCGGCCACGATATCGGGATGGCCGGGATCGAAGGCCTGCGTTGCCGGATCGATGTAATAGCCGCCTTCGGTGACGGTCAGCGAGACGATCCGCGTGCGGGGATCGGCGAGCCGTTCGAGGATCGCGGCCCCATTGCCCGGAGCGACGAAATCGATCATCGCGCCGGTGACGCGAGCCTGCGATCTCTCTGCCTCCTGCGTCACGACCGTCGTCAGGAAATCCTGCGCGGCGAGATCCTGGCCCATTTCGGCGTCGCTCTCGCGCACGCCGGTGCCGATGATCGCCCAGTCATGATCGCGCCCGCGCTCGAATAATTCGTCGAGATAAGCGGCCTGATGCGCGCGGTGGAAATTGCCGACGCCGATATGGACGATGCCGGGGCTCAGTTCTTCCGCGCGATAACTGGGAACGCTGACCGCCGGGCCGAGCTGTCCGAGCGTCGCGCGGGAGAGGCGCACTGCCATGGCTCAGGCCTGCCTAGCCTTGCGCAGCATCAAGGCGAGGTCCGGGCGGTCGCTGGTGATCTGCGCGATCGGCTGGCTGAGCCAGAAATCGAGATCGCGTACCGTATTGGGCACCCAGGCGCCGAGCTTGTCGCGCCCGACGATGCCGACGGCGCGGTCGACGCAGAGCCGCAGCAGCGACTGTTCGACGGCGATGATGCAGCCGAGATCGACGAAGCGTTGCAAGGTCCGATCGACGCCCCCGAAGGCCTCGCAGGAGCGACGGTCGACCGAGGCGAGCCGGCGCATATGCGGCGCCTTCGCCCGGATTTCCTCGATGACCTCCGGGACGAAGCAGGTCAGCACGACGCGCGAGGCCATCTTGCGCGCTTCGACCAGCGCGATGACCTTGTCGAGCAGGCCGGGATAGGGATTGCCGAAGGCATCCATCTTCATCTCGATTTCGAGCTCGATCCCGGTCGGGCCGAAGACGTCGAGCACCTCCGGCAAGGTCGGGATCGTCTCTCCCAGCGTGTCGTCGAGCGTGACCTTGGCGAGCGCCGCGCGCGACAGATGCGCGACCGGCCCCTTGTGATCGGTGGTGCGTTCCAGCAGCGGATCGTGAATCACCATGATCTCGCCGTCGCTGGAGAGATGCACGTCGAGCTCCACGGCGTCGACGCCGAGGGCGCAGACGTTGCGGAAGCCGCTCAGGCTGTTCTCCGCCCAGATGTTGCGCGCGCCGCGATGACCGATGATCCGCATGTCGATGAGCCTTGCTTGCCGGGTGAGCGGTTATTTGCCGCTATCCACCAGCCCCTTCACGAACCAGCGCTGGAGGATGAGGATGACGATGGTCGGCGGCAGCATTGTCAGGAAGGCCGCGTTCATCAGGAGATGCCAGGTCGGCAGCGAGTCGCTCTGCGGCATCAGCTTCTTCAGGCCGATCACGGCATTGGCCATGGCCGGCTCGGTCGTGAGCAGGAGCGGCCAGAGATACTGGTTCCAGCCCATCAGGAAGAGAATGATCGCCAGCGCCACGATGTTCGAGCGCGAGAGCGGCAGCAGGATCAGGCGGAAGAACTGCCAGGGCGTGGCGCCGTCGATGCGCGCGGCCTCGCAGAGCTCGTCAGGGATGGTGAGGAAGAACTGGCGGAACAGGAAGGTCGCGGTCGCCGAGGCGATCAGCGGCAGGATCAGGCCGGAATAGGTGTTGACCAGGTTCCAGTCGAGATCGACCAGCGCCTGGATGCCGAGCCAGGAACCGAGGATGTTGAGCGGCAGCGCGACATTCGCGGCGGATTCATAGGTCGGCACGATGCGCACCTCGATCGGCAGCATCAGCGACATGAAGATCAGCCAGAAGGCCGTCATCCGGAAGGGGAAGCGGAAATAGGTGACGGCGAAGGCCGCGATCACCGAGACCGCGAGCTTCCCGATGGTGATGCCGGTTGCGATAATGAAGGAGTTGAGCAGGAGCCGGCCGAAATTGGCGCTGCTGAGCACCGTCTGCGTATTCGCGAAGAACTGGCTGCCGGGCAGCCAGGACATCGGCACACGCATGATCTCCTGCTGCGTCAGCGATCCGGTGACGAAGACGAAATAGATCGGCAGGCAGACGAGTGCCGCGCCCACCAGCAGGATGAGGTGACAGAGAGCGTCGATGACGGGGGTGCGCTCGTTCATCGCGGGCCTAGACGCTGTAGTTCACGCGGCGCTCCACGAAGCGGAACTGCGCAAAGGTCAGGAGCAGCGCGAGTGCCATCAGCACGACGGATTGCACGGCCGAGGAGCCGAGATCGAGTGTGACGAAGCCGTCCTGATAGACCTTGTAGACGAGGATCGAGGTGGCGCCGGCCGGGCCGCCGCGCGTGGTCGCGTCGACGATGGCGAAGGTCTCGAACAGCCCGTAGACGAAGTTGATGACGATCAGGAAGAACAGCGTCGGCGCGATCATCGGCAGCGAGATGCGCAGGAAGCGCTGGATCGGCCCCGCGCCATCGAGATAGGCGGATTCGAGGATCGACTGGGGCACCGACATCAGGGCCGCGACGAGGAAGATGTAGTTGTAGCAGATGTGCTTCCACGAGGCGGCCATCACGACCAGCGCGAGCGCATGCCAGGAATTGCGGTTAGGGTCCCAGTCCAGCCCCATCCCCTGCAGCATATGGGCGACGGGGCCGACGCGGGGATTGAACAGGAAGGCGAGCATGATGCCGGCGATCGCGGGCGCGATGGCATAGGGCAGCAGCAGCACGGTGCGATAGGCACCGCGGCCGCGCAGGATGTGGTTCGAGGCGAAGGCCAGCAGCAGCGCCAGCGACAGGGTCAGCACGTTCTGCGCGATCGTGAAGATCAGCGTGACCTGCGCCGAGGACCAGTAGACGTTGCTGCGAAAGAGCCGTTCGAAATTCTGGAAGCCGACCCATTGGGTCGTGGCGCCGAACGGGTCGGTCAACTGGAAAGCCTGGATCAGCGCCCTGATCGAGGGGATGAAGAAGAACAGCAGCAGGATGAAGAGCTGCGGTGCGAGCAGCCAGAAGGGCAGACGCCATTCCTTGAAATGCGCGCGCTTGAGCCCGCTTTCCGCCTGACCATCCTCGGCACCCTTCAGGAAAAGGCGCCGCAGCGGCGAGCGGAGGCGTGGACCGCCTCCACCAGCCGCCGCGGGAAGGCCAGCCGACTTATTTCTTGCCAGCATTGAGCTGCTCGTAGCGACGCAGCGCCTCGTTGCCGCGCGACACGGCATCGTCGAGCGCCTGCTGCACCGGCTTCTTGCCGAGGAAGGCGGCCGAGACCTCTTCCATGATCGCGACATTGATCTGGTTGCTGTTGCCGATGCGGAAGCCGAGCGAATTGTCGCTGGGCGTGCCGCGCATCAGCTGGAGCACCGCGATCTCGCGGGTCGGGTTCTTCTCGTAATAGCCCTGCGCCTTGGCGGCATCATAGGCGGCGGTCGTGACCGGGACATAGCCCGTCGCCTGGTGCCACCAGACCTGGGTGTCGGTCTTGGCGAGGAAGTCGTAGAAGGCGGCGACGGCCTTGTACTTCTCCGGCGTATGGCCCTTCAGGGTCCAGAGCGCGGCGCCGCCGATGACGCTATTGCGCGGCGTGACGCCCTGCTCATAGGGGATTTCCCTCGCGCTCCAGTCGAACTTGGCGGCCGCAACGACGGCGGCGTGCGAAGCGGTGGAGGCGATGATCGTCGAGCACTCGCCGGAGGTGAAGAGCTGGATCGGGATGATGCCCTGGCCGGCGAGCTGCATCACGCCCGACGAGACGAGGCGCTTCATCCGCTCGACCTGGCCGACGAGCTTGCCCTTGTTGAAGACGAAATTGGTGTCGAGCCCGTCCATGCCGTTGCGCTTGGTCGCATACGGGATGTCGTTCACGGCGCTGTAGTTCTCGAGGAAGCTCCACTCGTAGTCGCCGGGGAGCACCATCGCGCATTTCGAGACGCCCTTGGCCTTGATCGCGTCGAGCTGCGGCTCCAGCTCCTGCCAGGTCGCGCCGGGCTTGTCGAAGCCGGCGGCTTTGAAATGGTCGCGGTTGTAGAACAGGATCGGCGTCGAGGAGTTGAAGGGCATCGCCTGCAGCTTGCCGTTGATGGCGAAGTAGCTGACCACCGGAGCGATGAATTTCGAGGTGTCGAGCGGCATGCCCTGCTCGGCCATCAATTCGTTCGTCGGAACGATGGCGCCGGAATTGACCATGGTCAGGAAGGAGCGCTCGTTCGACTGCACGATCTCGGGCTGGCGCTTGGCGCGATAGGCCGCGATCGTGCCGTTCAGGACCTCGTCATAGGTGCCCTTGGCGATCGATTTGACGACGTAGTCCTTCTGCGAGTCGTTGAACTTTTTCACGACCTCGTCGACGCGCTCGCCGAGCGCGCCGCTCATCGCGTGCCAGAGTTCGATTTCGGTTGCCGCCTGCACGGCGGATATCCCCGTCAGCAGCAGGGCGCCTGCGCCCGCCAAAGCACCATAGAAAGGTCGCATGTCAAAGCCTCCCTCATTCGTCTTCTGCGAGCATATGCTCTTTGTTGAAGCATATGCTCGCACACTGGCCTGTTATGTCAACCGTTGGTGACGGGCGGATGACAGCCGCGTGCAATCGCTCGCGCGCGGGGCGGATGAATGAGGTGATGGGTGGGGGTCAGTCCGCGAGCAGGGCGCGGGCGGTGTCCTCGTCGGTGACGAGGCCGTTGATGATCTTGCCGGTCAGGGCGGCGCGCAGCGGCAGGGCCTTGGCCGGGCCCTGGCCGATGCAGATGCGCAGGCGGCTGCTGCCCGGTTCCGGCGGGACGCTGGTGACGCGCAGGTTGGTGCCGCGGTCGAGGAAGCGGCCTTCCGCGTCGAAGACCCAGCCGGTGACTTCGCCGACGGCGCCGTGGCGGACCATGTCGAGCAATTCGCTGCGATTCATGAACCCGTCGCGATAGAGCACGGCGTCCTCGCCGATCTGGCTGATGCCCATGACCCAGAGATCGGCCTCGCCGGCGATGGCGCGGATGCGGCGGATCGACTCGATCTCGACCAGCTGGGCGCGCTCCTCGGGGCTCGACACATAAAGTGGCAGCGGCATCGGGAAATGCTGTGCCTTGGTGATCTCGGCGAGCTTGACCAGCGTGTCGAACGGGCTGGCCGATCCGTCCGGCGAGATCGTTCCGACCAGCGAAACCAGCCGGTGCAGCGGGCAGGACATCGAGGGCACGCGCTCAATGCTGGCGCGCATCGAGCGGCCGGTGCCGAGCGCCATGACCAGGGATTTGCGCGAGCGCAGCCAGCGTTCGATCAGCACGCCGCCCAGCGCGGCGATGCCAGCTGCGCCCGTTTCCGGCGAGCCGTCGGAGGGGGCAACATCGCAATGCAGCAGCTCGAAGCGGTCGCGCAGTCTGGCCGCGAGGTCCATGCAGGTGCTGATCGGATGGTTCATCCGGAAGCTGATCAGGCCCTCGCTGCGGCAGAGCGAGACGAGGCGTTGCGCTGCCGGGCGCGAGATGTTCAGGATCTGCGCGATGTCGTCCTGCGTGCGCCCGGCGATGTAGTAGAGCCAGCCGGCGCGGGCGGCGTCTTCGAGGCGGGTGCTGTCGTTGTCGGCCATCGCGGTCTCAGTGGGGTGCCGGTGCGAGGGCAAGCTCCCGCCAGGATTCGAAGAGGCGGTCGGCTCCGGCTGCCAGCAAGGCCTGGCGCTGGTCGAGCACGGCGAAATGGCTGCCGGCGGCGAGGCCATAGGCCGTCATGCCCGCCGCCTTCGCCGCGGTCACGCCGCTGACGCTGTCCTCGATCACCAGGCAGCGCTCGGGCGCGACGCCGCGCTCGCTTGCCGCCAGCAGGAAGAGGTCGGGCGCGGGCTTGCCGCGCTTCACGCGCGTCGTGCTGAAGATCCGTCCGGCGAACAGGTCCCAGAGTTCGGTCTTGCGCAGGCAAAGCTCGATGCGCTCCTCGTCGCTGGACGAAGCCACGCAATAGTCACTGCTCAGGCCTTCGACGGCATCGCGGACGCCATCGACCGGCTGGAGGTCGCGTCTGAACGCCGCGAAGAGCTGCGCCCTCCAGTCCTGCGTGAAATCAGCCGAGGCCGGGCGCCCGGTCATTCTCTCGTAATCCTCGATGACTGCGCTGGCCGGCCGGCCGAGATAGCGGCGCATGACCGCCTCGAGATCATAGCTCTCGTCGAAAGGCGAGAGAAGATCGACCAGGGTCCGGCAGCTGATGGTTTCGCTGTCGACGAGCACGCCGTCGCAATCGAGGATGACGAGGTCGAAGGGCGGGTGCGGTGAGGGCATCGGACAACAGTTGATTTGAACGGATGCTCACATGAAGAGCATTCGCCCGACAATCTGTCAAACTTCATCTCGGTCAGCGCAGCGTGCGACAGACCTCCGCGGCACGACGCCAGAGGGCGTGGCGCTCGGCATAGGCCGCTACCCTGTCGGGGTGCGGCGTGAAGATATCGGCCTCGCCGGATGGCGGCGTGCAGACCGCCTCCGGACTTTCGTCGGTGCAAGCGAGACGCGCGAGACGCGCCGCCCCGAAAGCCGCGCCGGCTTCGGTTTGCCGGTAGCGCCTCAGCGGTAGGTTCAAGACGTCGGCAAGGATCGCTAGCCACCTATCCGAACGTGCCCCGCCACCGATGGCCATGGCCTCGCTGATCGACGATGCCTCGGCTTCAAGCGCTTCCTTGCCATCCCGAAATGCGAAGGCGACGCCCTCCAGAACGGCCTGGGTCATGGCTTTGCGATCGGTCTCGTGGCCGAGGCCGGCAAAGAGGCCGCGTATCTGCGGATCGTTGTGAGGGGTGCGTTCACCCGACAGATAGGGCGTGAACAGCACCGGTGACGGTTGCTCGACCTGCGCACGAAGCTCGCTCAGCAACACGGCTTCGGACTGTCCGCAGACCGCGGCCCACCAGTTCAGGCTCGCGGCAGCCGAGAGATGGACCGACATCTGGTGCCAGCGATCGGGCAGGGCATGGCAGAAGGCATGGACGGCGCTGCCGGCGCGCGGTTCGAAGCCGGCGGTGGTGCGCCAGAGCACGCCGGATGTGCCGAGCGACAGGAAGCAGCTATCCGGCGCGACGGCGCCCAGCCCGACCGCTCCTGCGGCATTGTCGCCTGCGCCGCCGGCAAAGAGAGGCGGGGCGTCGAAGCCGAGTTCGTGGCTGAGTTCGGGGCGCATGCGGCCGGCAGGTTGCGAGCCCTCGACGAGGGCGGGCATGTGGCTGCGATCGAGCCCGGTCGCAGCCAGCATCCGGTCAGACCAGACGCGACGGCCGGTATCGAGCCAAAGCGTGCCGGAGGCGTCGGACATCTCCTCGATCGCCTCGCCGGTCAATGCCAGCCTCAGATAGGCCTTCGGCAGCAACACCTTGCGGGTGCGCCGGAAGATGTCCTGTTCGTGCCGGCGAACCCAGAGCAGCTTGGGCGCCGTGAAGCCGGGCATGGCGATGTTGCCGGTGATCGCACGGGAATCCGGCTCGCTCGCTTCGATCCCGGCGCATTCGGCGGCGGCGCGGCCGTCGTTCCAGAGCATGCACGGGCGTAGCGGTTGATCGCATTCGTCCAGCAGAACCGCGCCATGCATCTGCCCGGAGAGGCCGATGCCAGCGCAACGGCGAAAAGCCTCGGGGGCTGCGCTCTTGAGGCCGTGCAAGACATCCAGCGTCGCGGCGATCCAGTCGGCGGGGGCCTGCTCGGACCAGAGCGGGAAGGGGCGGGCGATGGCCAGCTCTCGCGCCACTGAGCCGAGCACATGCTGCCGGTCATCGACAAGCACGGCCTTGACCGACGACGTCCCGAGATCGATGCCGATATAGGTCACATCAGGGCCTGTGGCGCGGGTTCAGCGGAGTCGGGCTTCAGCGATGGTCCGCTGGCAAGTCGCCCGGATAGATCATGCTCTTGACCATACCGTCTTCATTCGACGCATGACGGCGGAAGGCGGCCGGCCCTTCTGCAAGAGGGAAACGATGGCTGACCACGGCCTCGACATCGACCTTGCCGAGCGCCACCAGTTCGATCGCGCGCGGATAGACATGGCCCATCCGGCGCGAGAACTTGATGTTGAGCCCGCGCCTACGGGCTTCCGCGGCCGGGATCACATAGCTGTCGCCGTCAGGGATGCCGACAAGCACGACGCGGCCGCCGATGCGGGCGGCGCGAATGGCGTCGCGGAAACCTTCGGGGGCGTTGGTCGCCTCGATGACGAGGGGCATTCCTTCGCCCTTCGTCCATTCGGCGATGTCGGCGACGCTGGCGCCGGCCTTGTTCGCGCCGAGCTTCAGCGCCAGCTCGCGGCGATGCGGCTGCGGATCGCAGGCCAGGATCTCGCCGACGCCGGCCGTGCGCAGCACCTGCAGGATCAGCAGGCCGATCGGGCCGCAGCCGATCAGCGCCACGCGTTCGAGCAGGCGCGGCTTGGCGAGATCAACGGCATGGATCGCGACGCCGAGAGGTTCGAGCATCACCGCCTCGCTCGGCGAGAAGGTCTCGGGCACCGGCACGATCTGCGATTTCGGCACCCAGATCCGCTCCGTCATCGCCCCGTCATGCGGGGGAGCCCCGATGAAGACGACGTCGGGACAGAGATTGGGATGGCCATTTCGGCAATGCTCGCAACGGCCGCAGGCCTGGTTGGGATCGACGGCGACGAGGGCGCCGCGCGTCAAGCCGAGCTCCGGCAGGTCCTCGGTCAGCCAGCCGCTGAACTCGTGGCCGGGCACGAAGGGCGTCGCGATCACCGCCGAGCCGATGCCGCCATCCTTGTAATAATGCAGGTCGCTGCCACAGAGGCCGACGGCGGCGACATCGAGCAGGGTTTCCCCCGCCGCTCCCTCGCGAAGGTTGAACGGGGCGACGCGGGCATCGCCTGCGGCGTGGAGGAAGATGGCATTGGACATGGAAGTCTGCGCTCGTTTCGCGGAAGGCCTTCGACAAATGTATTTTCTGATTTACATTGGTTTGCGTCAAGCGCGAAACCGCCGCGGCTCTGCGCGTTGTGGGGTGGCCTGAAAGCGATGTAAGCCAGCTTCGAAGACCATGCCGACCGCCTCGCAGGCGGAGCCCATCGCATCAGGATACCGCCATGCCGGAGGAACCGCAGACGCAAGTTCGAGCCGCCTGGCTCTATTACATGGAAGGTTTGACCCAGGCGGAGATTGCGGACCGGCTGAAGATGACCCGCCTGCGCGTCAACCGGCTTCTGGTCGAGGCTCGCAGCAGCGGGCTCGTCAACATCACCATCAATTCCCGGCTGGAGAGCTGCGTCCGGCTGGAGCGCGCGCTGATGGCGCAGTTCGGCCTGAAAGACGCGATCGTCGTGCCCAGCCCCGCCGATCCCGATCAGATCGCAGCGCAGATCGGCAAGGCGGCCGGCGAGTTCGTCTCGCGGGTCATCGAGGAGAACCCCACCGGCGTCTTTGGTGTCGGCTGGGGCGGGACGCTGCGAGAAACCATTCGCCATATCCGCCCCGGGCAGTATCGCGACCTCGCGGTCACCTCGATGATGGGCGGGCTGACCTATGGCATCGAGATCAACACATTCGAGATCGCCAGCCATTTCGCCCGGCTCTGGCAGGCGCAATGCCATTACCTGGCGGCGCCCATCTATGCCGGGGCGCCGCAATCGCGCGACACCATTCTGGCGCAGGACGTGTTCGAGGCAGCCTTCGCCCGGATCAGGGCGACCGATGTCGCGATCCTCAGCGCCGGCGACCTGAGCGAGCGCTCGCTGCTGGTGCGTTATGGCTTGCCGGGCGATGTCCGTGTCGCCGAGCTCACGGAAGCAGGCGCGGTTGGCGATATGCTCGGCCAGTTCATCGACCGCCACGGGCAGGCCATCGCGCATCCGATCAATCGCCGCGCCATCGCGCTCCCGCTCGACGCCCTGCGCCGGATCCCGACCGTGATCCTCGCCTCCGGCGGGATGAACAAGGCGGAGGTCATCGCGGCCACCTTGCGCGGGAAGCTCGCCTCGGTGCTGATCACGGACGAGGATGCGGCGGCGGCCGTGCTGGAGAGCCCGGCGCCGGCCTGACGGGCCGCCGCGTCAGGCGCTGCGGATCGCCTGTAACAGCTCGTCGTGGATCAGGCCGTTCGTCACGACCTTCTCCAGGTCCTCGTCGAGCGAATCCCGGCCGTCGACCGTCGTCACCTTGCCACCGGCTGCCCTTACCAGCGGCATTGCTGCTGCATGCGAGACGATATCGGCCTTGAGGCCGATGAAGGCGTCGAGCCGCCCCGCCGCGACCAGCGACATTTCCAGCCCGCCGGAGACGATGACCCGCACGCCGCGGCACAGGCCGGCGAGACGGCGGATAACATCGCTCGTCCGGTTCGCGTCCTCGGTGCTGTAATGCGAGGTCAGGCAGATCGAGACGACGGCGTCGCTGAGGCGTGTCGTGGCCGAGACGCGCGCCGGTCGGCCATCGACGGTCGCGATACCGCCTTCGGCGAAGCGAGCGGAAAGCCCGAGGAGCGGGGCATGGGTGAGGCCGAGCACGGTGCGGCCCTGCTCTTGATAGGCCAGCGTGACGGAGAACCAGGGCAGGCCAGAGGCGTAGTTCACCGTGCCGTCGAGCGGGTCGATGATCCAGCACGGCGCCTGCTCTGAGCCGGAGAAGCCGGCCTCTTCCGAGAGGATCGCGGCTTCCGGTGTCAGCACGCGCAGGCCGTCGATCACGAGGCGCTCGGAGGCGAGGTCGGCCGCCGTGACCACGTCGTTCAGCTCCTTGCGGGTGACGCCRAGCTCGGCGCCCTGCATCTGCACGAGCACGTCGCCAGCGCGGCGGGCGAGGGCATCGGCCTGGTCGAGCAGGGCGAGAAGGCGTGGTTCGGTCATCGAGCAGGCACCATTTGCGGCTTTCCGGGATAGGCGGGATCGAGCACGAAATCCCGGCGCGGTCCATAGTCGCCGATCGGCTGGAGATGGCTGATCATGCCGAGGCCGGGCTTCCAGACATGGAGCGCGAGCGCCGGCGGCTCCATCACGAAGCGGTTCTCGGTGCCGGGCCTGAGATCGAGGGCGACCTGATGAGCCGTTCCCGGCACGACATAGCCGATGGTGCCGGCGAAGCGCAGCTGGATAGGCCGGTGGTAATGGCCGCAGAGCACACGCTCGATCTCGGGATGGCGAGCGATCAGTTTGGCAAAGCCCGGCGAGACCTTGCAGGGCATGATGTCCATGCCGTCCACGCCGACAGGGAAGGGCGGATGGTGCATGAAGACAAGGGTGGGCTTGCCCTGTCCTTGTGCGAGCTGCTCAGCCAGCCAGGCCTCGCGCGCGGCGCAGATCTCGCCGCCATCCTCGCCCGCGACGACGGTATCGAGCCCGATCAGCCGGACCGGGAAATCGTCGACGACGTAGTGCAGGAAGCCGGTTTGCGGCAGGTAAGGATGGGCCGGGCCTAGTTCCGCTGCGAAGGTGTCGCGGCGGTCGTGATTGCCGGGAATGACATAGACCGGCATCGGCAGGCGCTGCAGCGCCGCGCGAACGATGCCGTATTCCTCCGGAAGGCCGCAATCAGAGAGATCCCCCGTAACCAGAACGCAGTCCGGCCGCGGTTCCAGCTTCAGGATCTCGTCGACGGCCCGCTCGATCGCCGGATTGGTCTCGACGATGCCATAGGCTGGGTTGCCGTGCGGGCGGGCATGGAAGTCGCTGAGCTGGGCGATGATCATTGGGAACGTGTCCGGCAATCGGGAACAGGAGAGCCGCCCGGCCGGGTGAGGACCGGGCGGCATTGAGCGGGCGACGAAGCGCCGCCGCTTACTTCATCAGGGCTTCGGTCTCGGAGACGATGCGCTCGATGCCGGCCTTGGGCTGGATCTCGCCGCGCATCACGCCGGAGACGACCTCGCGCTGCTGGCGCCAGATGCGCACCGAGTTGCCGCCCGGGTAGCCTTCCCACGGCGCGGCGCGGGAGACCTGGCCGTTGATCGTGCGGAAATTGGCGTTCTCCTTGTAGAACGGGCCGAGGAAGGCATCTTCGCCGGCGCGCAGATTGGTCGGCATGTAGCCGGCGGTCTCGACGACGATCTTCTGGGCTTCCGGGCCGGTCACGAACTTGATGAACTCCCAGGCGGCCTTCTGCTTGGCGGTGTCCTTGGCGGTAATCAGCGCGGCGTTGCCGCCGGTCGGCAGCTTGCCCTTGGCCTTGTCGTCAACCGGGAAGAGGGCAGTCTTCAGTGTGAAGCGGTCGCCGATCAGGTCGGTGACCTGGCGCAGGCGGGCCGGGGTGTCGAAGAAGATGCCGATCTTGCCGGCGATGAACTGCTGGCGCGACTGATCCCAGTCGATCAGCGGCATGCCGCCTTCAGTGACGAGGCTGCGCAGCGTCGCGAGCGTCTTTTCGCCAACCTCGCCGCCGAAGGCGACCTTCTTGCCATCGGGAGCGAGCATGGAATGGCCGCCTTGCAGGATCATGCCGCGCCAGAGCCAGTCGTCCGGCCAGTCATGGATGTTGTAGGCCACGCCGGCGGTGTCGCCGCTGCGGATCTTCTTGGCGAGCGCGACCGTGTCGGCCCAGTTATCGGGCATCTTGTCGGGGTCGCCGCCGGCCTTTTTCACCAGTTCGGCATTGAAATACATCAGCGGCGTCGAGGCGTTGAAGGCGAGGCCCGCCTGCTTGCCGGCGACCTGGCCGAGCGAGAGCAGAGCATCGGAGTAATTGGCCTTGCGCCAGGCTTCCGGCTCGGCCTTCAGCAGCGGACCGAGATCGACGACCTGCTTGCGCTTGTCGAGGGTCTCGACGAGTTCGGTGAGCAGGTGGAAGCCGGAATAATAGACATCCGGCAGCTGGTTGGTCACCGAAGACCGCAGCATCGCCTGATGGCCTTCGTCATAGCTCGCGGCCGGCGCCCGGAAATTGATCTTGATATCCGGGTGCTTCTTCATGAATTCCGCGGCGATCGGCTCGTGGAACTTGGCGAAGGCCGGGAAGGCGTAGAGCACGTCGAGCGTGACCTGGGCCTTCGCCGCCGTCGAGGCGAGAAGGGTCAATGCCGCCGCGGCAAGGGCTTTGCCGAGAGGTTTCATGCGTGATCTCCTTGGCATGGACAGCGGAGGGCTGCCGGGTTTCAGTTGCTTCAGGCCTGAACTTTGGGCGGGGGTGCGGCAGTGCTGCCGGCTACTTCACCCCGGTCATGGTGATGCCGTCGATGAAGCGGCGCCTCGCGACGAGGAAGGCGATGACGAGCGGTGCGGTCAGGATCGTCGCGGCGGCGGTCAGCGCGCCGTAATTCGATCCGGTTTCGGCATCGGCGAAGAACATCATTCCGAGCGGCGGTGGCGCGAGCTTGGCGTCGGAGATGACGATCAGCGGCCAGTAAAGATCGTTCCAATGCGCTACCGCCGAGAACACCGAGAAGGCGGCGATGGCCGGCCAGGCGCTCGGCGTGACGATGCGCCAGACGATCTCGAACTCGCTCATGCCGTCGAGCCGGGCGGCGTTGATGATGTCGTCGGGAAAGCTGCGGAAGAACTGGCGGAACAGGAAGATGGCGAAGACCGAGAGGAAAAACGGCACCATCATCGAGAAATAGGTGTTGAGCAGCCCAAGCTGGGCGAGCGCGATATAGAGCGGCATCGCCGGCACCTGCACCGGGATGCACAGCCCGAGCAGGACCAGCACGAAGAGCGCGTTGCGGCCGGGAAAATCGAGCTTCGCCAGCGCATAAGCGCAGGGGATGGCGACGAGAAGCTGCACGATCAGGATTCCCCCACAGAGGATGACGCCGTTCAGCGCGAAGCGCAGCAGGGGAGCCTTCTCCATCGCGAAGCCGTAGTTCTCGAGGCCGTAGAACCGCTTCGGCCAGAGCGAGATCTCGGCGTTGAAGATCTCGGCCGGCGGCTTGATCGAGGTCACCAGCATCCAGATGAACGGCGCCAGCATGAAGATGGCGCCGGCGATCAGCACGCCATGAACCAGAGCCATGGTCACGAAACGGCGCAGCACCGAATGAGTGGGCGTGACCGGAGCGGCAGGGAGCGCGAGATCGGCCATCAGTAGTGCACCTTCTTGTCGAGGGCGAAGGTCTGCACGGCCGAGAAGACGAGGATGAAGGCGAGGAAGATGAAGGTCAGCGCTGCGGCATAGCCGGTGTGGAAGTACTGAAAGCCTTCGAGATAGATGTTGTGGAGCAGCACCTCGGTCGACCCGACCGGGCCGCCGCGCGTCATCACCGCCACCGTGTCGAAGATCTTGAAGGCGGTGATCATCGTGGTGACCAGGACGAACATCGTCGTCGGCCCGAGCAGCGGCCAGGTGATGGTCAGGAAACGGTCGATGCCGCTGGAACAGCCGTCGATATCGGCGGCCTCGTAGAGATCGCGCGGGATCGCGGTCAGCCCGGCCAGGAACAGGATCATGTTGAAGCCGATCAGCTGCCAGATGCCGATCACGGCGAGCGTCGCCAGCGCGGTCGAGGGCTCGCTGAGGAAGGCGATTGGCGCGAAACCGAGCCATTTCAGCAGGCCGTTGACCGGGCCGAGCGAGGGATGGAGCAGGAATTGCCAAACCGTCGCCATGGCGATCAGCGTCGAGGTCACCGGCAGGAAATAGACGACCTCGTAGAAGGAGCGGGTGCGCTTGCGCCGATGCACCAGCACGGCGATCAGCAAGGCGCCGAACACACCGCCGGGCACGACGATGGCGACATAGAGCAGCGTGTTGACGAGCGAGCGCCGGATGATCGGATCGGCCAGCGCCTTCTGGAAATTCGCGAGGCCGACCCAGTCCATGTCGGTGCCGCCGAACTCGTAGTTCGTCAGGCTGAGCCATAGCAGGACGGCGAGCGGCAGCAGGATCGTCAGCAGGAGCAGGATGAAGGCGGGCAGCGCGAAGCCGAGTCCGGTGACGCGCTCGATCCAGAGCCTGCGGCGCGCGGCGGAGGCAAAGCCGGCGGGCGAGGCGAGGGCGAGCGTCATGCGCCGGCCCTCAGCGGCACGACGGAACCGGTCGCAGCACCGGGGCTGCGTGGCTCGATGCGCTCGCCATCGGCGGCGAAAACATGGGCTGCGGCCTCGTCGAAGCAGAGCGTGACCTCGGCAGCCTCGTTGACACCGGCGGCTACGGTCGGCGTCGCGCGCATCGTCACGCCGGCCGCGTCGCGCCCGGCGAGATCGAAATGCAGGATGTACTCGGAGCCGAGATTCTCTTTCCGCCGCAGGCGGGCCGAGAACCAGGCCCGGCCCTGGCCGCCGGGCTCGCCCGAGACGAGGGTGAGCGCCTCGGAACGGATGCCGAGCGTCACCGCCTGTCCCGCGGCGAGCGGAACCGCGAGCGCCAGCGGCCGGCCGAAGAGTTCGAGGCGCCCACCCTGCGCGACCGTCGCCGGCAGCAGGTTGATCGTGGGGCTACCGATGAATTGCGCGACCTTGAGCGACGCCGGCTTCTCGTAGAGCTGGGAGGGCGTGCCCAGCTGCAGCACGGAGCCTGAATCCATCATCGCGACGCGGTCGGACATCGTCATCGCCTCGACCTGGTCGTGCGTGACATAGATGAAGGTCGCGCCGAGGCGCTTGTGCAGCTCGGCCAGCTCCGTGCGCATATGGACGCGCAGCTTGGCGTCGAGATTCGAGAGCGGCTCGTCCATCAGGAAGACGTCGGGGTTGCGCACCATCGCGCGACCGAGCGCGACGCGCTGGCGCTGCCCGCCGGAAAGCTGGGCCGGTTTGCGGGCGAGCAGATGGTCGAGCTGGAGCTGTGTCGCCACTGCCGCGACATCGGCCTCGATGCCGCGCATCACGGTCCTGCGCTGGGCTGAGATCTGCCGCAGTAGCGGCAGGCGCTGCCAGAGCTTGAGCCGCGACATCGTCAGGGGCAGGGCGATGTTCGCGCCGACGCTCATATGCGGATAGAGCGCATAGGACTGGAAGACCATGGCGACGCGGCGCTCATGCGGGCGCAGATGGTCGACGCCATTGCCGCCGATCGCGACGCTGCCGCCGTCCTGATGCTCCAGTCCGGCGATGATCCGGATCAGCGTCGATTTCCCGCAGCCGGACGGGCCGACCAGCGTCAGGAACTCGCCATCGGCGATATCGAGATCGACGCCGCCCAGGACCTTCGTCGGTCCGAACGATTTGGCGATCGAGGAGAGTGTGACCTTGGCCATGGCTTCGCCTTTCTGCGGCCCTGCGGGCTCATCGTTGGGCGTGTTTCGGCCCGGCGCCCGCTGGCGGCCGGGAGGCGTTTCAGGCAGCGCGCGGCGGGTAGACCTCGTGGATCACGTCGTCGATCCAGAGCGTCTTCAGCGCGGATATTTCGTGGATCTCGGCGGAGAAGTCCCGTCCGTCGAAGACATAGGAGACGGCACCGAGCGTCGTCGTACCGGCCATGCCCGGCTGCAATTCGGGACCCACGACGAAGCCGGATGAGGGCCCCCAGATGTAGCGCGTGCTGGCGATCGTGAAGTCATGCGCGCGGTGCAGGTGGCCGCTGGCGACGAAGGCGACCTCGTGGCGACTGATGAGATCGAGCAGATGCGCGCGTGGCCGCGGCGGAACACTCCAGTAGCCCATGTCGCCCTCGTCGGGCGCCTGGACGAAAAGCGGGCGGTGCAGGAACCAGCCGAGCCGGCGTCCTTGCGCCCCTGCGATCTGACGGTCGAGCCAGTCGAGTTGGCGCTTTTCCTCGGCCTCGTCGCTGCCGAACAGCATCGAGTTGAGGCCGATCAGTCGCCAGTCTTCGAGATCGCGGACCCAGAAGTCTTCGCCGAGATGCTGGCGCCAGCGCCCGAGGCGGGCGTCGTTCACCGGCTGATGCGGATGATAGGCCTCGCCGACGTCGTGATTACCGGGGATGCTGAGCACCGGCACGCCCAGCGTATCGAGCAGGGCGCGGCAATGACGCATGTCCTCGTCGATATCCGCGCCATCGACCGTGACGTCGCCGGTATGGATGACGAGGTCCGGCGCCTGTGCGGCGAGCCAGTCCGTCAGCGGAGCCCAATTATCGGCGAAATGCCGCTTGGTCGGACTCAGATGCGTGTCGGAAATCTGCACGATACGCTGCATGTTCCCTCCGGAATTCGCCACTTCATCGGGCGACCGTCTCATCCCGGTGCGAGCGCCGGGCAGCGGCTTTGCCTTGGATCATACAAATGAATGTTTGATGACACAATTGTATTTTAAAGGTTCATTCACCTCGCTGCGGCCGAAGACCGTTGCCGGCTAGAGATCCGTGCTCTGCGGCAGGATCACGAGGTCGCGGATCGTGACGTTGCGCGGGCGGGTCAGCATGAAATGCACGGCCTCAGCCACCTCTTCGGCCTCGATCAGGCCGCCGCGGGCGCGTTCGGCATCGAGCTTTTCCTTTGGCCAGTCGGCGATCAGCGCTGTCACCACCGGGCCGGGCAGGACGGCGCCGACACGCAGGCCGTGCGGAATGACCTGGCGGCGCAGCGTGTGGACGAAGGCCTGCACCGCATGTTTCGAGGCGGTGTAGATCGGCTCCCAGACCACCGGGACGACGCCGGCGACCGAGCTGGTCACGAGGATGTCGCCGGTCTTGCGGGCGATCATATGCGGCAGCACGGCGTGGATACTGCGGAAGACGGCGTTGACGTTGAGATTGAGCATGCGGTCCCAGGCATCTGGATCACCTTCGCTGACCGGCCCCCCGACATAGGCGCCGGCATTGGCATGGAAGATGTCGAGCGGCCCGGCCTTGTCGAGAATCTCAGGCAGCATGCCGGCGACGGAAGCGGGATCGGTCAGGTCGACGACGAGCGGAATGGCATGGGGGCCGAGAGGCGCGCAGACCTTCGCGAGGGCCTTACTGTCACGGTCGATGAGGACGACGCGCAATCCGGCGGCAAGCAGCCGTTTCGCGCAGGCGAGGCCGATTCCCGAGGCCGCTCCGGTGATCGCGGCGGTCTTTCCGGTCAGGTCCTGGGTCACGTTGAGGTCTCCGGTCGAGCTTGATGACGCACGGGCCGCATGAGGTCGCGGGCCGTATGGGCCGCCGTCTGCAATGTTTCGAAAGCGGCGAGGCGGCCTGCGTGCAGGTCGGCGATGTCGCCTGCTGCCGGTGTGAAGATGGCGGCGCCCGACGCCATCCCGGTCATGGCCTCGCCAAGGCCGGGAAATGCCTTCGCGGCTGTAGCCGCGAGCATGGCGGAGCCCAGCAGGACGGGGTCGACATCATCCGGCGCCAACAGCGGCAGCCCGGCGCAATCCGCTAGCAATTGCCGGATCAGGGGCTGGCGTCCCGCGCCGCCGCTCAGCACGATCGCCTCGATCATCGCGCCCTTGGCCCGGCTGGCCTCGATGATCTGGCGCAGGCCATAGCCGATGCCGGTGAGGCCGGCGACATAGAGCGCGACGAGATTGTCGAGGTCGCGCTCCATGCCGAGCCCAACGATCACGGCCCGTGCCTGCGGATCGGCATGGGGCGAGCGATTGCCGAGGAAGTCGGGCACGACGATGATCTCGGCGGCGAGGCGGGCTGCCTCCGAAGGCGAGGCGGCATGCCGAGCCGCCTGTGCCGCGAGCCAGTCCGGTAGCGAAAGGCCCTCGGCTTCGGCAAGGCGCTGCGCCTCCGGCGCCGCGGGATGAAAGCCGATGAGCTGCTCGATTGCGGCGCCGGCGCCGGATTGTCCGCCTTCGCTGAGCCAGAGGCCCGGCGCCATCGCCGAGAAATAGGGTCCCCAGATGCCGGGGATGAAGATCGGCTCTGCGCTGCTCGCCATGGTGCAGGCCGAGGTGCCGAAGACATAGGCCATGCGGGTCAGCGCCGTGCCGTGTGGCGAGCGCACGCCGACCGAGCCGACCCCGCCGGCATGGGCGTCGATCAGCCCGGCGGCGACGGCGGTGCCGGTGTTCAGGCCGAGTTCGTTGGCGGCCTGTTCGGTCAACCCTTGTGCGAGAGCGCTGCCGCCCGGAACGATCTCGGTGCCGATCCGTGAGAAGCCGTCATCGGCGAGATCGCCGAGGCCGATCTGCCGGAAATAGCTCGCATCCCAGCGCCCTTCATGAGCGAGATAGGTCCATTTGCAGGTGACCGTGCAGATCGAGCGCGCCAGCGAGCCGGTCGCGCGCCATGTCAGGAAATCCGGCAGGTCGAAGAATTGCCAGGCGGCGTCGTAGGTCGTCGGAAGATTCTCGCGCAGCCAGAGCAGCTTGGGCGTTTCCATCTCCGGCGAGATCGTGCCGCCGACATAGGCGAGGACCGGATGGCGCGTCGCGTTGATGCGTTCGGCCTGCTCGATGGCGCGGTGATCCATCCAAACGATGACATCGCGGTTCGCGTCGCCATGCGGGCCAACCGGGAGGGGCTTCCCGCCCGGCCCGAGCACGACCAGCGAACAGGTCGCGTCGAAGCCGATGCCGGTGATGTCGTCCGGCGCGAGCCCGGCTTCCGCCATCGCTTCGCGCACACTGGCGCAGACTGCCTGCCAGATATCCGCGCTTGACTGCTCGGCGATATCGGGCCCGTCACGATAGAGCGCGATGTCGCGCTTCGCTGTCGCGAGCATGCGCCCTTGCTCGTCGAAGATGCCGGCCCGGGCGCTGCCGGTGCCGACATCGATGCCGATGAAATGCCCGGGCATATCAGGCGGCGGCGCGGTTCGGCGGCCCGGCGCGCGTGCCGTCGGGATTGCGCAGATAGACGCCACGCTCAAGCTGCTGGCGGCGCAGTTCTCCGACATCGATATCGGCCGGCGGGCGGTTGCCGCGCACGGAGATCTTGGCGGCGCGGCCGGCAGCTTCTCCCATCGCCATGCAGGTTGCCATGACGCGGATCGCGCCCATCGCTTCGTGCGTCGCTGAGATGCTGCGGCCGGCCACCAGCAGGTTGCCGATCTTCTGCGGCACCAGCGAGCGATAGGGGATGTCGTAACAGTCGCCGCACCAGATCAGGGTGCAGCCATCGTCCGACGGGCGGTGGATGTCGATCGGATAGCTCGCGACCGCGATCGCGTCGTCGAAATGCGTGCAGGCGAGCACGTCCTCCTGCGTCATCACATATTGGCCGCGGATGCGGCGCGTCTCGCGGATGCCGAGGAAGGGGGCGGTCTTGGTGAAATAGGCCTTCTCGAAACCCGGCACATAGCCGATGAGATAGGCGACGATGTCGTCGATCTGGGCGCGGCCCTCGATCTCGCCCTTGGTCAGGCTGCGGGCGTCCGTGCCATCCGTGCCCTTGACGCGGGTCATGTTGATCCAGACCTCGCCCTTCTTCAGCCCTGTGATGATGATCGTGCGCTCGTTCGGGATCTGCAGATTGCGCTCGGCCTTGGCCTTCGCCATCAATTCGCGCATGCCGACGACGATGAATTGGTGGTTCTGGCCGAAATACTCGGCCGGGATGAAATCGGTGAGATAGGTTCGCGCGGCCGGCGGGGCATTGGCGATGGAAAGTCTCAAGGCATCGGTATCGACACCGGCGAGGCAGAACATCAGCGTCGGCGGCTGCATGCCGCCCTCGGCATTGCCCTTCTCGGTCGGCACGCCGGCGCTGTAGGCGACGTCGGCATCGCCGCTGCAATCGATCACGACCTTGGCGAGGATGGCGGTGCGGCCGCTCTTGCTCTCGGTGATAACGCCGCGGATCGTGTCGTTCTCGACCAGGGCGCCGGCGAAGAAGGTGTAGAACAGCACGTCGACGCCGGCCTCCGTCAGCATCTCCAGCGCCACCGTCTTCACCGCCTCGGGCTCGACCAGCGTAATGCCCATATGGAGCGGGCAGGGCCGGTGCTCGCTCGCGCCCTGGCGTTCCCGGCGTAGCCGCTCGATGAATTTCTGCGGCAGGCCGTCGATGATCTGGTTGCCCTTCTGGCCGAGGAAACCGAGCACCGGCAGGCCGATCGTCATGTTGCCGCCGACGAAGCTGCGGCTCTCGATCAGCCCGACCTGCAGGCCGTCCTCGGCTGCCGCGAGCGCAGCGGTGAGGCCCGATGGGCCGCCGCCGACGACGAGCACGTCATATTCGGCGGAGACGGGGATGGGGCGGGCCGGCTCTTCGATGAAGCGGGTCGCGGCGGTCGACATGGCTAGGTTCCTTCAGGGTGCAACGAATGAAGCGAGCGCCTGCGGGGCGGAAGCCCCGCAGGTCGAAAGGGTGATCAGGCCGGCATCATCGGCTTGACGCGCTCGATGATCGCGGAGACGGCATCCTTGACCGGCTTGCGGCCGAGCACGGCGAGTTGGACCTCCTCGAGGAAGGTCGCCTGGGCGCGGGCGGCTTCCGGGAAGGGCGGGAAGGCGCCGCGCGCCGTCGCCAGAACCTTGGCCTCGACGGCAGCCAGCGCATTGCCGGCCTTCAGCTTCTCGTCGGCATAGGTCGAGACGCGCACCGGGCCGTTGCCGTTCAGCGCCATGCCCAAGGTCACGCGCTTGCTGGAGACCTCTTTGATGAAGCTCCAGGCCAGAGCCTTGTCCTTCGCGTTCTTCGGGATCGACATCGCCCAGGCCTCGACGACCGAGGCCATCGGCATCTTGCCCTGGATCGCCTTTGAGCCGGGGAAGGGGACCGCCTTGATCTTGCCGGGAAACTTGCTCTGCTCGGCATTGTTGAGCTGCGCGCCCCGCGCGAAGGGCAGCACGGTGAAGGCGGCGCGGCCCTGCTGCAGCCAGGTGACCTGGTCGTCATTCTTGGTCGTGGCGTAGCTGCGCGGCAGGCTGCCGCTTTCGAACATAGCGCGCAGAGCGCCCAGCCCCTGCTCCAGCGCCTCGCGGTTCGGCACCAGCTTGAGATCGGGGCTGATGAAATCGCCGCCATAGGCGCGGGCGAACATCACGGGAAAGACGGCGAGATCGCTGGCCAGCACCATGCCGGTGACCGGCGTGCCGGCCTTGGAGGTGAAGGTCGTCTTCTTCGCCTGCTCGATCAGCTCTTCCAGAGTCGTCGGCGGGGCGGAGATGCCGGCCTCCTCCAACAGCGCTTCGTTGTAGAACAGGCCTTGCGTCGCATGGCGGACCGGGATGCCGATCAGCTTGCCGTCGACCGTCATGCCCTGCACGAGGCCTGACGCGATGTCGCCGAAATCCTCGATCGCGTCCTTGTCCTGATAGGGGCCGAGCGGTTCGAACAGCGCGGCGATCTGCGATGTCGGCCGGTTGTCGATGAGATAGCCGACACCGTACTCGGTCTCCTTCAGGCTGGCCTCGCGGAAGAGCCGATCCTGCAGCGGGTTCGAGTCGAAGGTGGTGAAGGCGCTCTCGGCATCGTTGGCCTTGCGCCAGGCGGCCATCAGGTCGCCGTCGCCGCTTCCGAGCACGGTCTGGTGGACCTTGTGGCTGAGCACGTTCAGCGTCTTGCCCGCGGCGAGCGCTGGTCCGACCGCGAGCGCGGCGGCTGCGCCTGTGGCTCCGGCGACGAAAGCGCGGCGGGTGAGCTTGGTTTCCGGCTTATTCGACATGGCTTCCTCCCTCTTTCTAGTTGGCTACCCCTTCGTCGAACCGGCGGTGAGGCCGGCCACGAGGTAGCGGTTCATGAAGACGACGAAGATGAGGACGGGCACGAGCTGCACCGTCGCGGCGGCGAAGAGGATCCCCCAGTCGACGCCGTCGATGGAGCCGATCATCTCGGAGATCACGAGCGGGGCGGTCTTGGCCTTGGTCGCGGTGAAGATGAAGGCGAAGAGAAACTCGTTCCACGAGAACACGATCACGAAGACCGCGACGGCGAGCACGCCGGGCATCGCCAGCGGCGCGATGACCTTCCGCAGGATGGTCATGCGGCTGGCGCCGTCCATCGCGGCGGCCTCGTCCAGCTCGCGCGGGATTTGGTCCATGAAGGTGCGCATCAGCACCGTGCCCAGCGAGACGAAGAATGTCGCGTAGAGCAGGATCAGCACGAGATGGGTGTCGCTGAGCCCGAGCCAGTTGACGATCGGGAAGAGCGGCAGCGTCACCACGATCGGCGGGATCAGCCGGACGATGATGAGCCCGAGCAGGCTCGCGCCGAGCCAGCGCCCGGAATTGCGCGAATAGACATAGCCGGCACAGGCGCTGGCGACGATGGCGAGCAGCGTCGCGCCGACCGTGATCAGCAGGCTGTTGAGCAGCCCTTCGAAGAATACGCCCCACGAGCGCCAGAGCTCGGCATAGTGCTTGAACGTCGGGGTGAACAGCCATTTCGGCGGCACCGCGAAGATGTCCTGGCCGGGCTTCAGCGAGGACATCGCGATGAACAGGATCGGGAACAGCGACCAGAACAGGATCGCGGCGACGGCGAGTGCCTTTCCGGCGCCAATGAGAAGTCGCTCAGTGCGCATGGGCGACGCCTCCGCGCTTGAGCAGGAAGACATAGGCGCCGGCGAGCAGCAGCGAGGCCAGCACCATGATCCAGGCGGTTGCTGCGGCCGGGCCGAAGGCGTTGAAGCTGAAGGCCTCCTGATAGAGATAGATCGCCACGACCTCGGTCGAGCGGGCCGGGCCGCCCTTGGTCAGAAGCCAGGCCTCCGAGAACAGGCGAAAAGCGAAGATGTAGCGGAAGAGCAGGGCGATCAGCATCGCCGGGGCTAGCAGCGGCAGTGTGACCTGTCGGAACGCCTGCCAGCGCGATGCGCCGTCGATCCGTGAGGCTTCGTAGAGCTCAGCTGGAATGGCGAGGCGTGCCGCGTAGACGATCACGAAGGTAAAGGGCAGGTGCAGCCAGATCGTCAAAAGGCCGATCAGGACCATCGCGTGCGAGGGCTCGAAGGACCAGTCGAGTGAGGGCAGGCCGAGTGCGTGCAGGGCGAGCGTGATCGGCCCGGCATCGGGATCGAACAGGAAGCGCCACATCACCACGGCGGTGACCTCGCTGACCGCATAGGGCGCGAGCACGGCGACGAGCAGGAAACGGCGGAAGGGCAGGCCGCTGGCAAAGAGCAGGGCCATGCCAAGGCCGACGGCGAGTTCCAGATGGACGGCGACGACGACGAGGACGACGGTGTTCCAGAGCGCGCTGTGGAAGGCGGGATCGGTGAGGACACGCCAGTAGTTCTGCAGGCCGACGAAGCGCGGCGCCTGGCCGAAGCTCGACGTGTTCAGGCTCAGCCAGACGACATAGAGCGACGGCAGTACGATCACGCTCAGGATGAGCAGATGCACCGGCGCAAGCAGCGGCAATAGTCGTGCCGTTCGTTGAAGCTGCACGCGTTTCCTCCAAGAATTCTTTGCTCCAGGCTCTATCGGCCCGGTGGCTCGGACGCAGGGCGCCCGTCGTCGGTCTTCGTCAGTGCACCGCCTTGGCGGTGCCGCTCGGCCTCTCCGGATTTGGAAGCGGATCGGGATCGCGGCTGCCGCCGCGTTCAGCGGTGGCGGCCAGATCCCTCACGGAATCGCGGGCCTGCAGGCTGGTCTGCAGCACGGAATGCGTCGGCGGCGCCATGTCGCCGGCCATGCGGGCGCGCAAGCGGTTCCAGGCGGCTTCCGCGATTTCGGCAATCGGCTGACGGATCGCGGTGACACCAGTCTTGCGGGCGCTCATCCAGGGATAATCGTCGAAGCCGACGACCGAGACCGGGTCAGGAATGTCCATGCGCATTCGGGCCAGCGCCGAAAGCGTACTCAGCGTCGTGACGTTGGTGAGCGCGATCACCGCGCTCGGCTGCGGGTGGCGTTCGAGCCAGTGCAGAAAGGCTGCGGCGCCGCGATCGGCATTGGAGCCGAGTTCGATCACGGTCGGCTCGCGGCCGAGTGTGCTGCGGATCAATTCGCAGGCGCCGCGGACGCGCTCGCGGATCGGCGAGATGGCGAGGCTGGAGGCCGCGACGAGGATGTCGCGATGACCCTTGGCGAGGAGGTGCCGGGCAGCGATCTCGCCGGCCTCGCGGTTGTCGATCGCGACGGTATCGACGAGCGAGCCCTCGGGCGGCACGCGGTCGGCGAACACGATCGGCAACCGCCCGATCTTGTTGCGCAAGGCGTCCGGAACCGCATCGGAACAGGGCACGGCGATCAGCCCGGACGGGCGCCAGGCCAGCAAGGTGCGCAGCCGCGACTGCTCCAGCCCGAGATCGTCGCGGGAACTGGCGACGAGGATATCGTAGCCGTCCTTCTGCGCGAGCACTTCGAGCTGCGAGACCAGGGAGGTGAAGAAGACGTCGTCGAGATCGGGCACGAGGACGCCGACGACGCGGGCCTGGCCCGAGCGCAGTTGCGATGCGGCGCGGTCGACCTGATAGGCCAGCTCGTCGGCGGCCTTGAGCACGCGCGCGCGCAAGTCGGCATTCACCGGCTTGTTGCCGCTGAAGACGTTCGAGACGGTCGCGATCGAGACGCCTGCGCGGGCGGCGACATCCCGGATCGTGACGCGGCCATTGTCCATCGGAAAGCCTGTTAAACGTTTTACAGAAAAACGTTTAACAGGGGTGAGCGCGCAAGACAAGCGCGCTTCGAGTCAATGTCGCTATGGCGGCGGCTAGAGCCCGTTACTGGCCCTAAGCGGCCCCTTGAGACGTCCGCCTCGGAGCAGATCAACTTTCGATCCCGTCTGCTGGCCGAGGCCGGTCAAGGGTATCGCTCAATCCCTTGCCGGATCGATCGGCGCGATCCGCCCAATACCGCGCTCCAGCACAGCGCCAGCCTCCAACAGAAGCTGATCGCCGAAGCGTGGAGCGAGCAGTTGCACGCCCATGGGCTTGCCCGGCACGGTGCCGACCGGCACGGATAGTCCAGGCAAACCGATCGTCGGCGTGCCCATATAGGGCGCGGTGACGGCGTAGAACCAGTCGGTGTCCATCTTGCCGGAGACGTCGAGATCGTCCTCCATCGGCTTCACCCAGCTCACGGCGGTGAGGACCAGCGGCCAGTCCTCCATGAAGAGCTGCCATTTGCGGGCGAGCCGGGCGCGCTGCGCCAGCCCCTCCAGCAGGCCGTCGCGCGTATCGACGACCGGCACGCCTTCGAGCTGGATCTCCAGCATCCTCTTCATCTTCCAGTCGCCATGGGCTTCCATGAGCTGACCGAGCCCCCCGCGCATCTCGTTGCCCAGGATGAGGCGCCAATGCTCCACCAGCTCGCGGAAGGAAGGCGCCTCGACCTCGGCCACCTCGTAACCTGCATCGGCCAGAATGGCGGCCGCCTGGCGGATGGCGGCCGTCACCTCGGGATCGACCGGGCTCTCCTGCGTCTCCGCGACGACTGCGACCTTGCGGGGCCTGTGGGTGAGCGGGCCGAAGATGTCGCCGGCCGGGATCTGCCAGATGTCGTTGGGGTCGCGCCGGCTGAGCACCTGCATGGCCAGCCGGATATCCTCGATCGAGCGGGCGAGCGCGCCCTGCACCGCCATCAACTGCGAGACGATCTTGCGCTCGGGCATGGACAGGCTGGTGCCGGGAATGAGCCCCGCCGTCGGTCGCAGACCGTAGACGCCGCAGCAATAGGCGGGATGCCGGACGGAGCCGCCGATATCGTTGCCATGGGCGATCGCGCCGATGCCGGCGGCCGCAGCGGCCCCGGCGCCGCCCGACGACCCGCCGCAGGTCACCGCACGGTCATGTGGGTTGAGCGTCGCGCCATGCAGGTCGTTGCTGGTGAAGGCGCGCATCGAATAGCACGGCGTGTTGGTGCGGCCGATGATCGGCGTGGCGCCGGCCCGCAGCGCGGAAACCGTGGAGGAATCCTGTTCCGCCTTGTGGTCCTTGTTGGCGACGACGCCGTTGGTCGTGGCGCGGCCCTTGTAATCGACATTGACCTTGATCGTGACGGGCACGCCATGGAGCGGGCCGGCCGGACCATCGCGACGCAGCGCCTCGTCGGCGGCCCGTGCTTCGGCAAGCGCAGCCTCCGGCAAGGCGTCGACGACGGCATTGATCGCGGGGTTAGCCTGTTCGAGCCGCGCCAGGGCGCTCTGCGTCGCCTCGACCGAGCTGATCCGCCCCGCCGAAATCGCCGCCGCCAGCTCGGCGGCCGTCCATTGCCAAAGTTCGCTGCTCACGGTCTCTCACCTTGTCGCTCGTATCCGACGAATCTCTGTGGGCCTCTCGCGAGGATCACGCCAGCGCCTCCTGCGCGGCGCGGGCGGCGAAGAAGGCCCGTCCCGGCACGGCTTCGAGGAGCCGCTTCGTATAGTCGCTATGCGGGTGCTCGAAGAGCTCCTCCGTCGGGCGGTCCTCCTCGACCTGGCCCTGCCGCATCACCAGGACCCGGTCGGCGATCTCGCGGGCGACGCGCAGGTCGTGGGTGATGAAGACCATCGCCAGCTTCATCTCGGCCTTCAGCCCGTTCAACAGGTCGAGGACCTGCGCCTGGATCGAGACATCGAGCGCCGAGACCGCCTCGTCGGCGATCAGGATCTCGGGCTGGAGGGCGAGCGCCCGTGCGATGCAGATGCGCTGGCGCTGCCCGCCGGAGAACTCATGCGGGAAGCGGTCCAATGCCTTGCGGCTGAGGCCCACGCGGTCCAGCCACTCTCCGGCCAGCCGCTCTGCCTCGGTACGGCTGGCGCCGAAGGCCATGGGACCGCGACAGATGCTCTCGCCGATCTTGAGGCGGGGATCGAGCGAGGAATAGGGGTCCTGGAAGATGATCTGGGCCTTGCGCCGGAAATTTCGCAGCGCGGCGCCGTTCATGGCGCGGACGGAGGTCCCGTGCCAGAGGATCTCGCCGGAATCCGCCTCGATCAGCCTGAGCAGGATGCGCGCCAGGGTGGATTTGCCGGAGCCGCTTTCGCCCACGACCGCAAGCGTGTCTCCCGCCGCCAGGCGGCAATTGACGTCGCGTGCCGCGACCACCTCGCGCGGTTTCGCGAACAGCCCCTGCCGTGTGACGAAGCGCTTCTGGAGATCGCGGATCTCGAGGATGGGCGGTGCCGGTTCGGCCGCCTTGCGGAAGGCCCCGCGGCCGGGGACCGCGTCGCGCAGCATCCGCGTATAGTCCTGCGTCGGATTGAGCAGCACGGCATCGGCGCTGCCGGCCTCGACGATCTTGCCGTGCTGGAGCACGACGACCTTGTCGGCGATATCCGCGACGACGCCGATATCATGGGTGATGAACAGCACGCCCATGTCGTGGGTCTTCTGCAGATCCTTGATCAGGTCGAGGATCTGGCGCTGCGTCGTGACGTCGAGCGCAGTGGTGGGTTCGTCCGCGATCAGGAGCTTCGGGTTGTTGGAGAGCGCCATGGCGATCATCACGCGCTGGCGCTGCCCGCCCGAGAGCTGGAAGGGATAGGCCTTCATCAGGCGCGGCGGATCGGGCAGGCCCACCTGAGCAAACAGCTCCTCGACCTTGGCGGTCACCGCTGCCTCCGCGAGGGAGGGTCGGTGGGTGCGGATGGCTTCGGCGACCTGCTCGCCGACGCGCTTCAGCGGGTTGAGCGCCGTCAGCGGCTCCTGGAAGATCATCGCGATGCGGTCGCCACGCACCGCGCGCTTCTGCGTAGGCGGCAACCCGGCGAGGTCGCTGCCCTCGAACATCAGCGCGCCGCCGTCGATCCCGATGCCCGGCGGCAGCAGGCCCAGGATGGCATGGGCGATCATCGACTTGCCGGAGCCGGATTCGCCGACCAGGCAGACGATCTCGTTTCCGGATATGTCGAAGGAGACGTTCGAGACCGCATGGGTGCGATCGCCTCCGGCCGGCAGGGCGATGGAGAGGTTCTCGACCGAGAGCAGCGTCATGAGCGCGCGATCCGCGGGTTGAGGGCGTCGTTCAGGGCTTCTCCGATCAGGTTGATGGCGACGGCGGTCAGCAGGATCGCCAGGCCCGGAAACAGGCTTGCCCACCACGCCTGGCGGATGACGGTGCGGCCGGCGCCGATCATGTAGCCCCAGGACATGTAGTTGGGGTCGCCCAGCCCCATGAAGCTCAATGCCGCCTCGATCAGGATCGCCGACGCCACCGCCATTGAGCCGGTGACGATGATCGGCGAGATGGCGTTGGGGATGATGTGGCGAAGCAGCACGGAAACGGCGCTCTGGCCCTGGCAACGCGCCGCCTGGACGAACTCGCGCGCCGCGATGCTCTTCACCTGGATGCGGGTGAGGCGGGCCAGCGGCGGCCAGCTCACCAGCCCGATGGCAAGGATGATGGTGCCGATCGACGGGGTGAGAATGGCGACCAGCAGGATCGCCAGCACGAAATTGGGGATGGTCTGGAAGATCTCGATGAAGCGCACGATCAGATGGTCGACGGTCTCGCCGGCGACGCCGGCGATGGCGCCGAGCGTTACGCCGAGCAGCAATGCGGCGAGCGTCGAGACGATGCCGATCATCAGCGAGACGCGGGCGCCGTGCATGATGCCCGCCGCGATGTCGCGCCCCATCGTATCCGTACCAAGCACGGCGCCGTCGGTTCCCGGCGGGCGCAGCGGCGCGCCCGCCATGTCCCATGGCGATGCCGGATAGACGAGCGGCGCTAGCGCCGCTGCCAGAATGACGATGGCGAGAATAGCCAGCCCGAGCAGGCCGGCGGGATGGCGCAGAAAGGTCTTGAGGCTGTCGTTCATCGTCTCATCTGACTGCGAGGCGGGGGTCGACCAGCCGATGGATCAGGTCGGTCAGCAGGTTCACGAAGATCACCAGCACTGACATCACCAGGAACAGGCCGAGCAGGACCGGGTAGTCGCGGCTGGTGACGGCGTCGAAGGTCAGCCGCCCGAGCCCGGGCCAGGAGAACACGGTCTCCACCACCACGGCGCCGCCGATCATGGCGCCGACCTGGATACCGGCGAAGGTGATGACCGGCAGCGAGGCGTTGCGCAGCATGTGGCCGCGTAGGACCGCGCCTTCCTTCAGCCTCTTGGCGCGGGCGGTCTTGATATAGTCCTCGGCGGCGACCTCGATGACGGAGGCGCGCATCAGCCGGGCATAGATCGCCATGTAGATGGCGCCGAGCGTAATGGCCGGCAGCAGCAGATGCTTCGCCACGTCGAGCGCATTGCCCACCCGGCTCAGCTCCCCCGCGCGCATGTCGACATAGCCGAAGGCCGGCAGCCATTCGAGCTGGATCGAGAACAGCAGCACCAGCATCAACCCGAGCCAGAACACCGGCGTGGCGTAGAGCACGAGCGCCAGCAGCGAGATGGCGAGGTCGGACCATTTGCCGTGCCGGATGCCGGCGAGCGCGCCGAGGATGACGCCGCCGCCGAGCGAGAGCAGGAAGGCAGAAAGCGTCAGCAGCAGCGTCGGCCCCAGCCTTTCGCCGATAAGCTCCTGCACCGGCCGCCGCAGGCGATACGAATAGCCTAGATCCAGCGACGCCACTTTGCCGAGATAGGCGCCGAGCTGGGCGATGTAGGGCTTGTCCAACCCGTATTCGGCCCGCACCTGGCGCAGGAAGACTTCGTCGGTGGCGCCCGACTGGCCGGCGATCACGGCCGCCGGATCACCCGGCGCCGCCCGCACGAGAACGAAGTTGATCGTCGCGATGACGAAGATCGTGACGATGATCCCGGCCAGTCGGGAGAGGACGCTGCGCAAGCTCATCTCAAGCCCAGCGCGCCCGCCCGAAGGTTCCGTTCACGCCGATCGCGCTGTCGATCAGGTTCTGCAGCCGCGCGTCATGGATGGTCGGGAACTGCTGTTCGGTCATCCACAGCACCGGCAGATCGTCGGCCAGGATCTTCTGCACCTTGCTGTAGAGCTCGGCACGCTCCTTATCCGAGGTCAGCACCGCGGCGCGGTCGAACAGGTCGTCGATCTCCTTGTTCGAGTAACCCTGGGTGTTGGTGAACATCACGCCCTTGCGGATGTTCGAGCTGATATAGCTGCGGGCGACGCCCAGCGCGGGATCGCCGTTCTGGTAGAGCATGTTCGAGGTGGTCTCGTAGTCCCAGTTCGAGACCTTCTCGGCGAAGCCGCCCGCATCGGTGGTGTCGAGCGTGACCTCGATCCCGCCTGCCTTCATCGCCTGACGGAAGTACTCGCCAAGCCTTGTCCAGAACTCGCCGAAGGGCACGACGAGGAAGCGGATGCGGGCGCGCACGCCGTTGGCATCCGGCTTGAGGCCCATCTCGTCGAGCAGCTTCGTCGCCGCCGCCACATCGGTCTTGTAGCTCGTGACGTTGGGATCATAGAACTTCGTGGTCGAGGCGATGGGCCCCGTGGCGGGGCGGCCGAGCCCGAAATTGATCCGCTGCACGATGAAGTTCGGATCGAGCAGATGGCGCACCGCCTTGCGGAAGCGCAGGTCGTCGAAGGGCTTGCGGCGCAGGTTCAGTTCGTACCAGAGCACGGGGCTGAAGAATTCATAGCCCTTGGTGGTGAGCTTCAACTGCGGCATCGCGGCGAGGCGCGGCACGTCGAAGGGCTCGATATCGGCGAATTGCGAGAGCTGGGCCTGGCCGCTTTCCATGGCGACGGAGCGGGAGGCGCCGTCCGGGATCACGCGGTAGAAGATCTCCGTCAGGACGGGCTCGCCCTTGCGATAGTAATCCGGGTTGGCGACCAGGTGGATATGGCTGCCGCGGCGCCACTCCTTGAGCTTGAAGGGGCCGGTGCCGATCGGCGTGTCGTTGGCGGGGTTCTTGCGGTAGTCCGTGCCCTCGTAGATGTGCTTCGGCGCGATCGGGGCCGAGTTGGTCTCGAAGGCGAGCAGGAAGGGGCCGAAAGGTGCCTTCAACTTGAACACGACCGTATGGTCGTCGGGCGCGGTGATGCTCTCGCAACGCTCGAAGACGCCGCGCGCACGGGGGTGTACCTCCTTCAGCATGACGTTGCAGGAGAACACCACGTCCGCGGAGGTGAAGGGCTTGCCGTCATGCCATTTGGCGTTCTTTGCCAGATGGAAGGTGTATGTCAGGCCGTCCTCGGAGATCTCCCAGCGCTCGGCCAGTTGCGGGCGCGGCTTCAGTTCGAAATCGTAGTCGAGCAGGCTCTCATAGATCTTGCCGCCGATCGTCCCGACCGGGATCTGCTGGTTGAGCGGTAGGGTCAGCACCGGCGGCTCGGGATTGATGATCGCGGTCAGCCCGCCGGACTTGCCCTGGGCGTAGGCGACGCCGTCCCGGAACAGGCCCGAGCTGGACAGGCCGAGACCCGCGCCAGCGCCGAGCAGCATCTTGTTGAACTCGCGTCGCTTCATGGTGTGCCTTCCCCGTTTTTGACGTCGCCGGCAGCTTGCGGGCTTTCGGAATGGCTTAGCGAGGGGGCGGCGATTTGGAAGGCGCGTGTCGGGTTCGCGGCGGCCTCTGTCGGGTTCCCGCTCGACAAAGTGCCTGACCGCTTCCAGCGGCGGACTAGGATGCGCACCGCAAGCAAGGAGGCCGAAGCCGGTCCATGGATGCCGCCGTCCGGGATTTCATCGAGAGCGCCACGTTGCTCTTCATCGCGTCGCGCAGCCCGGAAGGCGCTCTCGACGTCTCGCCGCGAGGCGGGCAGCCTTCCGTGCTTTGGCCGGACGGTGAGGGCCGCCTGCTCCTGCCCGACTACATGGGCAATCGCCGCCTCGACACGATCGCCAATCTGCTCGGCAATCCGGACGTCGTCGTCGCCCTGCTCAGTCGAGGCTCCAGCCGCTTCCTGAAGATCCAGGCGCATGCGGAGGTTTCCACGAGGCCCGAAGATATCGCCCGCTTTCCCGCCGACCAGAACCGGCCGATGACCGTGATCGCGCTGACGCCGCACGCGATGGATTTCGTCGAGAGCCGGGCCTTCGACCGCTCGGGATTCTGGCTCGATCCCAGCCAGCGCAAGGCGCCGCTGGACATGATGGGCTACTACCATTCCGACAAGGCGATGCACCGCGAATCCGGCCGCGAGTCGATCCAGCGGCCGGGGGTGGAGGAGGCGCGGCTCGCCGCCGCCGGCATGCGCGAGATCTACGGCACGCCGAGCGAAGTGGTGCGGACCAAGGTCTATGATTCGATCGGATCGGGCGGACTCGCCTTCATCGATGAGGCGAGTTTCATCGTGCTCGCCACCGATAGGCCTGATGGCGGCATCGATCTGGATCTCCACGGCGATGGCGCGTTGGCGCTCGACATCACCGCCAACCGTCAACGTTTTCGGCTGCGCATGGCGGCCGAGCGTGCAGGCCTCGGCGGTTCGGGCGAATGCGCGTTGCTGGCGGCCGTTCCGGGGCGCTGCGAGGCACTGAGGATGAACGGCCCGTTCCGCTCCGGCGATGGCGAGGCGGGCGCGCGACTGGCGGTCGACATCGCACCTGACGAGATCTTCTTCCACTGCTCTGCGGCGTTGACGCGGTCTCAGATCTGGGCCGAGCCGAAAGTGGCGCCCTGGACAGGCCTGCGTCGCTTCGCGATCACATCGCTGCGGCAGGAGAATCCCCAGATCCGGTCCTTCGTGCTGGAGCCGCTCGACGCGGCCGCGATCGGCGATATCCGGGCCGGGCAATATGTCACTGTCGCTTCGCCGAAGGATGAAAACCAGCCCCAGCGGCGCAGGAACTACTCGGTCTCGGGCCGACCGGGCCACAGGGCGATCCGGATTTCCGTGCGCAAGGTCAGCGAGGACGGGCTGTCGGGCCTGCTGCATGGCCTTGCCGAGGGCGACGAGGTCCATGTCGGCGTACCCTCGGGGCGCTTCGTGCTCGATGGGGCATCGCTGCGGCCCGTCGTTCTCGTCAGTGCCGGCGTCGGCATCACGCCGCTGCTGCCGATGCTGGCGACGCTCGCGACGGACTGCATCGACTGCGACATCTGGTTTGTCCATGCGGCCCGCGACGCAAGCCATGCCCTGTTCGTCGACGAGGTACGGGATCTGGCGGAGCGTTCGGGCGGGCGGGTGCGGTTGTTCTACGCCTACTCGCAGGCCGGTGAGGGCGAGCCTTGCGACCATCGCGGACGTCTGGATGCCGGGGTGCTCGATCGGCTCGTTCCGGCTGCCGAGGCGGATTTCTACATCTGCGGGCCCGACACGTTCATGAGCGGTTTGCGCGACGGACTGATCGCGCGCGGCGCGGATCCCGAGCGCGTACGCTTCGAAGCCTTCGGCCCGACCGGCGAAGGCCTGGCAGAGAAGCTGGCCGGCCGGGCCGAGCGCAGGATCACCTTCGCGAAGTCGGGCAAGGAGTTGGTCTGGCGGCCTGCATGCGGCTCCCTGCTCGATCTCGCGCTCAGCCATCAGATCAAGGTCGATTACTCCTGCCGCGTCGGGGACTGCCAGTCCTGCGTGCAGAAGCTCGTCAGCGGTTCGGCGGACTATCCGGCAGGCGAGGCGCCGGTGCTTGCGGAAGGGCAGGTTCTGCTCTGCCAGGCCGTGCCGGACAGCGACATGGTGATCGCCTGCTGAGCGAAGCGCGCGCGTCTAATGCCCGCGATGCGTGCCCGCCGGGTTGGTGCCGACGACGCGCCGGAAGGTCGCAGCGAAAGCGCTGGGGCTGTCATAGCCCAYGGACCAGGCGACCTGCTTGACCGGACACCCCTGCCTGAGCTTCGGGATGGCGGCGGCGATGCGGCAGGTCTGTCTCCAGTCGTTGAAGCTCATGCCGGTTTCGTCGCGGAACAGTCGCTCCAGCGTGCGCGCGCTGGCGCCTGCGATCTTGCCCCATTCCTCCAATGTTCGTCGATCGGCCGGCTGGTCCAGCAGCGCCTCGCAGATCAGCTTTGCGCGGCGGTCTCGCGGCGAAGACAGGCGGGGCGAGGCGATCTCGCCGTGACGCTCCGCGCGCGCGATCTCGTCGAGCGCGAGCGCGGCGAGATGCGGGTAAAGCGCCGGATCGCGATGACCGGCATGGATGTCGAAAAGGCGCTGCAGCAGATCCTGCAGAAACGGGGATGCGCTGACGACTGCCGCCTTGCCATCCAGCCTGGCCGCGAGATCGGGCCGGACGTAGAGCGAACGAAAGATGGTGTTCTCCGGCGGGCCGGCGACGCTGTGGACGACGCCGCCGGGCAGCCAGGCCGCGCGTCCTGGGGGAACCGTCCAGCGGCAATCTCCGGCTATGACGTCCAGGGCGGATGTCGTCGCGCAGACCAGTTGCGCGCGGGCGTGGCTGTGCAGCTTGCCCTGCGCGCTCGCCGGGTAATGGGCCTCATGCGCAACGACCGGGTCCTGCGAGCCGTGCCAATCGTCGAAGCTGCACGGCCGCGCACGGCCGATGGTGCAAGACGCGGAGACCTGCCGGATTTGCGCGCTCGTCGACAGCATCCTTTTCGTCTCCTCTCCGGAAGCATCACATGACGGTGCCGGCACGCTGGTCAGCGCGCCGGGCGCTTACGGGGTTGCCGCCCTCAACTCGGCCAGGATGATCTCCGCGCGGTCGAGGCGGACATGCCCGCCGGTCTTGAGCCGGGCGACGACCGCCTCGATCTCGTCGCCGATGGCGCCGGCTGCCGCCGCGACGTTACGGGCATGCAGCGACATGTGGCCTTTCTGGATGCCCTCGGCGGCCAGTGCGCGCAGGGCGCCGACATTCTGCGCCAGTCCGACCGCGACGATGACCTGCGCCAGTTCTTGCGCCGAGGTGACGCCGAGCAGCTTGACGCCGGCCCGAGCCGCCGGATGGGTCTTGGTCGCGCCGCCGATGAGACCCACCGCCATGGGCACTTCGAGCGTGCCGACGAGGTGGCCGTCCGCATTGACCTCGTAATGGGAGAGCGAGCTGTAGCGGCCGCTGGCGGCAGCATGGCAATGCGCGCCCGCCTCGACCGCGCGGGTGTCGTTGCCCGTCGCCAGCACCACGGCGGTGATGCCGTTCATGATGCCCTTGTTGTGGGTCGCGGCGCGATAGGGGTCGGCGGCGGCGAAGCGATAGGCGTCGACGATGCCGGCGACGACATCGGCGCCGCCGAGGGCGTCGCGGTCGAAGACGGCGCGTACCCGCGCAAGGCGCCGGTCGGCCTTGTTCGTGAGGATGCGCAGCCGCACGCGTCCGCCCGCGATCTCCGCGATGCGCGGTGCCAGCGCCTCGGCCATGGTGTTGACGGCGTTAGCGCCCATCGCGTCGCGCACGTCGACCTGGAGATGCAGGACCACATAGGTCGCGCCGTCGGCCTCGACGATGCGAACCTCGATGCCGCGCGCGCCGCCGCCGAGCTTGACCAGCAGCGGGTCCTGCTCATTGGCCAAGGCGAGAATTTCGGCCTCCGCCTCATAGAGGCGCATGCGGGCGCCGCGCGGGTCGGGGACGCCGACGACCTGCACCTGCGAGACCATGATCGGCAGGTCGGTCGAGACGTGGAAGCCGCCATGCAGGCGTGCGACCGAGGCCATGTTGCTGGCCGCGGCGACGACCGAGGGCTCCTCCGTCGCCATGGGGATCAGGTAGTCGCGCCCGCCGATGGTGAAGTTCGCGGCGATGCCGACCGGGATGGACAGCGTTCCCACCACGTTCTCGATCATGCGGTCCGCGGTCGCGAGCATGTCCGGATCGGAGGGGACGAGGCAGGCGAGGTCAGCCTCGGTGAGGCCGGAGGCGCGCGTCACCTCCGCCAGGCGGTCACGCGGAGACAGCTTGTAGAAGCCGGGGAGGCGGCTGTTGACGGGCATCGGCGCTAGGCTCCGTTCTTGTACGAGTACCAGCGTTTAACGAGCCCCTTTGGCGGGCGACAATGGTTGCGATCCATACCGAGGAGGCCAGCGACGGTATGTCTCCTCCATTGTCTCAGGCGGGCAGGGTTTCGCTGAGCCTGTGCAGGCGCAGCGCCATGTGCAGCTCAAGGCTGCGGCTTGGCTCGGACCAATCGGGGCAGATCCCGCTGATCGCGTCCAGGCGCTGGCGCATGGTGTTGACGTGGATCTCCAGCATGTCGGCTGCCCGTTGCAGGCTGCGGCCGGATTCGAAGAAGGTCAGCAGCGTCGGCACCAGCTGGGCCTTGCGGCGCCTGTCGTGTTCCAGCAATGGGCCGACGGTGTGATGGATGAACTGGCGCGCGGCGTCCTCGCCCTGGCCGTCGAAAAGCAGGCCATAGAGGGACAGCGCCTTTTCGGGGACGATCCGGCCGCTCTGCCCGAGGCTCCGCAGCAGGGCGAGGCTGCGGCGCAGGCGCTGATATTCCGCCGTTGCCGTCGCGATGTCCGAAACCGGCTGGGAGGCGACGATGTTGAAGTCGTGGCGGCCGGCATCCTGGAGGGCGGTGGCGATCCGGCGGGCCAGCTCCGTCCAGTCCTGGGCGGCTGTCGCCACGGCGAGGTCGCCGTTGAAGGCGGCACCGATCGTCTGGCGGCCCGAGACGGTCGCGCGCAGGGCCTGTGGGAGATGGGCGGCGAAACCCTCCTTGCAGGAGATGAGCAGCATCGTCACCGGCCAGGACAGCGTCACGCCAGCAGGCAGGGCCTGCGAGGCCTCCGAACCAAACGGGTCCGATGTGCCCCGCAGCAGCGCGGAGATGATGTCGGCGACGTTGCGATAGGCCGTCTCGGTGACGCGTTCCATCGACAGCAGCACGATCGCCGTGACCAGTGCGGCCCGCTCCAGCGTGCGGATCTCGGGGGAGGACATCGGCCTGGTGCGGATCAGGACGACGGCGCCGAGACGGACGGCGCCGCTCGTGACCGCGGCGACTGTCACGACCCTGGCCGGCGCGACTTCGAACTGCACGGATCGGCCGAGGCGGACGCTCTCGCGGATGGCCGAGGCGATGCCGTTCTCGCGCAGGTCGTCCGGCAGCGTGCCGGCGATGGCGATCTGGCGCTCATCGAGAATCGTCGCCTCGCCACCCAGCAGGGATGCGACGCGCTGGCGCAAGTCGTCGAGCGAGCCGCCGCGGGCGATAAGTTCGGTGAGGCGTTCATGCGCGACGGCGGCGCTTTCGATGTCGTCGGCCTTGGTCCGCAGGGCCACGTTGGCGTCGCGGGCCATGCTCAGGGCGCGCTGCCCCTCTTCGAGCAGGCGGGCGTTCTCGATGGCGAGAGCGGCGAAGGTGCCGAGCGACTGCAGGATCGAAATCTCCTGCGGGTTGTAAGAGCGCTCGTAGCGATCGGCCACGAACAGAACGCCGATGATATGCGTCTCGAGTTCGAGCGGGATGCCGAGTATGGAGACGACGCCCTCGGCATGGATGGCGGAGTCGATGACCGGATCGTGGTGGAACTGCCGATCAGCCCGGTACTGGCTCGATTGGCAGGGTTTGCGCGTGCGGACGACACTGCCGCAGATGCCGACATCGCGTGGCACGACGATCTTTGCGAAAGCTTCGGAGGTCACGCCTTCGGTGGCCCTGACATGCAGGGGGCTGCGGTCATCGGGCGCGGCCGAGAGATAGGCGAGGTCGCTGCCGACAAGCTGGCGCGCGCGGCGGATGATCGCCTGCAGCACCTGGTCGGTGTCGCGCATCGCCGAGAGATCGCGCGCCGTTTCGTTGAGCGCGATGAGCTCGTGCTCGCGCTTGAGCTTGTGCTCGACATTCTCGCGCAACCGGATGGCCAGAGCCATGTCGGCCTCGACCCGGCCGCGCAGGCCCGGCTCGAGGGCGCGCGCTTCAAGGACGAGCTGCTCGAAAGCCGAGGGGTTTGCGCTCTGGTCGAGCAGTGCGAGCATGCGGGCGTAGAAACCGGCGATGGTCTCCGCCTCGGATAGCGGTTGCGTCAGTCCTTCCGCCTCCTGAATCATGCGCGGACTCCTGTTGAACGCGATCGCGCCACGCCCAGCAGTTATCGCAGGCAGCGCGCAGTCGTTATGTCGTAATGATACATAATCTGCGCATCAGATCGTATGAAGTATCCATTTCGCGTTTCCTGGCGCTGAGGCAAGAGTGACGAGAAGCCACGGTGGAACGGCATGACAGCGGATATTCGGATCGTCGAGGTTGGGCCGCGCGACGGCTTGCAGGCCGAGGCCCGGATACTGCCGGCTTCCGTTCGTGCCGAACTGGTCGACCGGCTCGCCGCAGCGGGCCTCGTCTCGATCGAGGTCGGCAGCTTCGTGTCGCCGCGCCATGTGCCGCAGATGGCGGATACGGCGGCCGTCATGGCGGGTGCGCGGCGCCCCGGAGGCGGACGTTTCATCGCGCTCGTGCCGAACCTGCAGGGGCTTGAAGCAGCACTCGCGGCCGGTGCCGATGAAGTCGCCGTCTTTGCGTCGGCGAGCGAGGCCTTCTCCCGGCGGAATATCAACTGCTCGGTCGCGGAGAGTCTGGAGCGCTTCCGGCCGATCTTCGAGCGTCTGGATGGAACGCTTCCGGTGCGTGGCTACGTCTCCTGCGCCTTCGGCTGCCCCTATGAAGGGGCGGTTCCGGTGTCGGCGGTGACGCGGCTCTCGGCCCAGCTGGCGGAGATGGGCTGCTATGAAGTCTCCGTCGCCGACACGATCGGCGTAGCGACCCCGCGCCAGGCCCGCGCCGTCGCCGCCGCTGTCGCGTCCGAGATCGGCGCCGGCCGTGTCGCCCTGCATTTCCACGATACGCGCGGCCAGGCGCTGGCGAACATCTATGCCGGGCTGGAAGCGGGCATCACCAGTTTCGATGCCTCCGTCTCCGGGCTGGGCGGCTGCCCCTTCGCTGCCGGCGCCACGGGCAATGTCGCGACCGAGGATGTCGTCTACATGCTTCACGGCATGGGTCTGTCGACGGGCATCGATCTTGCGGCACTGATCGCTGCCGGCGAATTTGTGTCCCAGCATCTCGGCCGACGCACGGGATCGCGGGTCGCGCGGGCGCAGGCAGCTCAAGCTGCCGCCTGAAAACGGAAAAGGAAACGAGATGGCGGGCGGGGCATCGCGAGGAGACGATTCGGGCATGGCTGCAAGGCCGCTGGCGGGCGTCACCGTGCTGGACATCACGCGTGTCGTTGCCGGCCCATTCTGCGCGATGCTGCTCGCTGATCTCGGTGCGAACGTCATCAAGGTCGAGCATCCCGATGATCCCGACTATGCGCGGGGCTTCCCGCCCTTCGTTGGGTGCGAGGGCGATGGGGTAGAAAGCGCCTTCTTCTCCCAGTTCAATCGCAACAAGCGCGGTATCTCGATCAACCTCAAGACGGCCGAAGGCAAGGCGCTGCTGAAGCAGCTCGTCGGCAAGGCCGATGTTCTGGTCGAGAATTTCCGGCCGGGCACGATGGAGAAGCTCGGCCTGGGCTATGACGAATTGAAGCGCCACAATCCCCGGCTGGTCTACACCGCGATCAGCGGCTTCGGCCGCACCGGCCCGAACTCCTCCCGCCCTGCCTTCGACAATACGGGGCAGGCGGTCGGCGGATTGTGGTCGATGAACGGCTATCCGGACCGCCCGCCCGTGCGCGTCGGCACCATCATCGGCGATCTCGCAGCCTCGCTCTATGCGACGATCGGGACGCTGGCCGCCCTGCGCTCCGCCGAGCGCACCGGTGAAGGGCAGGTCGTCGACGTCTCGCAGCAGGATTCGATCCTGACGCTGACCGAGAACGCCGTCGTGCGCTACACCACCAAGGGCGAGGTCGCCTCGCCGCTGGGCAACGAGCACCCCTTCGTGCGGCCCTATGGCCAGTTCGCCTGCAAGGACGGCTATGTCTTCTTCGGCGGCTACACCGACAAGTTCTGGCGCCTGACCTGCGAGATGTTCGGCGAGCCCGAACGCGCTGACGATCCTGCGATCGACACCATGGAGAAGCGCTTCGATCCCGAGATCGCCGAGCGTGTCGTGCGCCCCCTGCTGGAGGGCTGGTTCAGTGCCTATGGCAAGGCCGAGCTGGAGGCGATGGCTGGAGACAGGGTGCCGCTCAGCGCGATCCGGACCGTTCCGGAGGTCGTCGAAGACCCGCATATCGCGGCCCGCAAGATGATCGTCGAGATACCGGTCGCCGGCGAGAGCGTCCGCATGTTCGGTTCGCCGATCAAGCTCTCCGCGACCGGCGAGATTCCGCTCGGCAAGGCGCCCGCGCCGGGCGAGCATACGCGCTCGCTCCTGGCGGAGCTGCTCGGGCTCGACGACCCCGCGATCCAGCGGCTCGTCGACGGTGGAGCGATCTAGAATGGCCATCGATTTCAGGCGCGACGGCGCGGTCGCGACCATCCGCATCGCCCGTCCCGAAAAGCTGAACGCCCTTTCGCTGGCGATGTATCAGGATCTCGGCAAGGCATTCATCGAAGCCGCCGCGGACGATGCCATCCGCTCCATCGTGCTCGCCGGGGAGGGGGAGCGCGCCTTCTGCGTCGGCGCGGATCTGACTGAATCCATTCCCGCGCTCGCGAGCGATCGGTTCGACATCAGCGAATGGGACCCCGCCCATCTCAAGAATGTGCCGCTCTACAAGCCGATCGTCTGCGCCATTCGCGGCCTGTGCATCGGTGGCGGCTTCGAGATCATGCTGGCGACGGATATCCGCATCGCGGCCGAGGATGCCGTCTTCCAGCTCCCGGAGGCCGTCCACGGCTTCGTGCCGGCGGGTGGAACGCTGGTGCGCCTCATCCGCCAGATCGGGCATGCCCATGCCATGGAGATCCTGCTCACGGCGCAGCGCTTCTCCAGTTCCGAGATGCTGGCGAAGGGCGTGGTCAATCGCGTTCTGCCGGCAGCCGAGGTGGAGCCTGCCGCCAGGGAACTGGCCGAGCGCATGGCTGCGCTCAGCCCGAGCGCGGTCCAGACGATCAAGCAGGCTGCGCTCACGCTGCAGGACCTGCCTTATCGGGAGGCTTTCGCGGCAGAGGCGAAACTCGGCCAGCGCACCTTCATCAGCGAGGATGCGCGACGCGGACTGGCCGCCTTCGCCACGCGCGCCAAGCGCTGAGGCGCTGCCGGCTGTCAGAAAGCCACATATCTGCAGCTCCGGAATGTCGGCGACGGACGTTGAGTGCGGCGCGCGCCCGGCCGGAGAATGACCGCCGGGATCGAACGCGATCAACCAATAAAAATATCCGGAGGAACGATGAAGGGCTTCAACAACCGCACGCTCGGCTTGCTTGCCGCAACCGCGCTGACGGCCGTCTCGACGGCGGCCTCCGCGCAGGCGCCAGCCATCTCGGACGATGTGATCCGCATCGGCGTGATCGAGGACATGTCCGGTGTTTATGCCGATATTACCGGCATCGGCGCGGTGACCGCCGCCCAGATGGCGATCGACGAGGTCGGCGGCAAGGTGCTCGGAAGGTCGGTCGAGCTGGTCTATGCCGACCATCAGAACAAGCCCGACATCGCCGCCTCGATCGCACGCAAATGGTTCGACGAGGGCAAGGTGGATGCGATCCTCGACGTCGCCTCCTCGTCTCCGGCGCTGGCGGTGATCGAGATCGCCAAGGACAAGGGCAAGATCATCACCCTGTCCTCGCCAGGCTCGACCCGCATCACCAACGAGAATTGCGGCCCCTATGTCGTGCACTGGGCCTATGACACCTACGCCATCGCGCAGAGCACGGGCCAGGCGCTGGCCAAGCAGGGCTTCGACACCTGGTATTTCGTCACCGCCGATTACGCCTTCGGCCATGGCCTGCAGGAGCAGGCGACCCGCATCGTCACCGAGAACAAGGGCAGGGTCCTGGGCAGCGTCAAGGTCCCGGTCGGGACCACCGATTTCGCCTCGCCGCTGCTGACCGCTCAATCCTCGCGCGCCAAGGTCGTCGCTCTCGCGAATGCCGGCAGCGATACCATCAACTCCATCAAGCAGGCGGCGCAGTTCGGGCTGACGCAGTCCGGCCAGAAGCTGGCGACGTTGGGCGGCTTCATCCATGATGTGCATGGCCTCGGCCTCCAGGAGGCCCAGGGGCTGACGATCACCGAAGCGTCCTATTGGGGCACCAACGACGAGACGCGCGCCTGGTCGAAGAAGTTCTTCGACAAGGTCAAGTCGATGCCGAACATGCTGCAGACCGGCACCTACTCCTCTGTCGTGCATTACCTGAAGGCGGTCGAGGTGGCCAAGACCGACGAGACGGCGGCGGTGATGAAGGCGATGCGCGAGATGCCGGTCAACGACCTCTTCTACAAGAACGGCAAGATCCGGCCGGATGGCCGCATGGTCCACGACATGAACCTCTACGAGGTCAAGAAGCCTTCGGAGTCGAAGGCGCCATGGGACTACTACAAGCTGCTCGCGACAATTCCTGGCGAGCAAGCCTTCCAGCCGCTCGCGGCCTCGACCTGCTCATTGGTGAAGCGGTAGCCGGGCGCCCGGCCGCGCCTCAAGGCCACGTGGCAAGATCGAGCGCAGGTGTTCGCGGTCAAGCTTTCGCGGCTAGCGGAGGCTGCGCCCGCCGACCGGTCCGACCCAGGCCGATACGGGATCGGCAGAAAGCGCTCGTGCAGCTCCCGCAGCGTCGCCTCTGCGTCGATGTCGCCGAAAAGCTCCGGATGAAGCCAGCTTGCGATGCGCTGCAGTGCCACGAACTGGTAGGGCTGTTGTAGAACTGGTGCCAGATCGCAAAGACGCGGCGCTCGGCGACGGCTTTGCCATGCGCGAAGGCCGGGCGCTTCGCCAGCGCCTCAAGCCTGCTGCGTGCTGCCGACAGGTCGGCTCCCGGACCGAGACCGACCCAGCCGCCGCCGGGAGCCAGCATGTCCCAGTTTCCGCCCGTCGCGATGACGACGTCCGGTTCCCGGGTGATGATCGTCTCGGGGTTAATCGTGCCGAACGTTCCCGGAAGGAGTTCGGATCCGAGATTACGACCGCCGGCCATCTCGACCATCAGGCCGAAATTTTCGTTCCCGAAAGTCACGCAGCAGGCGTCCGAAAATCCCGGGATGCGATCCAGCATGACGAGCGGCCGCTTGAGGTCCGGGTGCCCTGCTATCGGGCCGGTCACACGTGCGATCTGATCCTTGCGGAAGGCGATCAACGCGTCCGCGACCAGCTCGTTTCCGAACAGGCGCCCCAGCGAGCGTAAGGACGGCTCCGTGTTGCGAAGCGGTGCGTGACGGAAATCGACATAGACGGTACAAGCCGGGTTCTTGGCTAGGCGGTGCGCAGCCACCGATCCCGACGAGCCGGCGCCGCAGACGATGAAGGCCAGGCACGATCCTACGTCGTTGTGGCTTCACCGACGTATCTCGAAGCGAACGGCAGACCACAGGCGCCGCTCGATCTGCTCAATCACACCTGCATCCGCATCCGGCTTCCCAATGGCGGCATCTACAAATGGCACTTCGAGAAAGATGGGCAGCCGGTTCAAATCGACGTCAAGGGGCCTATCACCCTCGACGAGGCAAGCCTGTCGCGGACAGCCGTCCTGCGCGGGATCGGTTTGGGTCTGTTCATGGAATCGGACGTCCGTGAGGACATCGCGGCCGGCCGCCTGATCCGCGTCCTTGAGGACTGGATGAAGCCGGTGGCACCGCTGTGCCTCTACTACCCTGGACGGAAGAACCCGTCCGCCGCGTTCAAGGCATTTATCAACCTCGCCCGCGAGTTCACCTCGGCTTTGTATGCCGATCGGAGGTGACGCACCTGCCGGATCGCGTCGCGATGAAAGTCCGCTTGTGGGCAAGTGCCGAGAGTCTGCTCATGGCGCAAACAACGGGTTGCGTGGCGCGAATGTTTGACCAAGCTCCGCCCACTTCTGCTACGAGTGCGGAATGCCGCCGATGTCTCGTCAAAATAGGAGCATATCGTGACCGAGCGTTTCGAACGGCACCGCCAACCCTGGACATCAGAGGAGCTCCAGAAGCTCAAGCTACTTGCTGGGAAGGGCATGGCGCTCAAAGCAATCTCAAAAGCCATGACGCGCAGCGAGGAATCCATCAAAGACCGCGCGAAACTCGATGGGATCAAGATCGCGAAGCTGCGTTAGGCCAGGCTCGAGGCACGACCTCAGCGTTCATAGCTATCGTTTTCTGCCAACGGCACGATGGCTGCTGTTGGACATGTGCAGTGACGGTGATGCCCAGCTCTGAAGCCGCCCCAAGTCCGAAACATCTGAAACAATCTGGCCGCAATCCAACAGCACGTGGGCCCTCATCCTTCTCCCCTTGCAGATCCGCGCGATTGGCCTGCTGCCGGTTTCGCGGACACCGAGCATTTCGGATGAACTCTTCGAAGAGCCTAACGCCGAGCTAGCCCAGTACGAACGCGAGGGCGATAGTTCGTGACTTCACGTCGATATACGGGCTCCGTTGGCCGAAGTGTGTGAGTAAGCACCGAAGTCTGACCCCTCAGAAACCTCCCTTAACTCACTGACTTAAATGACATATCTTCATTTCGCGAGGGGTCACGATCGGCGCCGATCGTGACCGTCACACTGAAGCCGCGCCACATCTGGGCGATCAGGACACGGCTGCAGCACAAACATTGCGTGCGAGACTTGGCGATGTTCAATCTCGCAATCGACAACAAGCTACGTGGCTGCGATCTCGTCCGGCTTCGTGTGGCCGACGTCGTGCTCGCCGGAACCATTAGGCTGAGCACCTGCTCGGCGCCGCCGGTCGTATCGACAGCGCCGCGAAACCGATCCTCGAAGTCAACTCGCGGCATGCGAGGGTCTGGCTCTGACCGGAGTGGAAGATGGGACATTGCGTGGTGAGGTCGCCCATCTTCTCCTCGACGCCGCCCGCGTCCTGGACGGTGGGCGCCCGGCTGATGCGAGCGCCTTTGCCGACAGGCTGAGCCGCCTCGTGACAAGACGCGTGGGTAAAGGCTGATCGGCCTGGGCGAGCGGAATAATTTCCCGCGGAGCGGTCAGAGCAGAGTGATTTTCCCGTTCGCCAATTCGTAATGGGCACCGACCACCTTGACCTTTCCGCTCCTCACGAAATCCGCGAGGATCGGCTTGGCCGTTTCGAGGCGCCGCACGCCCCGACGGATATTCTCTGCAACCGCCGCAGCGAGCACATCGTCCGGCTTGTCGGCCTTGGCTGCTTTGACGGCGGGCCTGATTTCGCGAACCATCTCCTGGAGGTGGCCCGGCAGGCTCGCCCCGTCCCGCGCGACCTTGATCGCGGCATCGATGGCCCCGCAGCGCGAATGGCCAAGGACCATGACGAGCGGTGTGTTGAGGAACTTCACCGCATATTCGAGGCTCGCCAGCCCGTCGTCATTGACGAAATTGCCGGCGAGGCGAACCACGAACAGATCGCCGGGTCCCTGATCAAAGGCGAGCTCTGGTGCAACGCGCGAATCCGCGCAACTTAGAATCGCAGCGATCGGGTGCTGGACCGTGACCCGCGCGGCCCGGCCGGCCGAATAATCCAGATTGCCCGACGTATTGGCCGCGTAGCGCGCATTGCCATCCATCAGCCGCTTCAGCGCCTCGTCCGGCGTGATCGCATTCTGTGGCGCAGCCTGGGCGAAGGCCCGCGGGGAGAGCGCAGCGGTGGCGCTGAAGGCTGCCATGCCGGCAAAAAGGCCGCGGCGGGACATTCCGGATATGGGCCGGGCGCATAGGTCACACATAGCTTAAGCCTCCCAGATCAGCCTGCGCTGCGAGCGATCCGAGCTGCTAATGCGACGCTTTATCAACCTTGTCGCCGCACTCACCCTCACAGCAGGCACCGCATTACTGCTACAGGCAATGGAGGCTGCGAAGTCCAAACTTTGCAGGGATTCCCCATGAGCGATGTGCTTGAGTCCGAGCCGGTTGCGACAGTCCTCCACTCTTCCGTTCAAGGCTTTGCCGAGCGGAAAACCTGTACCTTTGCCGCAACCTTGATGCGGTCGCCAGATTTTGCCCATGCGCTCGAAACCTACTGCGGCGCCATGGTCCAGCCGCCAGAAGTGGCCTGGCCGACCGATAAGGTGTTCGCACAGAAGCTGCGTTACCTCGTGGCCTTCGTATTGATTGGGAATGATGCGCGCTGGCGCCACAGCCGCGGAGAGGCGCCAACACTCGCGGCCCTGCAGCGCGCCGCGCCGGCGAGCGCCAGGCAGATCGCCGGCTTCATCAGCGCATTGCGCCATGGCGGCTATGTGATCGCCACCCGGGGTAGCGGCGATCGGCGGGCGCTGCATTTGCGCCCCTCGATGGGGCTGCTCCAGGAGATCGCCCGTTCGCCGCTCGCCTTTCTCGAGGCCTCGGAACGGCTGGCGCCACCGTCGCGCCCGCTCGCCGATCGCTTGCGTGCCGAGGCCGACCCTCTCTCCGACTGGCTTGGCCGCTCGCACGACCGGTTCCATGCCGAAGATATCCTCTTCGCCCCCTTCCCGGGCATCGTCCGATTCACGGAGCATGATTGCGGCTATCCGGTGCTGTCAGCGGCATTCGCAGCTCATTATGCGGCGTTGCTCGGCAGGACACCACCAATCCGGCTATCCTATGGCGCGCTGGCCGAGCGCTTTCGTGTCTCGCGCCAGCATATCGGAAATATCTTCGTCGAGGCTGAGCGGCACGGCTGCTTCACGGTCAGCCATGGTGGTCGGGACATCTCCATCTCGCCCGCCTTCGCGCGAGAATTCGAGACCTGGGCGGCAGGTCAGATGGCGCATTATCGCCTGCTCGCCGAGGAGCAGGTTTTGTGATTCCACGACATGAAGAGTGCGCGGCTCGCAAAGCCGGCTCGCCTCGCTTAACGTCCGCTTATTGGCGGTTGCCGAAGGTCCGGAGTTGGCGCAACTTTCACGTAGGCAGGGACAGCCCCTCCAGGCCCTGCTTGATCTGCATCGAGCTGCTCTCCAGTTCCCCTGGATGAATCGGCTCGGATCGGCCGCCGAGATGATGTGCGAGGAAAGCCTCGGCCACGGCGTAGAAGGCGGTCTTGTTCTCGGGCCGCAGGAAGCCATGGCCTTCATCAGGGTAGAGAAGATAGCCGACGGGGATGCCCTTCGCCTTGAGCGCCGCGACCATTTGATCGGATTCAGCCTGCTTCACCCGTGGGTCGTTGGCGCCGTGCCCGATGAGCAGCGGCTTGGAGATCCTGTCGGCCTGGAAGAGCGGCGAGCGCTCATGAGCGAGCCGTAGTCCCCTCCTCCGTGTCGAGGTCACCGATCGCCTGATGGTATCGGACGCGAATGGCTTCCCAATAGGGCGGCACGGTGCGCAGTAGCGTTTCGAGGTTGGAGGGACCGACGATATCGATTCCGCAGGCATAGGTGTCGGGATTGCGGGTCAGGCCGACGAGGGTCGCATAACCTTCTCGCAGCGAGCGGAAATTCAAGCTGTGCTGGAGGACGGCCAGAAGATCGCTCCGTTGGCCAAGCGCTTCGATGTCAACCGGCAGACGATCATGAGGATCCGTGACGTGACGACCACCTAGGCCATCGGCGTTCTGACTTGTTATGGGGGTTCCCTGGCTATATATTCCCTTCCAAGGGAGTAATTATCATGCCCAACGAGTTTTCTGCTCGCGAAGTGGCCGAACTGGCCAATGTTCCGATCCGCGCCGTGGACAAGGCCATTGAGGAAAATGTGCTTGCCGGTATCCGTGCTGGTGCCCGCGGCCGCCGTCGAATGCTGCCGCTTCATGCCGTACCATATGCAGCGATCGTCGCGCGGTTGCCATTGACGCTCTCACTCGAGACCAAGCGCTATCTCGCGCGCGCACTGGGTAATCGTTCGTCGGCGCGAATGACAACGGAGCCGCTGGAGATCGCCCCTGCCGTCACCGTCGATGTGTCTGCATTGGTCGGCTCTGACCTAGCCGAGCGCGCCGAGCGCTACGGTAAGGCGCGGGAGGATTTCGTCGAAATCAACCCCGACATCATGGGCGGAACGCCCGTTCTGCGTGGGACACGGATCACCGTTTACTCGGTGCTCGGACGTCTTGAGGGCGGAGACAGTGTTGACGACGTACTCGAAGATAACCCGGATCTGACGCGGGAAGCGGTAGAAACCGCCGCGCTCTATGCCCGCACGCATCCTATCGTCGGCAGACCAGGTGGCCGTCCGTGGGCGAAAGCCGCGTGAGGCTATTCATCGACGAGTGCTTGTCGCCGCAGCTAGCTCGCCGGCTCAATGAAGACGGTGCACATAATGCAATCCATCCGCGCGACATGGGCCGACTGGGCGAGCCGGACCATGTCGTGCTCGCGCGTTGCCTGGACGAAGATAGAGCGATTGTAACGGAGAATGCGGTCGACTTTCGCAAGCTGGTCGCGCGCCAGGATCTACATCCCGGATTGGTTATCCTACCAAGCGTCAACCGCGATCAGTCGTTCCGCTTCTTGGTTGAAGGAATTGCCCATCTAGCTTCGCTAGGCGAGCCATCGGACGTGATCGTCAATCACGTTCTGGAAATCGGAAAGGATGGAGGCTTAACGCTTTCTCCGCTGCCCTGACGAGCTTCCCGCGCGCGATAATCTGCGACCTCGGGTTTGAGGCCCGCAGGGTTGCACTTGTCACGGCAAAGGAACATAAAGGGAACATGACTTTCGGCATTTGGGGCGCCCAGGGAGTTGCATGATGCCAGACACCCAGATTGAAGGCGGCCAGCAGCTGCCACCGAAACCCGGCCTGGGACAGATGTCCGTGAACTGCTCAACGTGGTCCATTTTCGACGAGGGCGACGCTTTCGGTCGCCAGTGGATAATTCGCCAACTCGCCCCTACCTGGCCTGCATAATCGCCTTGGTTTCGGGGCTGGAGCTTGAGCATCCGGCTCAGAAAGCGTGCTCCCGCTCATACTCTTCCATGGCGTTGATGAGCTCCACCAATTCCTTCTCTTCCGGGCTGTCTTCGATCGCGCCCGTGAGATCCTGGACCTTATCCCAAGCTAGCTCGAAGTCTTGAGCATCGGCAATTTCCATGACGACCCCGTTAGGTCTCACGACGATCGAAGAATCCCAATCTTACCTGAAATCCCGCGTCTTGACCCTAATCTCATCGATATGCCCGTAAGGATCGACGAGATTCCTCCCCTTTGGCATTGCACGCCGATCTGCCGTCGGCGATCCATGATGGAATTCGTCGCCGCGTCCGTGGGGAAGCGGGAAGCTGGCATCGCGTGATCCAACGCTGGCCAACTCGGCCGAGAGATCATGCAGCTGATGGGCGACGATATGGATAGGCACGCACACGTCCCGCCTCGCTATTGCACCACATTCAACTGGCGATGCCCGCAGGCTGTGAACGGGACGCACGGGAATTCTACCGGAAACGTTCTCGGCCTCAGCGAGGTCGACAAGCCCGAAGAACAGCGCTCACGTGGCGGAATGTGGTTTGAGAGCGGAAGCATCCAGCCTCATCTCGGCGAGGAGACGCCGTTTGCCCCTGCAAAGCAAGCCCGGACGTTCAGAACGTGCAATGGGTCCGCTTCAATCCCGCGGCCTCGAATTTGGCTCTGTATGGATCTGCCGGGCATCAAACGACCCTATGTCGACGATCCGTTCGGGAATCGGATCGAAGTCCTCGAACTGGTGAAGCTCAACGACCTCTCGCGCCGAAAAGGCAGCCGGGAATCCCTCATTTTCCTCAATCTGAGCGCATATCGCCTCGGAAGACGGCCTCGATGTTGTTCCCATCGGGGTCATGGACGAAAGCGGCATAGTACCCTGGAGGATATCCGCCCGAGCGGATGCCTGGTACTCCGTTGTCGGTGCCTCCGGCGGCCACGGCCGCGCGATGGAAGGCGTCCGCCTGCTCGCGGCTGCTCGCCCGGAATGCCGTATGCTGTCGCACCCCGCTCGGATGGAACGTATCGATCCAGAACACCGGGTAGTCGATGCCGAACGCGACACCAGCGAGATCCACGTCGTTTCGATCCGCGGGCTTCATGGTGCCCGAGATGCAGGAGACGACATGCGCTCCGAGAGGCTTCAGGGCCATCTCGTAGAAGTGCGCGGAGCGGGCGATGTCCGATACGCCGATGCCCGTGTGATCGACCAGCCAGTCGGACGCATTGGTCATGGTTGGATTCCTTCTATGCCGTGCTCGCGCAACTCCCGCGTCCGGCGCGTCGCCGTCAGTTCAGGAAAGGCCACAACTCGCTCACGCACATAATCGAGTAGCGCGTGATCTTATTCGGCCGGCCAACCTGGCGCGGCCCATAGGCCGGCAGCTCCAGGCCCCGCTCGATATTTTTGCGGATCGCCTTGCGATAACGCCCCGTGCGACGCGTGATCGCCGTCGCGGACGGCCTTTGGCGGTGAAGATCCGGGATCATCATCCGTTCTCCAACCTAAGCCGGACCACCGCCGCCGCCCCCTTGGCGGGCATCATCGGCGACGGGTGGAACGCCTGAAGCAGCGGGTGGACCCGGCTGCTTCAGGCAAGGACGCTAGGCAGGGAATTTTCGGCGCCCACCGTCAGGGAGAACTCAACGCCTACTGACAAACACGCCCGGCTCACGGTCAAAAACGCAGTCCGACCCGGCGCGCTGAGGAACTCAGATAACCGCTGCTTGCAGCACCCAGTCCAACCCGGATCGACCTCACTTACCATAATTCTCATCAGAAAACGGCGATGAGGTGGGGGTCTGGATTTTGATGAAGCCGACCCCGCCGTGCGAATGGCAGCTATTGCAGGCCATTGTCAGCGCGGAATAAGCGCGCACGAATTTGCCGCTATCCTTGGCAGCGGCGGCCTGGCGCAGGGCGGTCACATGCTCAGCTGCAGCGTTGACCTCGTCGACCGGAATATTGACGTACAGAACTGCGGCTCGTCTCAGACTCTCGCTAATGCGATCAAGTTGATAGTTAACTAGATCCCAGTTCTTGGAGTTGCCCGCATACCAGAGCTTGATATGACGCAACTGAGTTACGCTCATGATGTCGCCCAGACTGACCAGATTCGAGATTTCTTGCTCTCCTTTCGGTGGCAGTGCAGCGAAAGGAACATCGTCACTCAATGCCATCGCCGTTGAGACGAGAATGAGTGCTGCGCTCAAGGCAGTTGCCCTCATGAGTCCCTCCGTCGGCAAGCTGATCGGACCCGCGTGTAAGCGAACCGTCAGGGCTCCCATTCGAAGTCACGATCAAATCACGAGAACCAGCCAAGGTGTTTGATCCAGCGCAAAATAACATTCGCGGTTCGGCGAGCCGCAACCCCATGCTCAAAAGGGTCAGAACCTTCGCCTTCAGCGCCTGGGTCTACCGCCAACGGAACGCCGTCTGCGCCTACGACCTATGCGGCCTGAGCTGTGACAAGTGAGCGGAAGACGCAGCTGCCGATCGTGCCGCGACAATGCCGCAATATCGGAAAGCAGGTGCATCACGATCTAAAATCGCTAAACTGCGCAAATTGCGTCGCGGGCTAATGGCGACGGACTATGCCTACCGTGAGAGCCTATGATCTCCTGCCGACGCCGCGCCCTGCGCGAGACGACATCCTTCACCGCCCAATCCGTGCCCGCAACCGGCGTCATCGCCGCGGGGCTGTTGCATAAATGATGCCTTCGAGGAGCCGTGACGTCGCCGCCAATACGCTATCGCGTTTGCGGGGTGCGCTGGTGGACAAAACGATGGTGAGCGGTCTGGCACTCGCCGTCGCTGCCACGGCTGTGATGGCCTCCGGCACGGCGCATGCGGCGGACTGGCTGGGCGCCACCGGGGATTTCAACCTCGGTTCGAACTGGGCTGGCGGAGCGGTGCCGACAACGGCGACCTTCACGAACAGCCCCACGGCGGAGCGAAATGTCACCGCGTCCGGCGGTTCGCTCACGCTGCTCGAATACAACAACAACGCGCTCGCCTACACGTTGTCGACTGCCCCCAGCTCGGCTCTGGCTATCACCAACATCACCAATAATTCGACCTTCGAGCAGACACTGTTTGCTGGAGCGGCGGGCGGGTTCATTATCTCTGGCACGGTTACCGGCCCGATGGCGCTTATTGCGGGACCAGCCTCCGGCGTGATGCAATTCGGTGCCGGGAGTTCGGCGGCGGGCTCGCGATTTATCGGCCAGGGCGGATTACTGAATTTAATTATGGGCGCCGGTGATACGCTGTCGATCGGTTCGATCGAAGGCACCGGCATCATAAGAGCCCTTGGGGCGGGACAAACTCTGTCGGTTGGCGGACTGAATTCAAGCACCACCTATGCTGGTACAATTCAGGATATGGTCGCCCTCACCAAGGTCGGTACCGGCGGCCTGACCCTGTCCGGAGCGAACATCTATTCGGGTTTGACGACGGTTTCGGCCGGCACCCTCACGGTCTCCAACGCCAGTGGCCTCGGTGCGGTTTCCAGCGGCACGACGGTCGCCTCGGGTGCGACGCTCGCCTTGACGGGCGGTATCAACGTCGGCGCCGAAGCTCTGACGCTTTCGGGGACTGGCGTGTCAGGGGGCGGCGCTCTCACCAGTTTGAATTCCGGCGTGAACACCTTCCAGGGCGCGATCACTCTGGCGGCAGCCAGTAGTATCAATGTTAATAACACGAGCTCGCTGTATCTTTCGGGCGGCATCACTGGATCCAACACGGATCTGACGCTTGGCGGCTCCAGCAACAACGGCGGCACCATCAGTGGGGTGATTGCCACGGGCTCCGGCTCAATCACGAAGTCCGGCAGCCAATGGACCCTGGCAGGCGCCAATACCTATTCCGGCCTCACCATCGTAAATTCGGGCCCCCTGTTTGTGACAAACAGTCTCGGTCTCGGCTCGACAGCGAACGGAACGGTGGTGGCATCGGGCGCGTCCCTTGTACTCGGCGGCAGCGTCAACATTGTCGGGGAGGCGCTCACGCTCTCGGGCAGCGGCACAGGTGGTTTCGGCGCCCTGCAAGCGGGCGGCGGCACGAGCACCTATGGCGGAGACATCACTCTCGCCGCGGACAGCCAGATCAACGCCGGCCTTTTGACCTTTCCAAGTACCTTGACCGTCACCGGCGGCATTACCGGCTCTGGCCAAAATCTGACCCTAGCCGGCCCCGGGACAGGGACCGTATCCGGGGTGATCGCCACGGGGACAGGCGGGCTGACGAAGATAAACACAGGCACCTGGACGCTCACGGGCGCCAACACCTATACTGGCGCAACCACCATCAACGGCGGCACGCTGATCGTGAACGGCTCGCTGGCTTCGTCCAGCGTGAGCGTCGGCAGCGGCACGACGCTTGCCGGCTCGGGTTCGATCGCGGGAGCGGTGACGGTCGCCTCCGGCGGAACGCTGTCGGCCGGTAACAGCCCGGGCACGCTCACGGTAGGATCGCTGGCGATCAATGCCGGCTCGAACACCGTGTTCGAACTCGGCACCCCTGGAGTCGCGGGCGGCGCGACCAACGACCACATCATCATCAACGGCAGCGGGGCGACCGGAAACCTGACGCTCGGCGGCACGCTCGCGGCCAATGTCGCTTCGGCCGGCTATTATCGCCTGTTCGACGTCACCGGCGGCGGCACGATCAGCGGCAGCTTCTCGTCGCTTGCACTGTCCGCGCCCAGCGTCGCAGGCGCGACCGGGACGGTCTACAGCATGCCTGCCGGCCTGCCGCCGCAGGTCAATCTTGCCGTGCTCGGGGCCGGCCAGATCCTGCAGTTCTGGGACGGCGCTGACCAGACCGGGAACGGTGCCGTCGATGGCGGCACGGGCACCTGGAATGGCGGCAACACCAACTGGGCGGTGGCGCCGGGCGAGGCGGGCTTCAATGCCCCGTGGCTGAGCTCTGTCGGCGTGTTCCAGGGCATAGCCGGCACGGTGACGGTGTCCGGCACGCAAAACTTCGACACGCTGCAGTTCACCAGCGACGGCTTTCTGCTGACCGGAGGCGCTCTCGGCCTCGGCGTCGCCGGGGGCGGCATTATCAACACGGCAGCCGGCGTCGCCGCTTCAATCGGCTCGGCCATCATCGATGGCGTCGGGACCAGCCTGACCAAGGTCGGCGCCGGCACGCTGGCGCTGTCCGGCGCCAATAGCTATTCCGGCGGCACGCTGCTCAACGCAGGCACCCTCGCCGTCGGATCGGCGAGCGCGCTCGGCACAGGCACGCTGCAGATGGCGAGTGGGACGACGCTTCGTGCCAACGCCCCTTCTCTCACGCTGGCCAACGCTGTGGCGTTGTCGAGCGGCACCGCCTTCGTCGATACCGGTTCGTTGGATTTTGGCCTGGCCGGCGTCATCAGCGGCGGGGGCACGCTCTCCAAGACGGGCGCCGGGGTCCTGACGCTGTCGGGGATCAACACCTACTCAGGCGCCACCTGGATCCAGCAAGGCACGCTACGGATGGGCGGGTTGGGCGTCCTGCCGAACCAGACGGCGGTTCAGATTTCGGCCGGGGCGGTCTTCGATCTCAACGGCATCGCCCAGACGGTCGGCTCGCTGTCCGGCTCGGGCGACGTGCTCCTGGGCGGCACGACGCTGAATGCCGGAGTTAACAACAGCAGCACGACCTTCTCCGGCACGATCTCGGGCGCGGGCTCGCTGCTCAAGACCGGTACCGGCACGCTGACGCTGAACGGAACGAACACCTACACGAGCGTGACCCAGGTGTTTGGTGGCAGGCTCGTCGTCGACGGCTCGGTCGCGACGCCGGTGATCGTACATGCGGGTGCGACGCTGGCTGGCTCCGGCTCGGTCGGCGCGACCACGATCGGCGGCACGCTTTCGCCGGGCAATTCACCGGGGACGCTGACCGTCAACGGCAGCCTCGTGATGGGCGTCGCATCGACCTATATCGCCGAGGTCCAAGGCACTGTCGCGGACCGGGTCAACGTCACCGGCACGGCCTCGCTGGCGGGTACGCTGCGGATCGTGCCGCTCGGCGGCGCCTACAGCTTCTCCGCCCCCTACACGCTGCTGTCGGCAGCGGGCGGGCTCGGCGGCACGCGCTTCGGCCCGGTCGACACGACCGGCTCCTTCGGCGACGGTGTCACCACTGCGGTGAGCTACACCGTCAACGACGTGCTGCTGAGGTTGACACCGAAGCCGCTGGCGCCAATCGTGACACCGACGCTCGGCGTCACAGCGCCGCGCAACGCCGCCTCGGTCGCTTCGGCCATCGACAGTGCGGTGGCCAATCGCGTCGACCCGTCCGCCCTATTTGGGATCTACAACCTGCCGGCGGCGGCGATCCCAGCGGCTGTGAACTCGCTCTCGGGCGAGGTCCATACGGCGGCGCCCGCGATGGCGCATGTCGCTTCAGACCAATTCCTGCGCACGATGCTGGACGGCTCGGGTAGCGGCCGGCTCTCAGGAGCGCCCGGCGGCCCTGCCGGCGTGGCCGGCTTCACAGCCGACCTGCCATCGAGGCAGGATGGGTCGGGACGCCCGACCTTCGATCCGGCGCGCTTCGCGCTCTGGGGCGCGACTTTCGGCTCGACCGGACGAACCGACGGCGACCGCGTCGTGGGTTCGGCCAACCGAAACCTCTCCGATGCGCATGTCGCGTTCGGCGCCGACATCCGGTTGGGCTCCAGCACCGTCATCGGCGCCGCAGTCGCGGGTGGCCAGGCGCGAGACTCGCTCTCGGGCGGGCTCGGCAAGGCGGAGGCCGATGTCTTCCAGGCTGGTCTCTATGGCCGCACCACGCTTGGCTCGGTCAACCTCGCCGGCGCGCTCGGCTATGCCCGGCTCGACACCGACACCAGCCGCGCCATCCCGGCGCTGGGCCGCACCGGCGTGGCCGCCTCCTATGCGACGCAGGCCTGGTCCGGTCGAATCGAGGCGAGCCTACCAGTGGCAGGCTGGGGTGGCCTGACGCTCTCCCCGCTCGCCGCCTTCCAGGCGGTGCGGGCGAACAGCCCGGCTGCGGTCGAGCGCGACGCGATGGGCGCGACCGTCGGCATGCTGACGCTGCCGCGGCGCACCGGCATCACCAGCCGCAGCGAGCTCGGCCTGCAGCTCGATGCCAACCTGATCGCGGGCGCATCGCCCGTCACCGGCTTCGTCCGCGCCGCATGGGCGCATTACTACCAGCGCGACGTCGACCTCACCGCCGCGCTCAACGGCCTGCCCGGCGCGAGCTTCGCTGTGAGCGGTGCCAGGCCCGACCGCAATGCGGCGCTGCTCGCGGCAGGAGCCGATATCAAGCTTAGCCAAACCGTCAGCCTCGGCATGCGCGTCGACTCGGAGCTGTCCGGGAACACGCAACGTGTCGGCGGCACTGCGCAGCTCAGGGTGAATTTCTAAGAAACCCGCGACGGCGCCAGCGCCGATCGAGCGGCCGAGACGCGGCCGCGCGATGTTTTCCAGATGATCGCTTCGCCGCGCACGCATCTACGGACTGCCTATCGTAATGAACTATGCCGTCATGCATGAATATGCGATCGATCGCAATTCTGGCCAGTTCAAGGCTCCGTTCAATCAGATCAAGAACGAACCGAACGTCTTCACCTACAAGGATACGGCAATCGTCACGCCAAACAGCGACACGCCCTATTCCTTAGGCCGGCGACTACATGGTCGTCGGGCCCGACTGGAAAGGCGACACCCCGGCGGGCATCAAGCAGGTGTTTCGTTCGAGCACACAGTTTGCCCTAGCGGGCTATCGCACCCAGCTTTTCGGCGCGGATGATCTCGACAACGTCAAGAAGGTGCAGGCTGGCTACAAGGTGCAGATGCTCTCGGCCYATYTGMAGCRGACGCCGCCGSCGGCCGYGCCAACCGTCGATTTCCCCAAGATCGACAAGGAACTCGTGAAGACCAACTTCTTCGAGTATCTCGACTTCGCTTTGCAATTCGCGCCGGCGCAGGAGAACGAGAAGGAGATGCGCGCCAAGCTGGCACGCATCGGCATCGGCCCTGGCAAGACCTTCAACTTCAAGGACCTCTCTCTGGAGCATAAGCTGGAGATCGGCCTTGGCATGAAGGAAGGCCAGCGGAAGGTCGACGAGGCCGTCGCCAGTGTCGGCAAGGCGATCAACGGCTGGCGGCTTAGCGGTCTTCCCGGCGATAGCGCCCACTATAATGGCGACTGGATGAAGCGTGCCGTCGCCGCTCAGGCCGGCATCTATGGGAACGACCCGGAGGAAGCGACCTATCCGTTCACGCGCGTCGACAGCGACGGCCAGGCGCTCGACGGCAGCAAGCACAATTACACGCTGACCTTCCCGGCGGGGCAACTGCCACCGGTGAATTCCTTCTGGTCACTCACGATGTATGACGGCAAGAGCCAACTYCTGATCGAAAACCCGATCAACCGCTACCTTATCAACTCGCCGATGCTGCCGGCGATGAAGACCAACGCGGATGGGTCGCTGACGCTCTACATCCAGGCCAAATCGCCGGGCGCCGACAAGGAAGCGAACTGGCTGCCTGCTCCGAACGGGCCGATCTACCTGGTCATGCGGCTCTACTGGCCGAAGACGGAAGCGCCGTCGATCCTGCCGGCGGGTGAAGGTACATGGCGGCCACCCGGGGTAAAGCGGGTCTCATAGAAGACAAAAACTTCGCACGCCTCTCCATCGCAARCTCGTTGAAGAAACGCGGCCGGTTCTCGTGCTGTCCGCACGTAGCGCGGGCAGATGATGCAGCGAGCGCGCCAAGAGGCTCAGACCCAGCAGTCGACACRATCAGTTTGCCGTTCCAGCKCAAGGGCTCCGGCTTCGACCACTGCGCTGGCGCAGTCCGCCGTCGAAGCGGGCGCCCGGATCTCGCGCCCTMARACCTKCAAAGCGATAGGCGCCTTCACACMGACAYCGTCGGCCTAGCTGTTCAGTCGATCCATCCGGAGATCGAGCGAAAGCGACAGACCTTCKGGATCCCATTTCCGCTCGATTGTCGCGCCGAGCCCACTCAGCGTCGCCTTTTCGAGCTTGCTGCCGAAGCCCGCCTGCGCGGGAGWTCCCGCAATCGTTGGGCCGCCGCGCTCCGTCCAGTGGAGTTTCACCGTCTCGCCTTCGCGCACGAGCTTGACGTTGAGCCGACCTTGCGGTGAGGAGAGAGCGCCATACTTCGCCGCGTTTGTCGCAAGCTCGTGCAGCACCAGGGCAAGGGCCGTCAAAGCAGACCCTCCAACGGAAACCTCTGGCCCAGAAATCTCCAGCGCCTCCCGATTCTCCGCCTCGTAAGGCGATAAGAGTGCACGCACCAGGCTGAGAAGGTCGGTGGAGGCGCGATCGCCTTCGGCGCCGGCCGAGATCGTAAGATCATGAGCGCGAGCCAACGCCGTAAGCCGTTCGCGAAGTTTCTTGGTCAATTCTTCCACGGTAGTGGCCGATCGCGCGCTCAGCGAAATCAGCCCGCCGGTCAGGGCAAAGAGATTCTTGATCCGGTGGTTCATCTCGCGCATCAGGAGGGCTTGCTGCTCCTGCGCCTGGATACGCTCGCTGATATCGCGCGCAATTTTCGACGCGCCGACGATCACGCCATCCTCGCCGCGGATTGGTGAAACGGTCAGTGCCACATGAATGAGCGATCCGTCCTTGCGCCGCCGCAGGGTTTCGAAATGGTCAGTCCGGCGTCCTTCGCGAACCCCGCCGATAATCATATCCTCTTCGTGCAGGCGCTCATCAGGGATCAGCATCGTTATCGGCTGCCCGATCGCTTCCTCCGCGGTGTAGCCGAACAGGCGCTCGGCGCTGGCATTCCAACTCGTGATCGTGCCATCGAGGGATTTGCTCACGATTGCATCGTCGGAATGGGCCACGATAGCAGCGAGCTTCGCATTGGCTTCCTGCGCCACCCTCCGGGCCTCGGATTCCCGACGCGCCTCAGCAAGAAGCGCGGCGTTGTCGATGGCAATGGCAGCGTGAGCGGCGATCGCCTTGACGATCTCCTCTGCCTCTTCGTCGAATTGCCCAGGCTCATCGTGAGCAATGAAAATGCCGCCATGAACGCTGCCCGTTCGCGAGATGACCGGAACCGCGAGGTAGCTCACAACGGGCAAGTGACCGGGAGGCATGCCAAAATGCGGAGCGCTCAATCCGTATCGGGGATCCTTGCGAATATCGTCCGAGCGAACGACGCCGGTGCCATCAAATGTTGGCGCAAACACCGCTGTTTTACGCGGCATCTCGAAATCGGCGAAGGCCGATCTCGGTACCCCCGACAGCGTGTAGAGGCTGTAGATTTCGCCCTTTTCGCCGACTTGATTGTAGAAGAAGGCGCCGAACTTTCCCCCGGACCACTTGGTCGCTGCATCCGTGACGAGGCCGACCAGTTCTGCGAGGTCGAATTCCCCGACAGCGCGGGCAATGCGACTGAACATCCGCATGCGCTCGATCTCGGTGGAACGCGCATCCGCGCCTCGCACTTGCTCCCTGCTCAAGCGTCTTCCCCCGCGCAATCAATCCGAGCGCACCTGAAGATGCCATGTCAAATCGAGCGGCAACACATCATTTGCCAAGTCGTCCTGTCAATGCACCGCTTACAATCTGGAGGAAGCCCCACTGGGTGAATCGCCCATTTCTTCCGATCGAGATAATGACGCCCACCCGTCAATTCTCCCCATTGGCGGAACTGATGCGATCCAGTCCCGTTTCAACGAATTGGGGCTCGGTTCTAGCGTTCGCCGTCGCAACGGCTGTGGTCCAATCGTCGAGGCCGGGATGATCCATGCGAGCCCCCACGTGAGACCGACTATCCTGATCGTCGAAGACGAGCCGCTTCTGCTGATGGATGCGATCGACATGGTGGAGGAGGCGGGGTTCGAAGCCGTGGAGGCATTCAATGCCGACCGGGCAATAGAGATTCTGGCGTCGCGGTCCGACATCCGTATCGTGCTCACCGATATCGAGATGCCGGGCTCTATGGATGGTGTGAAGCTCGCCCAATATGTTCGCGACCGTTGGCCTCCCATCGAGATCATCATAGTCTCTGGTCATCGCACCGTGGCCGCCGAGGACATGCCGGATCGCGGCCTGTTCTTTTCCAAGCCCTATAATCGCCACGCCCTCGCTTCGGCGATGAGAAGATTGGCGTCATAGCAGCGACCGTCGGCCATCGATCGGACCATCGAACCGTCGGCCACCATCTGTTTCGAGCTGCGGCAGCCCTCGTTCCTCAACCTGGCGTGAAGTATATTCCACTCGCAATGGAAGCGTCCCGGACCAGTCGCAGGGAAGGTCCCGCCTGGTTCGGCGGTGAAGCGCTTTCCGGGCCAAGGTTGGGCGTGGAGGTACATGATTCGTGATTCATCCAGCGGCGCACGCATGCGAATCACCGTGGTTGCGAGCCCAGGGAAGAGTCCTCATCCTGCCGCAGCGATCGGCGCTGACCCTCTGAAAAGTGACCGCGCAAGAAACCGCGCGACGAAGCAGCATCGGCGTCGTCCGCTATGACGACGAGATTGCGCAGCACCATCCGGATCGCCTGCCGGGAATCTCTCCTTGCTTCCTCCAGAACCGCATCCACCTCCTCATCGAAACGGCACAAAGGCCCGGTTCAAGCGTGAAGCACTGCTCGCTCGGCGCGTTTCTCGAGCGCGCTCCAACGAGCTCGCCGCTCGCCGGGCCGTGCGCAATTGCTCGAGCGTAGGTTGCCACCATCCTCGGAGGAGGGCGCTCACCGCGGTGGGATGTCGGGCAGGCCAGGTTTTCACAAGTTCGTCGTGCGTCGGGCGACGCCACAATGCCCAGACCAGATCGTCGGGTTGTCCGGAACTCCAAGGGTAATGCCGGGCGGCGGTCTCCGCGGGAACGACCTCGCCGGTAACCTCAAGGACGACGAGCGGTCCTTGATGGGACATGACCACTCCGTCGAGCGGGGGCTGCTCGCTCGCCGGGACAGGATAGCGCCGGCGGCGCCGCTCAGTCATCGCTGCTTTGGCGTCTTCGTACTCGGGCGAGGATTTCGCCGCTTCGCGCCGTTGCCTTCGAACTTCCGGCTCGCTGCGTTCGGCGGCGGCCTCGATCGCCGGCCATCTCCTGCGAAGTTCATCGATCGAGCGGAATGGTACGTGCCAAGCCTTGTCTTCTCCGTTCCACCACGCCCACGGAACCGCGCGCAATTCGTCGACGACGGTTCGTGAATAAGGGGTGCGCACGACGAGCTCATCGGCGACCTCCAGATAAGGGCTGACGATCGGCTCGAACGAAAAGGAATCGCGGCCGCGCTGGTCGGCGAGGCTGAAGGCGCTCGGCAGCTCACGATCGAGCCATCGCGCCGCGCGAAGCATCGCCGTCGTGCCCGGGATCCGCCAAGCAGCCAGGTCGTCGTTCCAGCGCGCTCTCGGAAAAGCGTCCCGAAAGCGTTCGACGGCAGCGGCGTCGAACGGGAAGGAAACGATGGCACCCGACCCTTCTTCATCATCGCGAATTTCAATATCGTTGCGTTCGCGCCTAGCCATCGGCCTACGATCCCACAGTCGCGAGGGACGGCGCCTGTCCCGTCGCCGGTTGAAGCGAGTAGCCGCAGTGGTGCTGCCTACTGCGTGAAGCGGACCGTCGTGCCGGGCCTGACAAGCTGGGCCAGTTCCTCGGCATCCCAATTCGTGAGCCGCACGCAGCCATGCGATGACGCCTTGCTGATCTTCGAAGGCTCCGGCGTACCATGAATGCCGAAGGTCGGCTTCGACAGCTCGATCCAGACCGTACCGACAGGATTGTTGGGACCTCTCGGAAGCACCAGGCGACGCTTGTTCTTGCCCTGCTGGAAATTCTTGACCGGATCGTAGCGATAGGTCGGGTTCTTCACGACCCTCACCACCTGATACTCGCCCTCGGGCGATGGGGTGTCCTCGCTGCCGATGGTGGCCGGATACATCGCGATCACCTTTCCCATCGCATCGAGCGCTCGAACCATGCCGTTGGCCTTGTCGGCCTCGACGGTTCGCGCCTCGTCGGAAGGAGCGGTTCGACCGACCGAGACGACGTGCAGCGTTTCTTCACGCTTCCGATCATGCGTTCGCGGGTTGAGGACCCTGAGAAGGCCCTCGCTCATATGAAAGCGTTCGGCGAACATCTCCTGCGCGTTCCGGTAGCCGAGCCGCTTCATCCGGGCCTGGCGAGCGTAATCGTAAGGGATGCGCCGGACGAACCGGGTTTTGATATCGTCCTTCGTCACGACGTAGTCCGAGACGATGTCCGAGCTGACGTCCCCTTTGAGCGCCTGCCATGTCGGTGCGTCGATGATCTCGCCGGTTCCGAGATTTTCGCGGCGACGGAACTGGTCGATGGCCTTCCGATAGTTGTCGCCGTCCAGTCCGTCGATCTCCCCGGGAGAGACCCCCTGACGCGCTAGCAAGACCTGAGCCTTGACGATCGATGCGTTGGGGCGCGTCACATTGCTTTTCATGCCAGCCGGACGGCCTGCTAGGTTCACCTCGTCGGCGGTGAGGGCTTTTGCGGCTGCCGGAGCCAGCAAGACGCAACCGCACACCAAGGCTGCCAGGAATATCTTCAGCAGCTTGAAAAGAGCTCGCGGCACGGACGTCACCACTGTTCGATCCATGCAGCGGCAACGCGATATTTAATCCCGGAGTTCCATGGTGGCGCGCGCCCAGGGGAGAGGCCACCGCGGGCGAAGGTGGGTCACGCCGAACTCAACCGAAAACCGTCTTGCGCCAGCCAATATGTCGATAGGTCCCGACGTATGGAAAATGAGCAAGTCATACTCGCCCTGGCGGCGCTGACGCAGGGTACCCGCCTGGACGTCTTTCGTTTGCTGGTGAGCGCGGAGCCGGAGGGACTGCCTGCCGGCGAGGTCGCCCGCCGTCTCGCAGTTCCCCACAACACGATGTCGTCGCACCTAAGCATTCTCAGCCGGGCGAGGCTCGTTCGTTCGGAGCGCTTCAGCCGCTCGATCGCCTACCGAGCCGACCTCGACGCGCTTCGATCATCCATCGCCTTCCTCCTCAAGGATTGCTGCGGCGGTCGCCCGGAGATCTGTGCGCCGCTCCTGGCCGAGCTCACGCCCTGCGGCCCCCCGAAGGTCGCGACCGATGCCTGATCGCGTCCACAACGTGCTGTTCCTCTGCACCCACAACTCCGCCCGGTCGATCATGGCCGAGGCCTTGCGGAACCATCTCGGAGAAGGGCGCTTCCGGGCCTTCTCCGCTGGCAGCGAAGGCGGCCCGGGGCCGAAACCGATGGCGCTCACGGTGCTCGAAGCCGAACACATCCCGACCGAGGGTCTGTCGTCGAAGACCTGGGATGTCTTCGCGGAACCGGGTGCCCCCGTCATGGATCTCGTGATCACGGTCTGCGACCAGGCGGCGGGCGAGGCGTGCCCGCATTGGCCGGGGCAGCCGATCGCTCGGGCAGGTCGGGAGGCACTGGCGCGGGATTGGCGTCACGCTCTTCATCAACTGGGCGGTGAAGCCGTTCTCGATGGCGGCGCTCGGCTGGTTCTTCATCGCCTGGCTGTTCCGGCCGTGGCTCCTGGCCGACCAGGTCAACAGCTACATCGCAGGTCTCATTATCCTGGCGGCAGCGCCCTGCACGGCGATGGTCTTCGTCTGGTCGAACCTAACGAGGAGCGAGCCGCACTTCACGCTGAGCCAGGTCGCTCTCAATGACGCGATCATGGTCATTGCCTTTGCGCCGATCGTCGGTCTGCTTCTTGGCTTGTCGGCGATCACCGTGCCGTGGGGAACGCTCGTTCTCTCGGTCGTCCTCTATATCGTCATTCCCGTGATCGTCGCGCAACTCCTCCGCAGCCGCCTCCTGGCGAACGGCGGGCAGGCCGCGCTTGATCGACTGCTCGGTCGCCCGGGACCGGTTTCGCTCGTGGCTTTGCTCGCGCCCCTCGTGCTGCTGTTCGGTTTCCAGGGCGAGCAGATCCTCGCCCAGCCGATGGTGATCGCGCTGCTGGCGGTGCCGATCCTGATCCAGGTCTATCTCAATGCCTGACTGGCCTATCTCCTCAACCGGATCGCTGGCGAGCAGCATTGCGTCGCGGGGCCGTCCGCCCTGATCGGCGCCTCGAACTTCTTCGAGCTTGCCGTTGCCGCCGCGATCAGCCTGTTCGGCTTCAATTCCGGAGCAGCGCTCGCCACGGTTGTCGGCGTTCAGATCGAGGCTCCGGTGATGCTTACTGTGGTCTGGATCGTGAACCGATCGAAGGTTTGGTACGAGCGGGGCGCTGCTTCCTCCCGCGCGCATCCCGCGGAGTAAAAATCGGCGTCGGGGCTATCTACTGCAACATGAGGATGAGGCCCCGCTGGCACGGCTCTCCTGGATCGGAGGGCAAGGCACATCGCCATAAGAGCAGAAGACGCAGCAATCGCCTTCTTTCGGTCTGAGCAGGATTCCGCAGCCTTTGCACTCGTAGAAAAACTGGCAGGCATCGGTCGGCATCGCTTCCGGCGCCTGATGGCCGCATTTGGGGCAGGTGAGGACAGAGATAAGCTGCATCGTGCATTCTAGCGTAGAGTACGTCACGACCGATATCGTAGGCAGGAAGCTGCCACTGGCGCAGAAGGGCAATGCGTCGCCGCGCCGGGCTTATTCGACATATAGCTCGACACCAAGCCCCTCAGACGCGAAACGGATCGCCGATGGGCACCTTCCTGGCGAAGGGAACAAATGCCAATGCTGCGATTGTGAGGACGGCAACCAGTCCCCAGGCCTCGTTGATCGACAGGACCAGAGCTGCCTTCTCGACCAGTGGCTGAAGCAGCGCCTGGGCCTGCGCGTCGAGCGGCCCGGGCGGGCGCATTGCCATGAGTTCCACAGGCACGCCGATGAACTTCGCCGTCTCGACATCACCTCTTTGCAGCCGCTCCATGATCGCCGTGCCGTGCAAAGGCGAGCGGCTGTAGATGACGGTGTCGATCAGGGCGAGACCGATCGCGCCGCCAAGGTTGCGCATCAGGTTGAACAGGCCGCTGGCGTCTGGAACGCGCATCGGGGGAAGCTGCCCCAATGCAAGGCGCGTTGGTGGTAGAAGGCAAAACATGATTGCCAGGCCACGGACGACCTGCGGCCAGAACATCGCGTCATAGTCGGTCTCCGGGGTCTGAAGTGCACTCAGTCCCAAGCCGAGGGCGAAGAGAGCGAAGCCGATGCCGGTCAACAGGCGGACTTCGACACGACGCTCCAGAGCGACGGCAACCGGCGCGATGGCAAGTTGGGCGACGCCGGTCACCAGCATGATCTTGCCGATCTCAAGGGCGTTGTGATCGCGCACGAAGGCCAGGAAGACCGGCATCAAATAGACCGATCCAAACAGCCCGATGCCAAGAACAAAGCTTAGGATGCTGCCGATCATGAAATTCCGGTCGGCAAACCTTCTCAGATCAACGATCGGATTGTCGGCTTGCAACGTCCGCTTGATGAAGCCGAAACCACTCGCCAAGCTTAGTACCATGAGCCCCAGGATCAGGCCCGAAATCCAGCCACGCTGAGGCGCCTCCTTCAGAGCGATCTCGATCGCGGCCAGCGCGATCGCCATCATCACCAGAGACAGGGCATCGAGCTTGCGCGCTTCGGCGAGGCTCGGCTCGTCACCTGGCAGGAGGAAACCAGCAAGTCCTGCTGAGAGGATACCGGGAATGACGTTGATCAAGAACAGCCAATGCCAGGAATAGGTCTGCGTGATCCAACCGCCGACGATCGGCCCGACCGTAGGCGCCAGCAYGGCAAAGACGCCAGCCAACGTCGTCGCGATGGGGTGCTTGCTCGGGGGGAAGAGCAAAAAGACAGCCGAAAAAACCGCGGGAATCAGAGTACCACCTGAAAAGCCCTGGAGGATGCGCCAAGCGATCAGGGCTGGGAACGACTGGCTCGCCGCACAGCCGATGGAAGCGACGGTAAAGATGGCGAGCGCCACGACGAACAGCCAGCGCATCGAGAGAAAGCGCGTCAGGAAACCGGTCAGCGGAATCGCGATGACCTCGGCGATCAGATAGGCGGTCTGGACCCAACTCATCTGGTCGGGCGGAATGTCCAGTGCGCTCTGAATCGTCGGCAGGGACGTCACGACAACCTGCACGTCGAGGATCGCCATGAACATGCCGATGCACATGGCGGCAAAGCCGATCCATGTCGCCACGCTGACGCGCCTTTCGCGCATCACATCAGCCAGGGGCGGCATGGCGAACCTCTTCAAGCGCCGTATTCTCCGCGCGAATGCGGATCATCAGGACGAGGCCGTTGGCGATCGAAAAAACAAGGGCGAACCATGGCAGGCCAAGGCACAGGGGCAAGACAGCGATCTCGCCAATGACGACGATGTAGTTCGGGTGCGACACGAACCGGTAAGGGCCCCGCGCCACGAGCCTTTCGCCGGGTGTTACGATAATGCGAGTCGTCCAACGACGGCCCAGCGTCGCCAGAACCCAAAGGCGCAGCCCTTGAAGCAGGCAGAAGACCGCGAGCCAGCCGAGATGGAGCGCGTATGCCCAACCGAGCCCCCAAAGCCCGATCAGCCACGTCGCGTGCAGCAGGACAATCAGCGGATAGTGCCCAGCAGCCTTCTCCACCGCGCCGTTGGCCAGCAAAGCAGACGTGTTTCTGTTCGCGAGGCAGAGTTCTCCAATCCGTTCGGCAGTCACCAGGGCCAGCAACAGGATGGCCGGCGTCATGCCGCTTGCCTCAGGGACGCGCAACTCACGGTGAAGCCCGGCCCCATTGCCGTTAGCAGGGTGCGCGAGGGCAGGCGTGCCGCGATCGCACGCTGGAGGACGAAGAGGGCCGTCGGAGCTGACATGTTGCCATAGTCGGACAGAACGGAACGTTCGTGGTCGAGCGCTCCTTGCCTGAGTGACAACGCGGTTTCCAGGGCCTCGATCACCTTCTTCCCGCCTGGATGACAGGCAAACAGATCAACGTCGGAAAGCGATAGCCCTTCACGCTCCAAGATCCCTGTGATGGCGGGGTTGAGCCGCTCCTCCACGAAGGGCGGGATCGCCCGGTCGAAGATCACGCCAAAGCCCTCGGGATCGACAGTCCATCCCATGATATCCAGCGTATCGGGCCACATGTGCTGCCCGGTCATCTCGACCGTGGCGATACCATCCGGTCCTGCCTTCAGGATGCAGGCTGCGGCGCCATCGCCGAACAGGGCGGTTGCAACAATGTTGGCCTTCGTCAAAACATCAAGTCGGAAAGCCAGCGAGCAGATCTCGACAGCCACGAGCAGGATTGTTGAACCAGGGCGGGACGCGGCCAATCGAGACGCGATCGAGAAACCCGATACGCCGCCGGCACATCCCAGGCCAAACACCGGCACACGTTCGACGTCGCTTCGGAATCCAAGTCGCTCGGCGACACGGGCATCGAGGCTGGGGGTCGCTATGCCCGTCGATGAGACCGTCACGATCGAATCGATCTCGGACGCCTGAAGCCTGGCGGCGCCCAGCGCCTTCGTCGTTGCCTCCACGAACAGGTCGCAAGCGCCAGCAATATAGGCGGCGCTGCGCTCGGGCCATCCTAATGGCTGCAAATACCACTCAATCGGCCGGACTGCATATCGGCGGCTGATGCCCGAACTTTCGAAAACGCCAGCCAGGCGCTCGAAATCGGGATAGCGATCAGCAAAATTCCTATGGGCGGCGGCTGCAACATCGCGTTGGCTCAATTCCTGGGGCGGGACAGCCGTCGCGATGGAAACGAGCTTGACCGGATGAGCCATAGCCACTTCCTGGCATGGCGCGCGGCACCGTCCGATTCGGACGGACCTGCAACACCATCCCAACTACGCGTCAGTGAGCCCTTAAGTTCCAGGACAGGCTGCGTGATTGCGGCGCGTGCGAAAGGGAGACGCCAAGCCGCGCTTCATGATGCCCCTTCCACGACGGCTCGCCGAGCTTCCAGTCCGCCGCGTCATGCTGGCTGCGGCCTTCTGGCTCGGTCTCGTGCTCACATTCTTCGCCACCCTATTCTCAGCGTCATGGACCGACGTTGCGACGGCTGCCAAGGTCGCGGGAACCTGAGTCTGGCCCTTGCTCCTGGTTACCTGGCTGCTGCTTGGCACCAGATATTCGGGGGTGCAGACCCCAACCGGCTGCTGCGGCGTTCCGCCAAGGCTGCCGACAGAACCGCCGTATTCGCGGCGCAGTTCGCGCTCTCATATGCCTGCCGGCACTTAACCTACCCGCAGACTGGCTGGGGGCGACGCTTCCGCTCTCGGTGACCGCGTTGGTCTTCGCTGCGCTAACCTTCGCTGCGCTCGCCACGGCCACTCAGGTCTGGCGGGCGGAGGACGTCGAGAGCCTGGCTCACAGCCATGAAGACCTGCCTCCCAAACTCCGCACCTGGTCGAAGCCGACGGTCAGCCGCTCGATCGCCTTCCACTCACATTGGCCCGCTTTGCAAAGGCCGCCGCAGGCTGCGGCGATCTTCCGCTCACATCGAGGCGCACTTTGGGTGGAAACGGACCAAACTTCCGGAGCGCCTACATGAGGAGGCAGGCATAATGTTTCCGCAGGCAATGACATAAGATCTTGAAATCATTCAACGGCGACGAGGGACTTCTGCAGGCTAAGTTCCGTAAATTGAGGGATAGTACTTCCGCATAATTGTGCGTACGGACCGCGTCAGAGCAAAAAAAAGAGCCCGGCCAAAGGAGCCAGGCTCTTCTCAGCCGAAAGGGGCGGGAACCTAGAGATCCGGAGGAATTTCAGACCGCCGATAGAACGAAGCCATGACCTGTTTATGCGTCAAAGCCGGTTCGATGCCCCTCGACGCCAATTCTCGTTTCAGGATCGGCATGTGCTTGGAGCGGCCGCGCGCGAGTTCATGGAGTGATGCGAACTGAGCCTTGAACGCTTCGGCGGCTTTTCGAGGGACGGCGACGTAGGGACAGCGGTTTTTGGGACTTATGCGCCTCTCGCTCGATAGCGCCTTACTCTCGACGAGTGCGCTCAGAACCCGATCTGTTGTGCCGAGCATGTCTGCCGCTTGGCCCATCGTAAGATGATCGCTGTCTTCACTGCGTATGAGTCTTTTCACCTCGGTGACATCGACCAACAGAGACGGGAAACCGGTCGTAGCGGTCCATGAACCGACCCAACGGAGCCGGCGGTCCAGGATTAGTCTTACAATCTCCATTGCTGAGCAGCAGGTACGTTTCGCGGCAGCGGCGATCGTCATCTGGGGCCACTCTGGTTCTTTGACCCAAACGACGTTGGTGAATAGCCGCATCTTAAATTCGTCGAGCTCGCGACGGTCGTAGCACTGATCGCCAAGCTCGAGCCGTTCATGGCCTTCCATTGGCTGAATGAAGCCATGATCAACCAGCAGTTTCGTGTGTACGCGACCAGAGTTCAGGTTGGTCTCGACCTGCTTCTGAGTAAGTGCGTTCTGAAGTTTGTCGAGGACCGGCACGGCAGCCTCAGACGAGAACGTTGCCACGTTATCCGTGAGGTGATCGGACCTGGCGGTTAGGATGCCGGATGCGCGAAGCACGCGCCGGAGACGCTTACGGTGAAGCCCGGTTGCGCTGCTTGCCGTGGAGACCGAATGGAGGCGCCGCTCCGTCACGATCTGCTTGCCGAAAAGAAGATCCTCAGGACTTACGGGGGCCGTATCCGCAACGAAGTCAATGATGAGGTTGCGGATGCAGTCGTAATTCGGGTCTTCCCGAAGCGAATACAGCCATTTGAAGAGCCGACCGAACCATGCTTGCGGCCCTGCACTGTGCCCATGCGAACCGACATGCGCCGTCCAGAGATCATGCAGAAGCTCCCTGACGCGCTTGGGCCCGCCAATGGCCAGGTCGAATCCAGCTTCTCCTGCGCTGCGCCAGTCTTCATCGCTCAGTTCTTTCAGCGTGACGTGTCGGCCCCTCTGGATGACCGCGCCGACGACTTCATAGCCGTGTGCAAGCCGAGACCTGCGCTTGTACGCGATGTTGTCGATGACCAGGCGATCCTGGAATGCGAGGTTGAAGCGGGGTGTGAATTCGGTCGACATCACGCAAGCTCCTCGTCATTCGAGGCGGTGACCAGACCGATCCGAGCGGCGTAGCTAATCCGCTCGTCGTTGAGGAGGCGAGCCTTGCCGCTAGCAATCAGGCGGATGACCGCTTGGAAGCCTTCACCCTCGAGTTTGCTGGCTTGGACGATTTGCCCAACGGTGGATTGAGGGGTCTTGGCGAGAAGAGTTGAAACCGCCGCATCATGGACCGGATTGGAGGTTCGACGAGACAGGCGGATCAACTTGGCGTTGTGTACCAGGTCTAGCGAGATGTCCCGGTCGGTGATCAGCTTAACGTAGTCGGCGAACCCGCCTGGAAGCTGCAGGGCCATGGACCTCAGCTTATGATCGAGACCTTCGCGCTGCGCCTTTTCCCACGGCTTCACGGCTACAGCTATCTTGCAGCCGGACAGGAGGGTTAGCAGGAAGTCGAACGTGTATCGCCGCCTCGTTCCTGCGGCGTCGGTCCAGTCTATCGCGGGCGGCTGCTCGACGATGTCCGCAATATCTGGACAGGTCGAGAGGACGAGGGCGACGTCGCGCTCCAAGCCGCTCTCACACATCAGCTCGTAGGGGACGCTGCCTGCAATGATGCTGGGCCGGCAGGCGCCACGGCTTTTCGAGTGAACGTTGCGCGAGGATCGAGATTCGCCTGGCAAATAGACGATCGGCGCCGGCGAGGGGGCAATTTCAACAATTGGGTTCATGAGATCTATTCGTTCGGTAGGCGCGCCACCGCGATCTCAGTATTCGTGCGAAACTGCTTGCACGCGCTCGCGCTCGCAGGTACACACGAATGACCAAGTCGGCAGTCGCCGGGTATGGGAATCGCTCCGAGGTTCTGAAGGCCGCTAGGAGCGAAGGATTTCTACGGGAAAGCACTTCGATTGCCGTCGAAGTGCTTTCTTCGTTCTGGGCGCGGTTTTACATTGCGATGCCCTCCGCTTCAGAACCGGGCACGGCAACGGCCAATCGCTCGGCCTCCGTTCGGGCGGCTCCTTGGAAAATTCGGGCGATGCCCAGAACGCGGCAGATCGCGGCTATTCTGGGATCGGTCGTCACAAGGTCCGGCTTCAGAACGATAAGCCCCGAAAGTGAGCCGGCTGGCGCATTGCCCAACTTAGGAGGAAGCTCGGCAATCAACGCGACGTAGTCTTGGACAGAGGGTGGAGTAGGGGCGGATACCGCAGCGATCGAACGCTCTGATGCTAAATCGATCGCGACGAGCGATCGCAACTCGCAGAACTTGATCTGGACGGCCCAGGGCTCGTCAGCATCTAGCTGACTTGTTCGAAACTCCAAGTTTGACACGCGACCTCCTTTTGGCCGCAAGCGCCGAAACCGCTTGACCTGTTACCTAGGTCGCAAGAGAGTTCGGAGCTCATCGGCGCCAGCCTTTGAGATGGTGAAGTTCGGGGGCTCGATACTTTCCTAGGGTCTCTCGCCAACGAACTTCATTGCAAAAGCGTCGGCTTTCGCCGGCGCTTTTTTGTTGTTTGCGAGCTTGGAAGCTGAATTGCGCGGCTCGCGAAATCAGGATCAGCAAGTAGCGGCCTCCCGTCGAGTCGATTCTTTCGAGCGGTGGACCCTCAAGCTCAGCTTGCCGCGCTACCGCTTTGAGCCGCGGTGCTAGGGGTTCGAAGTCGAGCGGTTGGGTTCGATTCTAGCTGCAACATTCTGAGATTGTTCAAAATTTCCCAGATCAAGGAATCGATCGTAGGTATCTTGACTCTGTTTGAGTGTAATGTTATGCGGTCCCCCGCGGTGCGGCGGAAATTCGCGGGGGTAATTGTGCGCGATTTAAATTCAGCACGCCGGTTTTTTATTTGCGAATATTACAATTCCGATATCAAATTCGCAGTATTATTGCTCGCGCAGGCGATGGCGATACCGGCTATTTCGGGCGTTTAGCCGCTTGCCTCTCGCCGCGCGGTACGCGTTCTGGCGCTCCCCCAACCACGAATTGCTACTGACAGTCTCAGCCAACGCCAGCATCTAACCTGCTGACTGGTCATTGGGGCCGCTTCGCTCCTTCCTGCCTGCATACATCGCCTCAGGGCGGTTGCGCCGCCGAGCGTGACGCGTTCCTCCTGCTACGAAGGTCTTCGGATGCGTCTGCTTGTCATGTCGGACATCCATCTGGAGTTCGGGCCGTTCGCATTCCCCGCCGACCTGCCGGATTCGACGCCGCGGTCTTCGCTGGCGACATCCATCAGCCGGTCACCGCCGCGGTCGAATGGCTCGCGCAAGAGCGCGACACCGGCGCGCTGAAAGGTCGACCGATCGTCTACGTCCCCCGGCAACCACGAATTCTACAATCATGAAATGAAGTCCGAGCTCGCCAAAGGGCAGGCGGCCGCTGACGAAGCAGGGATCCTGCTGCTGAACAGGCGCGCCGTTGTCATCGACGGGGTCCGCTTTGTCGGTGCGATCCTCTGGACCGACTACCGGTTGCTAGGCACTCCGAAGCCATCAATGATCACGGCTGGGGACGAGATGAACGACCACCGCCTGATCCGATATCGAGAGGACAGTGGCCACCATGCCCGGTTCATGCCGTGGCACGCGGCCGCCGAACATCGCAAAGACCGCGATTATCTGAGGCAGGAACTCGAGCGGCAGCACGGCGGGCCCACTGTGGTCGTAACCCACCATGCGCCGCATCCAGGCTCGGTGCAGCCGCGACATCAGGGTGGATCACTGTCTCCGGCATTCGTGTCGAATCTCGGTTGGCTGATCGAGGCCACCAGGCCGGAGTTGTGGATCCATGGGCACGATCACGGCTCTCACGATTACCTAGTCGGGCAAACGCGGGTGTTTGCCAACCAGGCCGGTTACCCGCGCGATGGATTAAGAGAGAACCCGGGTTTCCGGATCGACTGTATCGTCGAGGTCTAGGTTCGGGCAATGATACTGGCCTTGGCCCGGCTAGGCCCGCGCCGCTCGGGGTTGTCTCTCTTACGCTAACGGGCGCCGTCGTCCTTATCCGAGAAAAGGAATTGTCGTGCCAGGTCAACATTTCCCTGTTTCATCTGCTGAATCGGGCGCGGTCGTCACCAAAGCCGCTATTCGGGCAGCGGACCAGCTCAAGATCAGCTCCGAGACGCTTGCCGCGATCATCGGCGTCAGTGAGGTTACAATCTCGCGCATCAGGCGCGGCGGCTCTGCACTTGAGCCTGGCACAAAGCCGTTCGAGCTTGCCGTCCTTTTCGTGCAGTTGTTTCGCTCGCTCGATGCAATTGTCGGCGGTGACGATGAGATCGCCGCAAGCTGGCTTGCCAGCGCGAACATCCCCCTCAATGCCCGGCCGATCGAGAAGCTGCAGACCGTGGCCGGGCTCGTTGATGTCATCGCCTATCTGGACGCACGTCGCGCTCTCAACTGAGCTTGGAGGGATCTTACCGCTGTAAAAAGGGCGGCCGAGGACATTGCCATCAACGGAGCAGTCATCCTCGCCTTCACGTCGGTCAGATCCACGCCCTCACTCAGGCTGAGCGCCGCAAGCGTAACCTGCTTCGCTCGGATCGCCGGTGGCGGCCAGAGCGCGGTGGCCTCACCCAGCTTCAAGCCGGTGATGGAATATCTTTGCGTCCCGAAACAGCGTGTTTTCGTCCTCGGGCTGCATTCGGCTGCCGCCTAACCTCATCCGCATCCGGATCGCGGCCGCAGTGGCCGGTCTTTGAGAGAGGGATGAGTCATGATGCTGGGAAAACGACTTCTGCTGATCGCCTGCCTTGTGGGGAGTGCCGGTCTCGCGCATGCGGAGGGCGACGCGGCAAAGGGAAAGACGTTGTTCTCCCGCTGCTCCGCCTGCCATGCGGCCGGGAGCCAGAACAAGATCGGACCCGGACTCGCCGGCGTCGTCGGTCGCCCGGCGGCGAGCGCTCCCGGTTTTCGTTACTCGAAGGCGATGACGGGCTCCGGCCTGACCTGGACCGAGGAGCAGCTCGACACCTATCTCGGGGGACCTGCGAAGGCGGTTCCCGGGACGACCATGGCGATCGCGGTCCCGAACACACAGGATCGCAGCGATATCATCGCATTCCTGAAGACGCTGCCTGCGCAGTAGGGGCGGGCCGCCCAAAAACACTCGGGCGCGCGCCGGTGAACATCACCGAAGAGAGTTCTCTCCTCCGGCTCAGCTTCCGAATTTCGCCTTCGACAGAGGCAGGCTTCGGATGTGCCGGCCGGTCAGGGCGGCAACCGCGTTGACCACTGCCGGGGGAACGCCGGGCAGTCCAGGCTCCCCGACGCCGCCCATCGGCGCTCCGCTCTCGACGATCTCGACATGAACCTGAGGCATCGCGGCTCGGGACAGGATCGGATAGTCATCGAAATTGTGAGACTGGCGTAGGCCCCCATCATAGACGAGTTCCTCGAACAGCGTGGCGGAGAGCCCTAGCGCTGCCGCCGACTCGACCTGCGACTTCACGATCGCGGGGTTGACGATGCTGCCGGGATCGAATGCGATCCAGAGGTTGTGAACCTTGACCTCGCCCGCTTCGAGCGAGACCTCGGCGATCGTCGCTGTTTCCGAGCCGAAGGGCGAGGCCATGGCTACGCCGCGCGCCCGCTTGCCGCCCTCCGCATCATAGGGGCCGCGCTTCCAACCGCCCGAGATCGCGGCCACCGTCTCCAGCAGCTTCCGATGGCGTGGCTTGTCCTTCAGCAATTCCATGCGGAGCTGGAAGGGGTCCTGTTTCCCGGCATCGGCCATCTCGTCGAAGAAGCCCTCGTAGAAGTAATCGTTCATCGAGTGACCGACCGAACGCCAGAAGGCGATCGTCACGGGATGGGGGAAGCGGACATACTCCATGCTGCGGGACGCGATGGCATAGGGCTTCTCGACGATGCCCTCGACCGCGGAGCTGTCGACCCCGCCCTTCGCGCCGGCGCCGAAATAGCGTCCCAGCGGTCCTTCTCCAACGGTACGGACCTGGATGGCGGTCGGCTTTCCATCGGGGCCAATCGCGGCCCGGAAGCGGCTGAAGCTCAACGGGCGCAGCGCGTCGCGCTTGAACTCCTCCTCGCGGGACCAGAGCAGCTTGACCGGCTTGCCGGTTTCCTTCGCCAATAGGATCGCCTGCTGGAAGGGATTGCCGGGCCCATAGACGAAATGGCGCCCGAAGAACCCGCCGAGCATCGGCGAATGCAGGATCACCTTCTCCGGCGGCAGTCCGGCCGCCTGAGCCGCGACCGACTGGAACAGCTCGGGCATCTGGTTGGGAAGCCAGAGCTCCAGCGAACCATCCGCGTTGAAGCGCGCGATCGACGAGGGCGGTTCGAGCTGGCCATGAGCGAGGTATGGCGCATCGTACTCGGCCTCTACGGTCTTAACGGCCTTGGCGAAGGCTGCCGCAACATCGCCCTCCTTTTCGGCCGAGACGGCCTGGGCGGTGTTGCCTTTGAGCGTGGATAGCAGGCCCGCCGAAGAGTAGTCCGCCGCGACGGCGTCGAAGCCACTCGCAGGCGGCGCGGACCAGGTCACGTCCGCCGCCTCGACCGCCTTGCGAGCCCGGTACCAGCTGTTTGCGGTGACGGCGACCGCGCCGGGCAAGCGGTGCACGCCATGGACTCCCGGCATGGCCTTGAGCGTGTCTTCATTCGCGATCCCGGTCGGGTTCGTGCCGAGATGCGGCGCATGCTGCACGGCCGCGTAGAGCATGCCGTCGACTTTCTGGTCGATCGCGTAGATCGCTTTTCCGGTCGATTTCTCACGAACGTCGAGCCGGGGTACGGGCTTTCGCAGCCAGCGGAAGGTTGCGGGGTCGCGCAGCTTCACCTCGGCGGCGGGGGTGAGCTTCAAGGCCTCCTCGGCGAGTTCGCCATAGGCTACGCGCCGACGGGATGCCGCGTGAACGACATGGCCGTCTTCGGTCGTGAGACTGTCGGGCTTGACCTTCAGGCGCGCCGCGGCTGTCCGAATGAGCATTTCGCGCGCGCTGGCGCCGAGCCGGCGCATCGGCATGTAGCTTGAGCGCGTCGAGAAGCTGCCGCCCGTCATCCGCAATCCGTCGATGACGGCGTAGTCGGGTCCGGGTGGCGCGCATTCCACCTCGAAGCGGGCCGGGTTGACGTCGAGCTCCTCGCCGATCGTCTGCGCCATGCCGGTGTTGATGCCCTGACCGCCTTCGACGAAGGGGCTGAGGATCTTGAAGCTGTTGTCCTTGCCGATGACCAGGAAGGCGGCAACGCGTGTGCCCGGCTTGACCGCCTGAGCGGTCTGGGCGCGCGCTGGGATGGCGGGCAGCAGAGCGCCCAGCACCAGCGAGGCCGCGCCACCGAGAACGCCCCGGCGAGAGAGATTGGCGACGCCTTCGACGGGGATCAGCGCAGTTGCGTTGGTGGACTTGATCGCTGCGAGCATGTTCATGTCGATCCCTCCTCAACCAGCGGCCTGATGGATCGCCGCTGCGATCCGATTGTAGGTCCCGCAACGGCAGAGATTGGTCATGGCGTCCTGGATGTCCGCATCGCTCGGCTTCGGCGTCTGCTTGAGTAGCGCGGTCGCGGCCATGACCTGTCCCGACTGGCAATAGCCGCATTGCGGCACCTGCTGCGCCACCCATGCCTCGACGACCTTATGGCCGACAGGATCCTGCTCGATCGCCTCGATCGTGCGGATTTCCGCGGTGCCGACGCTGTCGAGCGGCATCTGGCAGGACCGGACGGCCTGACCGTCCATTAGTACAGTGCAGGCGCCGCATTGGGCGATGCCGCAGCCGTATTTCGTCCCGGTCAATCCCAACGTATCGCGCAGAACCCAAAGCAAGGGCGTCTCCGCTTCCGCATCGACCTCATATGCAGCCCCGTTGACCTTGATGCTTGTCATGACCGCTTCCCACTGCGCGAATGAAGCATGAACCTTAAAGGGGGCGGGGCCAGCGCGCAGGACGAAGACGAGGCGATTTCGGACAAATCCCTTCGAGAGCCACGAGCGCGTCTGTGGTGCAAAGACAGGCAATCGGGACGTCCCGCGCAGGGATGTTTCGCGCCCACGTCCCGAATTGCCTCGTCTTCGTCCTGCGGTCCTGCTGGGTTTGCCGCTAAGGTCCGCCATGTCCCGACCGGGCCGATGAGATGCGGAGATATTCCTCGCTCGCGGAGGCGCGCGTCTCATTAAGCCACCTAGCCGAACAACCCAAAGCCCAACCCGGATGGACAGATCCATGAGCAAACCCCTCGCCATCCCCGCCTCCTTCTTCGGCATGGTTCTGGGGCTGATCGGGTGGGGCAATAGCTGGCGGGCGGCGCATGAGGTCTGGGGGCTGCCGGCTGCGATCGGCGAGGCCCTGATGCTGGCAGGCGGTTTCGTCTGGGCCGTTCTCCTTGTCCTCTTCGCCGCCAAATGGCTGGCGGCTCGCAGCGAAGCCATCGGGGAGGCGAACCACCCGGTCCAGTGCTGCTTCATCGGGCTGGTCGGAGTTGCGACGATGCTGGTTGCGATTGCCGCCAACCCCTATTCCAGCCCCGTCGCGGTGGCGCTTTTTGCGGCGGGATTGACCTTCACTCTGGTCTTCGCCCTGTGGCGCACCGGCATCCTCTGGCAGGGCACGCGCGATCTGGCCGCGACGACGCCAGTCCTCTATCTGCCGACGGTCGCAGGTTCCTATGTCACCGCGATCGGCCTGACGACATTCGGGCTCGGAGACTGGGGCCGCCTCGCCTTCGGGGCTGGCCTCCTGAGCTGGTTGGCGATCGAATCCGTTCTGCTCCACAGGCTCTACACAGCGCCGGAGATGCCGCCGCCGCTGCGGCCGGTGCTGGGCATCCAGCTGGCTCCGCCTACGGTCGGCGCCGCGGCCTATCTAAGCGTCACGAGCGGCCCGCCTGATATCGTCGTCTACGGCCTGATCGGCTACGGCTTGCTGCAGCTCCTGCTGCTCGCGCGGCTGGCACGGTGGATCTTCGCTGCCGGTGTCACAGCCTCGGTCTGGGCTTTCACCTTCGGGCTCACCGCGCTGGCAACGGCGATGGTCAAACTCGTCGGCCGCGGCGATGCAGGTCCGGTCTCCGTCCTGGCGCCCGTCGTGTTTGCATTCGTCTCGATCGCGATGGGCGCGATCGTTCTGCGGACACTCTGGCTCCTAGTCAGGGGAAGGCTGCTGCCAGCCCCACCGGCTCCGTCGGCCACGCGCTGACCGCCGCGACGTCCTCCTCCAGATCAAACGCCCCGACGACGATGCAAAACTCAGCAGACCACATGATCTTGAGCCCGGTCGCAGAGGAGACGAACCCGGTCGAGCCGACTGGCCTGCTTGTCATCGCTCACCCGCGGCTCGACCGCAGCGTCGTGAACGCCCGCCTGGCGAAAACGGCGGCCGAGCAGCCCAGGATCGAGATCCACGATCTCTACCAAGCCTATCCAGACTATCAGATCGACGTCGCTGCGGAGCAGGAAAGGCTGCTGCGCCACAAGGTGATCGGGATCCAGTTCCCGCTGTTCTGGTATTCGGTGCCGGCTGTCCTCAAAGAGTGGTTCGACCTCGTCTGGCTTCACGGCTTCGCCTATGGCGGCAGCGCGCCGCGCCTTGCCGGCAAGACCTTGTTCTGTGCGGCCTCCACCGGCGGCGATGAGCGGAGCTACCGCGAGGACGGTCGCAACGGTTACAGGGTGGAGGAATTCCTGCGGCCGCTGGAGCGGACAGCGGCGCTCTGCCAGATGCACTGGGCCGCGCCCCATCTGCTCCATGACGCCCCTCGGTTGCGTGGAGAGCAGCTGGAGCAGGCAGCGCAGGGATATAGGCGCTATCTCGACAATCTGATGCGGGAGACCGTCATATGAGCACCGGCGAAATCCTGGTCCGGACCTTCGTCTATCTGCTTGCCGGCGTCATCGCCGTCCCTCTGGCCAAGCGTTTGGGGCTCGGATCCGTTCTCGGCTACATCATCGCAGGCGCCGTGATCGGCCCGGGCCTGCTCTCCTTGACGGGCGATATTGCCGCCGTCAGCCATGTCGCCGAATTCGGCATCGTCATCCTGTTGTTTCTCATCGGCATGGAGGTTCGCCCTGCGCTGCTGTGGCAGATGAAGGGACTAATCTTCGGGCTCGGCATGGCACAGATGCTCGCCGTGTCGGTGGTGATCACGCCCATAGCCATGATGCTGGGGCTCTCCTTCGCGGTCTCGGTGACGCTTTCTCTCATCCTCGCGATGAGTTCGACCGCGCTCGTCATGGCCACACTGGAAGAGAAGGGGCAGCGGTCGGGGACCATCGGCCGTGCCTGCTTCGGTGTGCTGCTGTTTCAGGATCTCTCCATCATCCCGCTGTTCCTCGTCGTTCCGCTGCTGGCGTCGAACGCATCTGCGGCAGCGGAGGGCAATCCGGCCGCCTGGCTGCGCGGCGCCGAGGCCTTGGTGGCAGTAGTCTTCGTCGTCCTCGCAGCCCGGTTCGCCGTCAGGCCTCTGTTCCGATTTATCGCGGCAACGCATTCGCGCGAGGTCTTCACCGCAGCGGCATTGATGCTCGTCGTCGGCGTGGCGGCTCTGATGACCGTCGTCGGTCTGTCGCCGGCTCTGGGTGCCTTCATCGCCGGGGTTGTCCTCAGCGAAACCGAGTTTCGGCAGGAAATCGAGAGCGACATCGATCCGTTTCGCGGCTTGCTGCTGGGGCTGTTCTTCATCACGGTCGGAGCGGGACTCGATCTCCAACTGCTGCGAAGCCAGCCGCTTTCCGTCATCGCGATCGCGGTGGGCCTGATGCTCGCCAAGACGCTCGCGATGTACGCGGCCTCCCGCGCCTTCCGTTTCCGTCCCATCGAGGCGATTTCGCTGGCTGTCCTGCTGGCGCAAGGCGGGGAGTTCATCTTCGTCTTCATCGGCTTCGCCAAGCAGTTTGCGCTGCTGCCCGAGCAGCTGTCGCGCCTGCTGCCTGCCGCCGTTGCCATCTCGATGCTGCTGTCGCCGCTGCTGATGCTCTTGCTGGACCGCATCATCCGTCGCCGGATCGCTCCGTCGCAGCAGGCCGCGCCAGACGTCCAATTCGAGGATCGCGTCGATGTCATCGTCGCCGGGTTCGGCCGTTTCGGGCAGATCGCGGGCCGGTTGCTGCAGGCCAACGGCCTGCGGATCTCGATCATGGACACGAGCCTGACCCAGATCGAAATCCTGCGCCGCTTCGATCAGCGCGTGAATTTCGGGGATGCAACCCGGCTCGACCTTCTTCGCGCCGCGGGAGCGGAAACGGCAAAGATCCTCATCGTCGCCATCGACGAGCGCGAGCAGATCAGCCATCTGGTCGAAACGGCTCGGACGTCGTTTCCGCACCTCGTGATCCTCTCGCGTGCGTGGGATCGGCGCCATGCCTACGAGCTGCTGCGCCTTGGAGCGGATCACGTCGAGAGCGAGACCTATGAATCCAGTCTTTCGATCGGGAAGGAAGCCTTGATCCGTTTCGGTTTTCGCGCTCACCGGGCGCATCGGTCTGCAGCCTTGTTTCGAATGCACGACCGCTCGCTCTTTGGTCGGAGCCGGCCATCGAGTGCAGACGAGAATGGGTTCCTGCAGGCGTCGAAGGCCGCCGCATCGACCCTGGCCCAGCTCCTTGCCGCAGATCTTGAAAATGAGCGCTCGCACCGGGGCCAGGAAGAGGACTGGGGCACGCGCGGGCTCTACGGGGAACTCACCGCCGACACACGGGAAGCCTCGGGCGGCGGTCAGACCTGACGATAGCCGCCCGTGACCCAGGCCGAAACGGCATCCATATAGCCCGCGGCATCATCCTCCCAGACGAAATGGCCGGCATGGAATACCCGGTGGGCGGCATGGGGAAGGTTTCGCGCCAGAAGCTCGCCGTTGGCCGGCGGCACGATGGGGTCGTCCTTGCCGGAGATCACGAGGACGGGCGTCGTCACCGTCGGCAAGAGGGCCTGGAGCCTCGGCAGATCGCGCGGATAGGCCCTGACATAGTCCGCGGCCTCGATCCAGCGCCGCCCCAGTGAGGACAGGCGGAAATCTTCCATAGCCTCGGCCGGTGGGGTCGCACGCGTCAATCGGGTGATCGTGCCGACGACCTGGGCGCCGCCGTCGGGCTCGCCATACGTCCCCGGCTTCGCCTCGATCACGCTCCGCAAGCCCTTGCCGAGCAGGCCCATGTCGACGCTGCCGCTGCCGACCACGAGGCTTTCGAACAGGTCGGGCCGGGTGGCCGCCGCGAACAGCATCGCCGAGGTGCCCACGTCGGGACCGATGGCATGCCACCGTGCGATGCCGAGCTCTGCGGCCAGGCGGATGACGAATTGCCCCATGGCTGCCGGCGACATCAGTTCGGAGCGATGATCCGAGCGCCCGAAGCCCGGGAGATCGACCGCAATGACGGGGCCGAGCTGCATCAGGTCGTCCCAGATCGCGTGAAATGCGTAGATGCTCTGCGGCCAGGGCGCAGTGATGAGGATCGGTAGGCCGAGCCCCGGGCTTCGCAGAATCCGAAGCTTATACCCCTCCACGGGGATGAACCCAGGCTTGAGAGGATCAAAAATGGCTTTGACCATGATGCCGCCTCGCTGATGCACCTTGCGGGATGTAGACGGATATTCGGCGGCTCGATCCGTCAAAGACACGCCGATTTGGGACAATCCGCGCGATCCGTCAGCCTTGTGTCTTGAAGCCTGCGCGCCGCTGGCTATGTCGCCCAATGGTGGCCGACTGGCGTGACGGCTTTCGAGCCCCGCTCTGCCGTGCATGAAATCATGCTATCAAGCGAAACCGGTGAGGTGGAGGTGCGGATGAGACATGTCGGCTTCATCATGGAAGACGGTTTCCAAGTCATGGGCTTGGCTGCCTTGTCTGCATTCGAGTTCGCCAACCTGCAGCTTGGCCGCCACGCCTACTCGGTCTCCGTCATGTCGGAGAGAGGCGGGGGCATCTTATCTACCTTGGGCATGAAGGTTGAAACCGTCCCGCTAGGGGAATTTCCCGACACCCTCATGGTTCTCGGCGAGTTGCGTCCGCGGCCCCTTACGACGGCGTTGCGCGATTACATCGCCGCTGCCGGCCAGCATTCCCGCCGTGTCGCTGGCGTCTGCACAGGCGCATTCGCGCTGGCGGAAGCAGGTCTGCTCGATGGGAAATCAGCCACGACGCACTGGGCCCATGCCAAGACGCTGCAGGAGCGTTACCCCGCCGTGCGGGTCGACGACGACCGCATCTTCATCAAGGACGGCAATGTCTGGACATCGGCAGGAATGAGCTCCGCGCTCGATCTAGCCCTGGCGCTGATCGAGGATGACTATGGCGCGGAGCTGGCCCGGGGAGTCGCGCGCCGGCTCGTCATCTATCATCGGCGGCCCGGTGGCCAGTCGCAGTTCTCGGCCTTGCTTGAACTTGAGCCGCGCTCCGATCGCGTGAAACGAGCGCTCGTCTATGCCAAAGAGAATCTCCGCAACGCCTTGACCGTCGAGGAACTCGCGGATGCGGCGAGCCTGAGCCCACGGCAGTTCACCCGCGTGTTTCGCGAAGAGACCGGGCAATCCCCGGCGAAGGCTGTCGAGCGGCTGCGCCTGGAGGCGGCGAAGGCGATGCTGGAGGATGGCAGGCATCCGATGGATATCGTCGCTCGCGATACCGGCTTTGCCGATCGCGATCGGATGCGCAGGGCTTTCCTGCGCTTCTTCGGGCACCCGCCGCAGACGCTGCGTCGCAATCTACGCCTGGCGGAAGCGCAGGAACAGGCAGGCGACGTGACATCTGGCATGGCCGAGGCTGGCGAGTAGTTCCCCGGCCAGCGAAGCCATCGCACCCAACTCGGTTCGCATAACGCGTCAGGTGCCGCTCCGGCAGCCAAAAGAAGACGCCATGGCGGCGGCCATGTCCGGAATTGCCGCCTTGTTGACTTAGGAGCGGACGACTGTGGGGCCTAGCTTGTCTCGACCGTCAAGGTCGAACGCCGGAGGCAAGCGTGGCCGTCAAATCCGAGATCAATGCGCTGGAAACATCCTTCGGGCGGTTGGCATGGCGTGAAGACGGACCGATCGGCGGTTTGCCGCTGGTCCTCCTTCAGCGCTTCCGCGGCACGATGGACGATTGGGACCCGGCCTTCATCGCGGCGATCTCACAAGACAGGCGGGTGATCCGCTTCGACAGCGTGGGCATAGGGCGCTCCGATGGGAGCGTGCCGGAGACGGTCGCGGGACTCGCCGCCGTCGCGGCCGAATTCATCCAGCGTCTCGGCTGCTCGCAGGTCGATCTGCTCGGCTGGTCGCTGGGTGGCGTGGTCAGCCAGCAATTCGCCCTCGATTTCCCGGCGCTCGTCCGCCGGCTCATCGTGGCGGGGTCGAGCCCGGGGCCGGTCGCCGACGGTCCGCAGCAGCATCCGCGAGTGCCGCAGATCATGACAAAGCCGGAAAACGACGCCGACGATTTCCTGTTCCTGTTCTATCCGGAGAGCGAAAGCGCGGTCGCTGCCGGCCGCAGCTCGCTCGCCCGCATCGCCACGGCGCCAGGTCGGGGGCCGCCGGTCAGCGCTGTGTCGTTCATGGGGCAGGTTAAGGCGGTGTCGAGCTGGCCTGGCGTACTGCACCGCGCCAAGGAGCTGAGGCTGCCGATGCTCGTCGCGAACGGCGCTCACGACGTGATGCTGCCGGCCTATCGTTCCTATGTGCTCTCGCAGCAGGCGCCAGATGCCAAGCTGGTGCTTTATCCGGACGCGGGACACGCCTTCCTGTTTCAGCACATCGACGACTTCGCGGCCGAGATCGATCGCTTTCTCGAAGGCTGAGCCCAGCCCGCAGACCGCGCGGCCGTCAACGTTCGGCGATAGCGAGATTTCGCGACGCAATGTCTCAAATCGACGCTTATGTGTCATTTGAGACATTGCGATTGTTTGCGATTGTCGGTCCATCGGCGGCGGGGAGTGCCCGGTCTGCCTCAACGAGAGATACCAGGTGACGCCATGCAGATGACCGGCAACACGATCTTCATCACCGGGGGGACCTCGGGCATTGGGCGGGGCCTGGCCGAGGCATTCCACAAGCTCGGCAACAAGGTGATCGTGGCGGGGCGCCGCCGGGCGCTGCTCGACGAGGTGACGACGGCCAATCCGGGCATCGATGGGATCGAACTCGACATCGCCGATGCCGCCGATATCGAACGGGTGGCTGGCCGCCTGACGCAGGCCTATCCGACCCTGAACGTGCTGATCAACAACGCCGGCATCATGCCCTTCGACGATGCGGGCGGCACGATCGACGATGCGACGTCGCGCAAGATCATCGACACCAATCTGCTCGGGCCGATCCGGCTGACATCGGCGCTGATTGGGCATCTGAAGGCCCAGCCACGTGCGACGGTGATCCACAACACCTCCATCCTGGCCTATGTGCCGCTGGCGACAACGGCTGTGTATTCGGCCACAAAGGCAGCCCTGCACTCCTATGCGCTGTCGCAGCGCTTCATGCTGCGCGAAACCGGCGTTTCGGTGCAGGAGATCGCGCCACCCTGGGTCGATACCGACCTCATCAAGAAGAGCGGCGACTCTCGCGCCATGCCGCTCGACATCTTCATCGAAAAAACGATGGCCGGTCTCGCCACCGAGGCGGCAGAGGTGATCGTCGACGAGATTAAGGCGCTGCGGGATAACCCAGGCAGCGGTGAGCACGCGCTGGTGCAGGGCTTCAATCTCGAACTGATCGCCAATCCCATTCCGGTCTGATCCGTAGAGGCGCCCCCATGTCGGTCCGGCAGGGGGAGCCTGCGGCGTTTGGAGCGCTCTCGATGATTCATGACAAGCCGCTATCCTCCGCGGCTAAGGCCCCCGCCGCCGTCGAAGCGATGGCGTCGAAGCCGGTTGAGGAAGGCTCTCTTCTGCCCCCGGCCTTTCTCGCGCTCGGCACCTTCGCCATCGGAACCGAAGGGTTCATGATCGCGCCGCTTCTGCCGACCATCGCCGACGACCTCGGGATGAGCCTCTCGGCGACGGCCACGCTGGTCGTCGTCTTCACGCTCGTCCTTGCCGTAAGCTCGCCGATCTCGACCGTCTTGACCGCGAGCTTGCGGCGGCGCGATACGCTGCTTCTCGCCATGGCGATCTTCACCGCCGGGAACCTCATCGCAGCGCACTCCTCGTCCTTCGCGGCGCTGATGCTCGCCCGCATCATGATGGCGGTCGCGTCGGGGCTCTACATTCCGGGAGCGAACTCGCTGGCGGGAGTCATCGTACCTGCGGGCAAGCGCGGACGTGCGCTCGCCATCGTCAGCGGCGGCATGACGATCGCCATCGCGCTCGGCCTGCCTCTCGGCGCCATCGTCGGCCATGCTTTCGGCTGGCGAACCACCTTTCTCGCCGTGGCTGCGATGGGACTCGTCGCGATCGTCGGAATCGGTCTCGGGATTCGCTCCGACGCCGGGTTCGGGATTGCGGTGGCGAGCCTGAAGCAACGGCTCGGGGTGGTCCGGCGCCCTGCGATCCTTCGCCTCCTCGCCGTAAGCCTGTTCTGGGCGATCGGCGCCTTCACGGCCTACCCCTACATCGCTCCCTATCTGAAGGCGGTGCTCGGTTTCGGTGCCACCGGAATCAGCGCGACGGTCTCGATGTGGGGCCTCGCCGCAGCGATCGGCGTCACGGTCGGCGGCACGCTGAACGACCGCTTCGGATCGAACCGGGTGGTGCGGAGCTCTCTCATCGCTCTTTCGATCTCCTTTGCAGCTCTCGCCGTTGCGACGTTGTTGGCGCCGGCAGGGGCCCTCGTAGTCGCGCTCCCTGCCATCGCGGCCTGGGGCTTCAGCGTGTGGTCGCTGTTTCCTGCCCAGATGGCGCGGCTGATCGCGGCCGGGCCAGTCTCGGAGGCATCCGTTGCGCTCGCGCTCAACACCTCGACCACGTATCTCGGCTTCTCCATCGGATCGGCGATCGGTGCCGGTATCATCGGTATCGGCGCGGTCTGGGCCATCGGCGCGATGGCGGCGCTGGCTGAACTGGTGGCGATGATGCTCGATCGACGCGGGGCAGCCCATGCGACGCGGTGACGACGCCTCTGCGCCGGGGGCGCCCGGCTCACTGCCCGGTTCCTCGGCCGAGCTCGCGAACCGCGCGGGGTCGGCTGTGCCCGTCGATCCGCGCACCAGACGCATGCTCGAAGCGCCCGTGCTGCCGCTGCTGGTCCGGATGGCCTGGCCGAACGTGCTCATCATGCTCGCCCAGGCATCGAGCGGGCTGATCGAGACCTGGTTCGTGGCCAAGCTCGGGACGGAGGCGCTGGCGGGCATGGCGCTCGTGTTCCCGACCGTCATGCTGATGACGATGCTCTCGAACGGCGCGATCGGCGGCGGCATTTCCTCGGCCGTGGCGCGTGCGCTCGGCTCCGGACAGCGCGCACGGGCTGACGCTCTCGTCCTGCACGCGATCGTCTTGAACCTCGCCCTCGGCCTCGGCTTCTCGGCCCTGTTCCTCATCTTCGGCCGGCCGATCTATCGTCTGCTCGGCGGCTCCGGCGGCGATCTCGAGGCGGCCTTGACCTATTCGGGCGTCGTCTTCGCCGGCAATGGCCTGATCTGGCTGATGAACGGGCTCGCCAGCGTGATCCGCGGCACGGGCAACATGGCATTCCCGGCCATCGTCAGCTGTGTCGGAGTCGCCCTGCTGATCCCGATCTCGCCCCTACTGATCTTCGGCTTCGGCCCCATTCCGGCTCTCGGCATCGCGGGAGGAGGGGTGGCGCTGCTCACCTTCTACGCCGGCGGAACGCTCGCCATGGCGTGGTACGTCCTCTCGGGGCGCAACCCGGCGCGGTTCCACTGGGTGCGCCTGCATTGGGAGCCGCTCGCCGGCATCCTGAAAGTCGGCGCGCTCTCGGCGCTGCAGTCGCTCCAGACCAACCTCATCGTCGCTGGCGCGACCGCGATCGTCGCCGCCGCGGCCGGGGTGGATGCGGTCGCGGGCTTCGGGACAGGCGTCCGGCTCGAATATCTGCTGGTCCCAGTGATCTTTGGCATCGGCGCGCCGATGGTCGCGCTCGTCGGCACCAATATCGGCGCGGGCCAGCGCGAGCGGGCACTGGAGATCGGGCTGAGCGGAGCGGGCCTGTCCTTCGCGATCACCGAAGTCATCGGTATCGTGGCCGCGCTGTTTCCCGCCGCCTGGCTCGGGCTGTTCAGCGCCGAGCCCGCGATGATCGCGACCGGCAGCGCCTATCTGCGGATCGTCGGCCCCTTCTACGGCTTTTTCGGGCTCGGACTGTCGCTCTACTTTGCCAGCCAGGGCGCGGGAAAGCTGCTCTGGCCGCTGGGCGCCGGCGCGCTTCGCCTCGTCGTCGCACTGCTCGGCGGCTGGCTTGTCTTGCGGCTCACGGGTTCGCTCGAAGCCTTCTTCGCCTCGCTGGCGCTCGCACTCCTGGCCTATGGGCTGGCGATGTTCGCTGCGGTGAAGGCGGGCGTCTGGTTCAAATAGCCCGGATCCGGAGTCGTGCACCGGAGTGGGCGAACCATTGGCGAGCGGATCATGCGCAGGGCCGCGGCATAGAGGCAGCGGCCCTGCTGCGGAATCAGGCCAGCCGGATGTCCGAAAGGTCGATCGAGACGACCAGCGGCTCGGCAAGCGAGGTTCCATCCGGCTGACGCGGGTAGATGCGCCGCTCGGTCGGGAAGCGGAGACCCTGCACCTCGACATAGCTGCCGATATAGTGTGCGCCCGGCGTGTTCCCGGCGATCTCGACATCGTAGTCGTGACGCTTCAGCAAGCCGGCATCGTCGACGTAGAGCGTCTGCACGGTGCTGTGCGTGGCGATGTCGGAGGGAAACGCCACTTCGAGCTTCTGCCAGGTCTCACCCTTCTCCCGCCACTCCCCGACGGATCGGCTGACGACGCCGGGCGCAGCCAGCAGGAACGGCATGTTGAGATAGGTCCACATCGCAATCCCGGCGAAATAGGCCAGTTGAGGCTCTGTCCATGGTGTTTCGAGCGTATGCCCGGCGAAGGAGGCGCGAGGCTCGTCCAGCTCCTCGACGATCTTCCCGGCGGCGTCCCTGATCTCGACGCGGCCCGGCTCGAAGCGGGTCACCTTGCCCTCGGGCCCGAACGGCGAATGAGAAGCCCACTCCCGCCCGAGCCCGACCGTGACGTTCGTCTCGTCTAGCTTGCCGCCATGCCCCTTGAGCGGCCAGAGCACGCCGCCCTGCCGAAGGTGGGCGGTCAAGGTGGTGAAATTCTTCCATCTGTCGAGCCCGCCATGGGCATCGATGATCTTCCGTGCCAGAGCGTCCATGTCGTCATCCTGTCGTTTGCTGTGTAGTTCAGGCGCCGAGAAAGGTCTCGACATGCGAAACGAATGTTTCCGGATACTGGAGCAGCGCGCCGTGGCCTGAATCCGGATAGATAATCAGCGTGGTGCTGCTCATGTTCTTGAACATCTCGTAGGCATTGATCGACGGGAACATCGTGTCGTCGCTGCCATGGACGATGAGCGTCGGCTGTCGGATCGCCCTGAGCGAGGCGTGATCCGGGTCCGGCTCCGCGCACCAGCGGATGATGGCCTGCGCCTGCGGGTTGCTGACGGCCTCGCCCCGGTCCGGATCACGGTCGCTCGTCCGGGCGCCGGCGCGGTCGATGAAGGCGGCGCCGGCGGCCTGGCTGGCTTCGGACGGCGTGAAGAAGAGGGGAAGCCTGACGTCGCGTGCGTTCCGGGCGAAGGCCTCTTCGACCACTTGCAGCAGATGCTCCTCGCCGCCGCGCGGAGCCGTACCGGCGAGGATCATCCGGCGGACATCGACCGCGCCGCGCGTCGCCATCACCTGGGCCAGAAAGCCGCCGAGCGAGAAGCCAAGGAGATCGACCTGCTTCAGGCCGAGCGCTGCGATGAAGGCTTCGGCATCGGTGACCTGCTGCTCGACGCTGTCAGGTGTTTCGCCGGAGGAGGTGCCGACGCCGGCATTGTTAAAGGCGATCACCGGCCGCCGCGCCGCCAGCGCATTGACCACCGCCGGATCCCACGCGTCCATTGTGCCGGTGAAGTGCTGCAGCAGGACGAGCGGAATACCCGCCTCCGGCCCGAGCCGGCGATAGGCGAAGCGCACACCGCCGCTATCGATATAGCGCGTCGGAGTCCGTTCGAGAGTATCAGGCATGGTCGGTTCCTTTCGCTTCGAATGAAGATGAGCCCTTCCGAAAGCGGTGGCGCCTGCGCAGCCGCTCGAAAGTTGTTCGGGTTTGTGTCGGCGGATGGACGCTCAGGGTGCCGGTGTCGGATCGTCGAGGCTGACCATGCCGCGTCCTTCGGCGTGAAGCGCGGCCTTGACCGAATGCCTCGTTCCGACCAGCCGAAGGAAAGCCGCCAGCCGGGGATAGGCGTCGAGCGCTATGCCGTAGAAGCGCGTCCAGCTGGCGATGACGAAGAGATAGGCGTCGGCAGCGGTGAAGGTTTCACCGGTGAGGAACGGGCCAACCATCCCTTGTTCGGCGAAGGCGAGACGTCCCCGGATGCGGGCGAGGACGAGCTCGCGCATCGGCGCGTCGATCTTCCAGTTGAGCGGGATGAAGCTCTTGTGCAGCTCGGCGGCGACGAAACTTTGCCACTCCATGACCCGGTAGCGCGCCATGGTGCCGGGAGCAGGCATGAGATCGCGTCGCTCCGCCCGATCGCAGATGAATTGCGCGATCACCATGTTCTCGGTCAGCCGCTCGCCACCGGGAAGCTCCAGCAGCGGCACCATGCCTCTGGGAGCCACGTCGCGATAATCCGAGCCGTCCGCCCGCTGCTTTGCCGTCACGTTGACGACCTCGAGATCGAAGGGCTCCCCGATCTCGCGCAATAGGATGTGCACCGAGAGCGAGCTCGCACCCGGATGGACATAAAGCTTCATGCAACAGCCCTCCTGGCAGGTGCCTCGGCACGAGTGCCGAGGCACCGCTTCATCAGGCCTTCACGAAGGCGAGCAGATCCGGATTGATCACGTCGGCATGGGTCGTGAGCATGCCGTGCGGATAGCCCTTGTAGAGCTTCAGCGTGCCGTTCTTCAGCAGCTTCACTGCCTTGAGGGCGGCATCCTCGTAGGGCACGACCTGGTCGTCGTCGCCGTGCATCACCAGCGTCGGCACGTTAATGGCCTTCAGGTCCTCGGTCTGGTCGGTCTCGGAGAACGCCTTGATGCCGTCGTAGTGGGCCTTGGCCGAACCCATCATGCCCTGGCGCCACCAGTTCTGGATCGTGCCCGGGATCGGCGTCACGCCCGGCCGGTTGAAGCCGTAGAACGGCCCGGTCGGCACATCGAGGAAGAACTGCGCGCGGTTGGCCGCGAGCGCGGAACGGAAGCCGTCGAACACCGCCATGGGCAGTCCTTCGGGATTCTTTTCGGTCTTCACCATGATCGGCGGGATAGCCGACACGAGAACCGCCTTGGCCACGCGGCCCTGCGGCTGACCGAACTTGGCGACATAGCGCGCGACCTCGCCGCCACCGGTCGAGTGGCCGATATGCACGGCATTGCGCAGATTCAGGTGCTCGGCCACCGCGGAGGCGTCCGCAGCATAATGGTCGATGTCGTGCCCTTCGCTGACTTGCGATGAGCGACCATGACCACGCCGGTCATGCGCCACCACGCGATAGCCGTTGTGAAGGAAGAATAGCATCTGCGCGTCCCAATCGTCCGATGACAGCGGCCAGCCATGGTGGAAGACGATGGGCTGGGCGTTCTTCGGTCCCCAATCCTTGTAGAAGATCTCCACGCCGTCCTTGGTGGTGACGTAAGCGGCGCTCATGGCATGTGTTCCTTTCGATGCTTGGACAGTGGAGAAGGGAGTAGCGAAGGCGGGGGCCGGAAGAATTGCGGCTGCCGCTATACCGACCGCTGCGGTCAGGACCGTGCGGCGGCTCTCGGTGGAACCTGGATAAGACATGACGGTGGCCTCGAAAAACTTGCTCCAAAGAGCAGTAAAGCCAATCCGGATTCACTGACGGACAAAGAAGCCTGAGATCGGGACATATCGACCTCTGCCGCTCGTAGGAGCCGACGATGCGTCGAGAGAGTGCGGGTGCGCCTGACGGGCTTCGCTCCGGAGGCGCTCACGCTGATGGGGGCCATGAACCTCGCGGCGCTCAATATCGCCAACGCCATCGGCGCCTGGGCGGGCAGCGTGACGATTGCGGCCGGCTACGGCCCGCTGTCCGCTGTATGGGCGAGCTTCGGGCCGACGCTCCTGGCCCTTCTGGTCTTCGCGCCCATCTTGCCGAAGGCGCCGCAGTTCGCGCCGGCGTGATTGCGGTCAAGCTCCTCATCTGGTCGGATGGCGTCGCGCGCGAGAAGTGGCATAGGCCCGATACGGAGGTCACCCCATGGCAATCGGCGATGCTCGGCGAGAGCAGATTTTTCCGACACTGTCCGCCCTTCAGATTGCGACGTCGCGTCGCTTCGCCAGCGGCGCACCGCGCCGCTTCGGTCCGCGTGAGGTCGTCTACGAGATCGGCGCCCGCGACGCCCCCTGCTGGCTGATTCTCGATGGCTCGGCTGACGCGATCCGACGCGGCGCGGCCGGCCGGTCGTCGCTGGGCACGACCTACGGTCCCGGCCAGTTCACCGGCGAGACCAATCAGCTCTCGGGCCGTCCATCCCTCATGTCGGTCGTGGCGGGGGATGCTGGTGCGGTCGCGATCCCTTTTGATGCGCCGCATCTCCGCGCGCTCGTCATCGGATCGGCGGATGTCGGTGAAACGATCATGCGCGCCTTCATCCTCCGGCGCGTCATGCTGATCGAGGAGGGGCAGACCGGCGGCGCAGGATCAATCCTGGTCGGACGCCGGGATGATCCGGGCATCGTCCGGTTGTCGGGTTTTCTCACCCGCAACGGCTACCCCCACACCGTCATTGCCGCGTGCGAGCCGGAGGGGCGCGAACTCGTCGAACGGCTCGGCGTCGCCCCCGAAGACCTGCCGCTGATGATCTGCCCGAACGGCACATTGCTCAGAAGCCCGAGCAATGCCGATGCCGCGACCTGTCTCGGCATCACGCCGGATCTCGATCCGAAGACTGTCCATGACGTGGCGGTCATCGGGGCCGGGCCAGCCGGGCTTGCCACTGCCGTCTATGGCGCATCCGAAGGGTTGTCGGTCCTGGTCCTGGACAGCCGCGCCTTCGGCGGCCAGGCGGGCGCGTCCGCCCGGATCGAAAACTATCTCGGCTTTCCGACCGGCATCTCCGGACAAGCCCTCGCGGGCCGGGCGTTCAATCAGGCGGCGAAGTTCGGCGCCGAGCTTGCCATTCCGCTGACCGTCGAATTGCTCCGCTGTCACGGAGCGGATGCGGAAGCCCCGTTCACCCTCGAGCTCAGCAATGGAGGCACCGCGCGGTCGCGCACCATCGTGATCGCCTCCGGAGCGCGTTACAGGCAGCCCGACATTCCCAACATCGAAGCGCTGGAAGGGGCGGGCGTTTCCTACTGGGCATCGCCCGTCGAGGCGCGGTTGTGTGCCGGCGAGGATGTCGTCCTGGTTGGCGGAGGAAACTCGGCGGGCCAGGCGGTTGCCTATCTCGCGCCGCAGGTCAGGCATCTGCACCTGGTGGTGCGCCGCCCCCTCGAGCAGACCATGTCCCGGTACCTGATCGATCGGATCGCGGCCTTGCCCAACGTCGAACTCCATGTGGACAGCGAAATCGTCGATTTGCACGGCGACCGGGCGACTGGCCTGACCGGGACGAGGTTTCGGGACCGCCGGACAGGTGCGATCCGGGAGTGCACATCACACCACCTCTTCCTGTTCATCGGCGCCGATCCCAATACGCACTGGCTCGACGGCTGTGTGGCGCTCGACGCAAAGGGCTTCGTTCTCACGGGGGAGCGCGCCGGCGACGGCGAGCGGCTGCCGCTCGAAACCAGTTGCCCAGGCATCTTCGCCGTCGGAGACGTGCGGGCCGGTTCGACCAAGCGGGTCGCCGCCGCCGTTGGCGAAGGCGCCGCCGTCATCGCCCAGATTCATTCCGTCCTGACACGGAACGTCGGGCCCGCATTGAATGCGGTGCGGCAAGCTTGATGGAGCGTGGCCTCTGCATCGCGTCACGGCCAGCGGAGTTGAGGTGCATGCCCGGTCCCAAGGAGTTTTGAAAGCCTCCGAGTGGCGGGACCGAAACGCGCCAGTAGCGGAACTTAGAGCACGGCCGGATAGCGGACATTCAAGCGACGCCGCGAGCTCTACGCCCATGCCACCCGCGATAGGACCGACTAGCTTGTGGACCACCGAGAGCGGAACGAGCGCCTGCCCGAGGGAAGGGATAAGATCGCGGACAGATGCCGACCATTGGCCCAAGGGGAGAATCGACTTCGTGATCGATTTCAAGGAGATCAAAGACGGAGATGCTTGGGAGGCATTCAGCCGCGACTATCTGGTAGCCATGGGGCTCGTGGTCGACATACCGCCTGGGCGAGGACCTGACGGTGGGCGAGACCTCCTAATCAAAGAACAGCTGAAAGGAGAACTGATCTCTCGCACTTTCACATGGCTAGTCAGCTGTAAGAATTATGCGGGCAGTGGAGCAGCCGTCGGCACCGAGCACGAAACAAACATTGTCGATCGACTCACACAGCATTCCGCCGAGGGGTTCATCGGCTTTTACTCAACGGTCGCCAGCGCCGCGCTCATCACCCGGCTGAAGGAGCTTCGGGAGCAGCGGAGGATCGCAGAGTTCGAAATCTTCGACGCTTCCAGGATCGAGGCCGGTTTCCACAATGTCGGCTTATCCGGCGTACTTGCTCAGCATTTGCCGCTCACTCACACGGTACTCAGGCCGATCCACCCCCTTATCGGCCATTATGTCCCGCTCGAATGCGAAGTATGCAAGCGGGACCTTCTAAAGACCAGTATGACTAGGCCGCGACAAGGAGCAATCCTATTTGCCCAACACGAAGATGTGGTTCGGAGCGTTCATTTTGTCTGCAAAGGCGAGTGCGATCAGCGTACGACGAGGCGCCTTAATCAACAGAAATTGGTTGAAGGGTGGGACGATATTGATGACTATTTTAATCCGTTGATCTTTTTCAGGAGGGTGACAGGATATCTCAATGAGATGCGGAAGAATCCGCAGCGTTACTCTGACGCCGCCCATGAGAAGATGATTGAGCTGTATCTGGCAGCTAGCCAGCGGACACTTCGGCAGATGAGTGAGGAGGACCGCGAACAATATCTCCAGGCTCGCGAAGTTGAAGAATTAGGCGTTTAGCTCGCACCCTATCGGCGACTATGCGCCAACAACGGACATTGGCACCTTGACCGCAAGCGGACGCGCGCTTTGCTTGGTCACGGCCGATCGCAGCTTGCGGCCACGCGATAGAGCCCCGGTGGTCGCCGCTGTGAATGGCGAGCGCTCAGTGAAAATCTTTCACCCAGTATTCCGCTGCTCAGGATGGGAAGGCCTTCCGGAGCTGACGCGCCCATGGGACAACGTTAGAGATTCAGAGCCTCGACCTCTGGGTTGTCCTCAGGGTGATAGGCGATCCCTTTGCTCGATGATGGTGACCTAACTCGGTTCCTGAGCGCCTTCGAAGCCAGGGATTTGCCCGGCGTTGACCCTAGGCCGCCCGCCGAGGTCTTGCCGAGCGAGGATGGCCTGTTTCCTGCCGAGTTCGGCCGCCTCGTAAGCTCTCTACAAATCGCCTCCGTTCTCGGGGACGTCCCTCGACTGGCGGCCGTTGCAGCGCGGCTCATACTCAACGAAATCGAAGCACAGCGATGTGCGCCGTTGTCTGATCACGATGCCTGGTCTCAGGCGATAGCCTGGGCGGTGGAGCAGCCAGCATTCAGCGATCCGGCTGCTCTAGCCTCTTCATCGTTGCGAGATCGCGAAACCATCGTTGGGGCGGCCTGCCTTCGCCTGCGAAAGCGTGGCTTCAGGATTGATGTCGGCGCGTATGGGCCACGAATTGACGGAAACGCCCGTCGAGAGATTGTCAGGAGCGTCGAAGGGTACACCGGTCTTCTGGGGGGCCTCGATACCGCCAATCAGATCCTCCGCGCCATGCGGGACGCCAATAATCTTCACGACGGAATGTGGCTGTTCGGAGAAGTCGGGCTCGGCCTTTATGCTGCCAAGCACCCGATGATCCCGGTCGGCTGGTTGATGTCGCTGGCTCTGCGAAACCTGGAGAAAAAAGGTACCGCCCGTAAGCCCGCGGTTGCCTGGGCTACGCTCATCGAGCTGGCCACGGACTTCGCCGCCGTCCACGATAGCCAGCGATACAGCTCCTTCGAGGATATGGACCTTCATCCGAGTCAGCTTCACCGCACGCTGGCTGCCTCGACGTTATGGCGGGAATTCTTCACCCTGCCGCAAATGCCCGCGCAGGCCATGCGCAAGGTGCTGGATGCCCTGGTCGGCGTGCTGACCGAGGACGACGCACTTCGCCTGGGTTTCGCGCCTTCCGCTCTCGTGAGCGAGATCACGAAGCTTTCCGAGTGGTCGGCAGAAGATCGAGCCACCACGTTTCCCCGCGCTGATGTCGAACGGGCGCTTCCCCTGCTTACTCGGCTGACCAAGGGCGCTGCTGAGCGAGTAAACAGCGGCTACAGCGATCCGCTCGCTGCCGATGGCCGCACTCAAGATAGCGTTCTGCTTTTTGCGTGCGGCCGAGACCAGGCCATGACGCTGCCCCGCTCATTTCTGGCGGAAGCGACGTGCGAGTTTGTTTTCGGCCTTCTCTGGTCAAAGCTGGGCTCCGACGCCGCCGATGTCGTCGGGCAGACGATGGAGCGGGCGATAGAGAGGGCGTGTCGTGGCAAGGCATCCACGGTGCTTAGCAGCCATACATATGAAGTCAGGGGCCAGCGCTTCGAGTGCGATGCCGCAACACGGCATGAGGACCGCATCGCGCTGATCGAAACGAAGGGGAAGATGCTGACGCGGCAATCGCGCTCCGGCGACATGTTCGCTTTCTTTCGCGATTACAACGACAGTTTCCTTCGGATGCTTTCCCAGCTCGTGCGCCACGAGATCAATCTGCGGGCTGGCGACACACCGCTGACTTCACCAGGCGAAGTGGTCGGCGACCTTAGGCCCGTGAAAGTGGCTGTATCGCCGCTGAGCTATGGACCCGTGAGCGACAAGGCGCTGTCGAGCACCGTTATTCGCTCGTTGGTTGGCGCGAAGCTGACGGTGGTGGTGCCGGATCGCGAGAATGAACGGATCATCGCCGACTTCAACAAGCGGACCGCGCAGCTCCTCGATGACATAGCGAAGGTGGCACCTAAGAGGCACGGGCTTGCTCACTTGATCCCGTACCTCATCGACGTGTTCTGGTTGGACCTCGGCCAGCTGCTGTATGTTCTCGACCGGGCCGACACCGTCTGGGATGCGTTGCGGCCGCTCAAGCACATTACCTTCGGCTCTCGTGATTTCTGGACAGAGCTGGCCCATGCCGAACGCGGTGGGCTGACCGCTGGCAAATGGCGGCCGGTTACTTTCATTTCTGGTAACGCAGCGCGGCGAGTACCGCAATGAAGGGTGGTGATTTGAGTTTCGACGATGCCGGCGCAATCGATAAAGTTCGCGCATCGAAAGCTGGCCACGCCTTTCATGAGGCCTGGGCAGCACGATCTGCGCTTGAGCTATTGCTTCCAAAGACGCGGTTGGTGTCGATTACGTTGGAGGGCTTCGACAGCATCGATGAAGCTGATCTGGGGACCGGAGCCGTGGAGATCGCCGATCTCGTGCGGTATTTTGATCATTCAGATGTTGCGCGCGCCTCACGCGTCGAAGTCGTTCAGTTCAAATACTCGATCGCCAGCGCAGCCCTCCCGGCCCGAGCGGCAGATCTTGCGCCAACGCTGATCAAGTTTGCACTAACCGATGCCGAACTTCAGGAACGCCATGGCGCCGAGCATATCGAACGGGTGGTCCGCTATGACTTCGCGACCAACCGGCCGATCCATCCCAATTTGCTCACCGCACTCGCTGGGATCATCGCCGGCGAGCAGGGAGATGGCGATGTCGCCAAGCAACAAGCCCAACTCGCCAAGGCTTTGGAAAAATACCCTCATTCGCCGGCAGACTTGCTGCGGCGCCTCGACTTGTCAGGTAGCCGCGGATCACTCAGTGAGGCTGATCGTACCGTCGGCCAAATCCTGGCTTCGTGGAGCGAGACCAGCGACCCTGAAGCCGAGCTCCGGCTCCTTAAGCTACGCAATCTCGTGCGCACTAAGGCCGGGGCGAACAATGACGGCGATAAGCGGATCAATCGCGTCGCAGTATTGGCCGAGCTCAAGGTTGCCCACGAAGACCAGCTTTACCCCACCGAAGATGCCTTCCCACCGATCGGCACGCTTATTGCGCGACCGATCGTTGATCAGGCAGCAGCAATGGTGCGCGAACACGGGCTCCCGCTGATCATTCATGGCGCGGGTGGCATGGGCAAGACGGTCCTGATGCAAAGCCTAGCTGCGACGCTGGGGCGGCGTGATCAGGTCGTGATCTTTGACGGGTTCGGCGCAGGTCGCTGGCGTGATCCCGCCGACGGTCGGCACCGTTCCGAGAGGACTTTGGTCCATCTTGCCAATCTCCTCGCTGGACATGGCTTATGTGACATCCTGTTACCGATCTCAGAGCCGGTCAGCCTGCTGCGCGCCTTCCGTCAACGGTTGACACAGGCGGTCGCGACAGTACGGCAGGCCTCGGACGAAGCCGACGTTGTGCTGATCCTCGACGCGATCGACCATGCTGCGATGGCCGCTGAAGAAACCCAATCTACTTCGTTCGCGCACGATCTGCTTCGCAGCCTTGCCGTAGAGCCGATCCCAGGCGTGGCGCTCGTCGCCTCCTGTCGGACCGAACGACGTGCGCAGGCGGTTGGTGATACCGAACATCGTGAACTCGAAATACCCACCTTTACCCGGGAGGAAGCACGAAGCTTGATCGTCGCGCGCGATCCTAAGGTGACCGCAGCGGAGATCGCTGCGCTCGAGACGAGGTCGGGGCGCAATCCCCGCTGCCTCGACACTTTGCTAGCCGACGGGCGTCCCTATGATCTGCAGCCGACTCACGAAGAATGCGCGACAACGCCGGCCGACGTGCTCGACCTTCTGCTGCGCAGGCGCATTGATGCCGCGCGGCAGGACGCACGGAAGAAGGGTGCGAGCGATGCGGACATCGACCTTCTCCTGACTGGCCTAGCGCTGTTACCACCACCTGTCCCCGTCGAGGAGCTGGCGGCCGCTTTTGGAATCGTGCTCGCCCAAGTCGAAAGCTTTGCCAGCGACCTTGCTCCCTTGATCGAGCGAACCCCGCACGGCTTGATGTTCCGCGACGAGCCGACCGAAACGCTGATCCGCAAGTTGAGCGCTCACGACCCAACGGGCCGCGAACGGATCGTAGCGGCACTGTTCGCACGGCAAGCCAACTCCAATTATGCCGCCCGCGCTCTCCCAACCCTCTTGACCGCGCTACAGGACGTCAAGCAGCTCATCACGCTCGCCTTCGATACGCGTGTACCGCCGGGCGCGTCCAAGGTCAGCCTGCGCGATATTCGTTTGGCGCGGATCACGGCCGCACTCGATCTTTGCGCCAAAATGCAGCGCCGCGACGATCTTCTTCGGCTGTTGCTCTGCGTAGCAGAAGCACGCGCGATCCTCGAAACCGCTGCCATCGCGAGACCGCATGTCTACGATTATACTAGCTATTGGTCAGATGACCGTGACGCCGATATCTCGGTCGTCCGAGCAGGAATAAATGCTGCGTTGCGCGGTAAGCCGGTGACGCTCTTCGATCTCGCGCCCCACGAATTCATCTCGCTTGTCCCGCCTAGCATTCAGCGCAGGGGTGCTGCCGCATTTGAGAAATATCTCCGCAAGCGGCTGATGGATCCGCATCAATCCCCCGGCAACCCCCTAAATCGTCGGCGCAAACCAAAGCTCGAATACAAGAAGCGCTCCGGATATCAAGAGGCACTTGAGCACCGTATCGCGCCGCTTATCTCCTATGCCCAAGTAATTGCTGAAATGATCCGTCCGCCTGTGGGCCATACGCCGCAGGCAATATTCAAGAGCGCACTCTCCCGCCTAGCGCTGGAGGTAGAGCAAGCCTCGAACTATCCATACCGCGACGGAAAATCCTATCGCGCGCGGACCGGTTTTCACGCTCTGTTTCTGGTGGCCGACGCATTGGGAACTATCGATTCGCCGGCGGCTGCACTGCTTGCGGCCTGGTTGCCAAGCGCACCAGGCATATTCATCCCGCAACTGATCGCTGTGATTGCGCGGCTCGCGCGCCATACCGATTGTCACGAAGCCGCGCTCGCGTTAGCAGCGCATGCGGAACAGCAAATCCTCCTCGATACAGATATCAGCTCGCGGGTCTCCTCCTACGGCATGCTCGCGCGAGCGGTATGGCGCGTCTCACCCGAAGATTCCGCAGTCTACTTCAGGCGCACGCTCGATCTGGCGGACGCTATTGGATCCGACGACTTCGATCGCACGAACCATCTCCTCGATCTCGCCAGCCATTATAGCGGACCCGAACTCGGCGCCGCTGCCGGCCACACGCTCGCTCGGATCCTCGAACTCAACCAGAATGAGGATTCGAAGTTTCCCTGGATCGACTATGCTGCGACAATGGTGCCGGCTGCCGGCCTCGCCACCTTGGCGATGGCGGCGCGGCTCGACGACCGCGACAAAGCAAGGCTCGGCCTGTCGTTGGGGCCAGCTCTGACGGTCCTCTTGCGCCGAGGCAAACTCAGTGGTGATCTTGCGGCCTGCCTCTTTGGCTTGGCCGCACCGATTGAAACTTGGACCTGGCAGACCGCGGACTTCGTCAAAGAAGTGGTCTCAAGGCTTCCAGCAGAGCATGAAGAATGGCTTTTTGGGATAATTTTGGTCGAGATCGATCGCAACGACCAACTGTCGCCACCGCGAAGCTTTATCGCACAGCTTCTGATCCTTGCTGAGGAGCGCTTACCAGCCACATCCGAGGCACGCAGTCGGATCGCAGCGCTAGCGAGACGCCGGGGTGCTGAAGAAGCCCCTTCGCACCGCGAGGCTGTCTCGCGGACCGCCGTTACCTTCGAGATAGATCTCGCCGACCCCGAGGCAATCGACCGGGCGATTCTGCAGGAGGTGATCGATCAATCAGGCCGACGTTGGCCACAGCGCACAATCGTCGACCTAGCGCAGGGCGCGGATACGCCCGCCAAGCGCCTTGCGTTCGTCCGCGCGGTGGTCGGGGCCAATACCGCTCGCTTGACCGATAAGTTATGGGCGCTCGACGATTTCCTCCCTGGCTGGAGCGCTCTTTCGCCCTCCATGACCGAGGCGCTTCCGAGTCTTGCGATAGACCTTGCGCGTAAACATGCCACAGAACTGGTCAGCTCAGCGAGCGAACGCTGGTCGGCCTGGCGAGGCCTTCTCAACGACTTCCATGGCGATCGCCCAAGCTTGGTAGAGGCAGTCGTGGTTACACTCGGTGGCACAGCGTCCGAGATCGGTGGAGATGCCTGGCTACTGCTTGCCGCAAAACTGGCCCCAGATGTCGGCTCCATAGCGCTTGCGGCCGGGCTGGAGCGCTTTCTTGCGCTCACCGGCGCCACCTTGCCTAGGGAAGTTGGCGACGGTCCGTGGCATGCTCAATTCTTCGTTGACGATGATCAGGCTTCTGCGGCTGCCGGGCTGATCTGGGCACGACTTGGTAATCGGACGGCTGCGATGCGCTGGCGGGCCGCCCATGCCGTACTTCGCCTCGCAGCAGTTGGTCGGTTCGACGTCATCGATCGGTTGATCGCGCTTTATGACAGGACGTCCGTCCTTCCGTTCGGCGATGCTAAGCTTCCTGCTTATCCGATGCATGCGCAGCTCTGGCTACTGATCGCGCTGGCCCGAATCGCGGTCGACCGGCCAGACCAGTTAGCGCGGCATCGCGCCCTGTTCGAGAAGGTTGCCCTTGCCGACGATTTTCCTCATCCCGTCATGCGGGCTTTCGCGATCGATTCTTTGCAGGCGATCGCCGTGGTGCTGGAGCCAGAGGATCGCGACTCGATGATCCGGCGATTATCCGGCGTCAATCAGTCGCCGTTCCCACACGCACCAGGCTCGGGAAGGAGCGAAGGCCGCTATGTGCCACGCCCTGCTTCGGCGCCGCGCCCGGACAATGCGTTCCACCTCGATTATGAATTCAACAAATATCAGACCGAGCGCCTTTGCCATGTGTTTGGGTGCGCTGGCTGGGAGGTCGAGGATCGTATCACGCGTTGGGTTCGACGCTGGGATACGGAAGTTGGTGGGATGTTCGACTGCCCGCGCGGCAGCAACACTGATGACGATGGCTGGTCATCGGGATCGGTTCCCGATGTCGATCGCTATGGCGGATATCTCGGCTGGCACGCGTTGATGCTAAGCGCGGGTGAGATGCTGCAGTCGCGAATTGTGACAGGCCGAGACTGGAGTGGCGACGCATGGGCGCATTTTCTGGCAGAGTATCGTCTCTCGCGTCCGGATGGCCGCTGGCTCGCTGAAGCCACCGACCTTTTTCCGCTTGATCTGCCGACTGGCAAAGACCTACCGATGCCCGAGGTTGAGGCATCCGAACAGGAAGACCATGCGTTGCTCCAGCCAATGCTCGGCATCGTCGACGGCGAGTTGGTAGGCTCATGGCTGCCGGTCAGCGGCCGCTGGTCGTTGCCAAACGATACCACAGTCTCGCTCGCTACCGTTGTCGCATCCCCAAGCGATGCACCCGCAGTACTTATGACCCTCTTGACTGACGAGAGGTTCTTCCGCTGGCTGCCTGACGACACGGATGAGATAGCGCGGCATTTCGGGAGTGAGGGGCACACGGTCCGCGAATGGATCGCCACAGTGCAAAATTCGGAACGGCATTTCGACCGGCACGATCCCTATGCCGCGAGAACGTCAATGCAGCGGACGACGCCAAGCGAATGGATTTGTGAACAACTCAGCCTAACCGCCGATGATCCCATTGTCCGTAGCTGGTCGAATGCCGGCGGCGCGGCCTTCCGAGCGGAAGCTTGGGGTGCTGCCGGAGGGTATGGCGAAACCAGTTGGGATGACAGTGGCGAGCGGATTAGGATCGAACGATCTCGCTTGCTTAAACTGCTCGCCGAGAAGAAGTTAGTACTCGTCGGCTCACTCAAGTTGCAGCGCTATCATAAAGAAAAGTCGTCCGCACGAGCTCGGCTAGGCGATACCAGCAACTTCACCCATCGCTCCCTCGTGTTCTCGATCGACGCCGCCGGTCACGTCAAAGCGCCGCGTCGTGCGACGCAAGTTTCTCGGAATGCCGTTGCGGCCCTTGATGATCGCACCGGAAGGGATTTCCGAGAGCGTTTCCTCGCAATCCGCCCAGCTTTGCGACATCGATCCTAGTAAAATCCGTGTCGAGGGGAGCATGGCAAGAAGACCGGGCAACACGCTTGAGAAATGGGAAGTCGCGCTGGTAAAAACGATGCTGGCGCGCAAATTCGTGCCTCAGGATATCCAAGCTTATTTCTCCCGGCCGACTCGCTCGATCAATCACGCACGTATCTCGGAAATCCGTGACGGCGCCAAACACAAGGCTATCAAAGCTGCGCTCGACGATGATTTGGACGCCTTTCTCGATTCCTGGCCGAACGTTGATCCTAATACCGGCTTGCATCTCCAGGGTGACGAACTTCTGATTAAAGCCCGGGAGGCAATGATCGCCGCGGTGCATACCTTCAACAGTGCAGGGCTTTATTTTCGTGCCGAGCTATTCATCATTACCGCCATCATCGCATGGACCTATCTCATGCACGCTTATTACAAGCGTGAGGGCGTGGATTATCGCCACAAGCGTGCTGGCATCGTCGAACGCACGCCCAGCGGGGCGGACAAATACTGGGAGCTAAGCCAGTGCGTAACAACTGGTGCGTGTCCGCTTGAAGCGGGCGTCGTCAACAATCTCAAATTCCTGATCGAGATTCGCAATGAGATAGAGCATCGTTCTACCAGTCGGATCGATGATGCACTAGGCGCAAAACTCCAAGCCTGCTGCATCAACTTCAACGATGCGATAAAACAGTTGTTCGGGCGACAATTCGCGCTGGAGAAGCGCCTGCCGATTGCGCTGCAATTTGTGACGTTCGACGGTGTGCAGCGCAAATCGCTGCTCGGTGCGGACCTTCCGGCCAACATCTCGACGGCCATAGACGATTTTCACAATGCCCTCACGGTCGATGAGCAGAAGGACCCGAAGTTCCGTTTCCGGATCGCCTTTGTCCCGAAGCTTTCTGGCAAGGCCTCCAAGTCAGATCTGGCGGTGGAGTTTGTCAAAGCGGGTTCGCCCGAGGCTGAAGCTGTCGAACGCGTGCTCATCAAGGAAACTGAGCGTCCGAAGTTCCTACCGTCGCAGATCGTCACGAAAGTACGAGAAGCCGGCTTTGGAGCTTTCAACATGTACGATCATTCCAAGCTATCGGCGCAACTTGACGCACGCAATCCCGGTAAGGGGTATGGCGTCCAGGTCGCCAATTCCTGGTACTGGTACGAGGGCTGGCTCGAAAAGGTTCTGGAGAAGATAGCCGAAGGCTGGGTGAGGCCTGCCAAAGCATAGCGAGAGGGAGCGTGACGAAGATTGATGACGCGATCGGCCGCCTACTATGGCAATTGGGGCATTGTTCCCATTGATGACGACGTCCGACCATTTAGCATTTTCAATCCGATTCGAGGCGACAGCGGACGGACGAACCGCAGACATCACTTCATATCGGTCACCTATATGGATGGCTTCGCTGACGAGCGCGGTCGCGTTCAAGTCTATCGATCGGAGACACCCGAGACGCCCCTCTCGATGCAGCCGTCGGCGATAGGGTACGAGAACTATTACTACTCTCAAAAGCTGCCCGACGGCGGACAAGAGAACCACCGATTTGAGGATCTGTGGAATCCCATTGAGACGGTCTGGCCAGAAACCGTCCGCGCTTTGAAGGCGCGTCGCCTCTCGCCGGCCATCTCGTTCAATGTTCAGGGCATGAAAACGATCATGCGCGCCCGCGTTCCCGCCACGCACGATCGAATTGCGCTCATGCTGGAAGCCAAGCTACGCAGTCAGTATAAGACGCTCGACGCGATGGGAGCATTGCCGCGGGAACTCGAACGCTACGCCGGACAGTTCGACACCGTGCCGGTGGGCATCAACCCGCATGAGACCCTTTTGGCGATGCAGGATGAGTTCAAAGCCTTCGGCGACCTATGCTTTCGGCTCGGGTTCGAGGTCCTGCACAACAAGACCGACACGCCATTTCTTACTTCCGATAATCCGGTTTGTACCTACGACCCGCAGCGGTTGCTGCTTGCGCGCACGCCTTATGATCATTCTGGCGAGATTGAGTTGATTTTCCCCGTGACGGCCTGGATGCTGATACGTGGTTCAAACAAGCGCGGGCCGGGCAATGTCATCTCGCGCCATCGAAACGTCACCGACAAGCGAATGGTCCGCCGCTTTAACCGGACGATCGCTCAGTTCGCATACCGGATGACAATTGGCCAGGATCGATCCAGCGACGACATCGTGCGTGCCCACGCGGCGCTCGTGCCAACCATCTCGACCGAGGTACGTCGCCTAGACAATGAAATTCAGATCCTCTGGCGACACGTTTTCGGCCGTCGTCCGACGCTTTCCCAGTACATCGACACACCTGAGAAGGCAGCGCGTCTTGAGGAAAGGATGGCCGCAAAAGCAGCGGAGCAGGACGACAGAAGTTAGATCACCTGCCATTAGCGCACTGTGCGGCCAACGCCGATCGCTACGCTGGATCTTGAGAGCAGCGATCGCTCTGGTGATAGCGAACTGCCTGAAACCGGACGTTGCCAGTGTCCGCAATGGGCCGGTTCCGGCTGAGCGACTGTCGGCCACCTTGGAGAGGCCGAAGTAGGCATTTCGGCCAACGGAGCCCGTATATCGACGTGAAGTCACGAACTATCGCCCTCGCGTTCGTACTGGGCTAGCTCGGCGTTAGGCTCTTCGAAGAGTTCATCCGACATGCTCTCGAGCGTCCCAACGTTCAGTGCATTGTCATGAAGCTGTAGTCGTTCGTCGTCTCGAAGCCCGCCATTCTTGTCGACGCTGAGGAGCGCGCCAGATGGTTGCTTGGTAACATTCCAATGAGGAGCAGCCTCAATGCCCGCGGCCAGCCTCCACGCATGCTTCAGCCTCTCGGCAACTCTGCCTTGACGTTTGCGGCGCTTACGCATGGCGGTCATCGATGCGGTGACCATTTCCCGCGTCGGCGCTGCTGGAACGAGCCGCCACTGGGCGGCATCAAGGTCCTCGAGTAGGAAGCGTGCCAACCGAGCGGTGTCTTCATCGGAAATCTTATGATTGAGCTGCTGAAGGTTGTCGCGGAGGCGGTTTTTCACCATTGCGAGGATGGTGTTGTTCGTCATCGCCCGGCCCTTCATGTCCCTTTGCCGCTCTTGTTTCAGAGTGGCTGACATGCACGAGTCAGTGATGAAGCTTCTCGTCTGGCTTGAGGAACGTCATCAGCGCCGTGAGCACGGTGACGCCAGACGACATCAATCCTGCGGAGACAGCGTAATCCTGGAAGAAGGCGCCCCCCGCTAGCGCGCTCAGCCCTACGGAGGGAATGCCGAAGATATAGTTCCACCTCGTCCAGCGGGTCGCGGCGTTGAAATGAGCCTTGCCGGAGTGGGTGCAATCCTCCTCCATCCGCAGCAGCTCGGCCACGACCTTATCAGATATTGCAACAGACACGGGCACGCTCGCGAGCTTCCTTTAGATATTCGTCGCGAGGCTAGGATGAAACCGGAAGGAGCAATACTCGGCGAGAGCGACATCTGGTAGTTGTCCACCTCAAACTGGGCCGAGGAACTCGGATCCCTAAAGAACACTTGGGATTAATCGCGGAGTTGCCGCTGGTGGAGGAGCTCGCGACGCGATCTAATGGTGTTGCCTGGGAGATTCGCGAATGGCCGGCCATCATCCTGGCGCTGCGTGGCGGCGCGTCGACCTGCAATGCCGTACGCCACGGGACGTGGCTCGGGATTTCCCTGCCAAGTCGGTTGGTGAGCGATCCCAATGACCACGGTCACCAGACATGCTCTGAGAGTATACGCCGCCCTTTCGGGGTTGAAGGTGAACCAGGACGGCGACGTGCTCGACGCCCTCATCCCGTTCCTCGAACCGGTCCTGGCCGCGATGAACGGCACCATCTTCGACGGCGGCCTTCTCTCGCTAGGCGTCCAGAAGATCTATGGGTGGAGGTTCAACAAGGATGTCGCCGAGAGCTTTACAGGCCGCCTGCTTGCGAAAGGTTATCTGAAGCGACAGGCTGGCGCCGTCTTCACGGTCTCGTTCCAGCCCGCGGCTGACGATGACGAGAACCAGATCGAGATTGTTCAGGTCCTGGATCGGATTGTGGACGATTTCGAAAAGTTCCCACCGAAGGTCACTGACCTGTTCCAGTTCTCCCTGGATCGCGAGAGCTTGAAGGACATTCTGATACGCTTCCTGGTTTCCTTCGACGCGTTCACGGAGGAGGCGTTCGCCCTGCATGTCGAGCGCATCCGATTGGGGATGGCGAACCAGGCTGTCCTCGATCGGCTTGAGGAGGGCGGACGGACGCTGAGCCGCGAGGAGCAGTACCTGTGCGCCCGCTTTGTTCACGACTTGGTCAAGAACAAGAGCGAATTCGTTCCTCACCTCGCCAGGTTGGCCTCGATCGGATTGCTCACCGAGGTCGTCGAGGATTTCGTCAAGCCGACCGGGGAGACCAAGAAGTCCGACCTCACGCTGATCCTCGATACCCCGGTTGCGCTCGATCTTTTGGGATTGTCGGGGAAGGAGGCCTGCGAGGACATCGCCAACGTCGTGACCTCGCTGCGCGGCATCGGTTGCAACGTCATCGTCCTTCCGGTCAGCGTGGAGGAGATGTCGAGAAACCTGCAGAGCATGCTCTCCCAGCCGCTCTCCGCCCGCCATGGGCCGACGCACTCGGCCCTGATGAAAAACGAGATCAACGAGGATTTCGTTAGGTCGGTGATCCGGGATCCCGAGCGCGCTCTCCAGCAGGTCGGTGTTACGGTGCGTCCGATCGACCTGACCACGACGCCCTCCCAGACGAAGTTCTTCGACAAGGCGACCTATGACGACTTTTTCGCCGGTATCCGCTGGAAGGTCGATTCCGTCGACGCCCGGGAGCACGATGCAACCTGCGCAGCGCTCACCATGCGGCTGAGGGCGGGGCACAAGAGCGCCGACCCGTTGACCTCCAGGTTCGTCTTCGTCACCACGAACCCGATCTTCGTGGACTACGCCCGCGACTTCTGCCGCAAGAACCGGATGATCAACGATCGGCAAACACCGCCCGTCATCATCAAGCGCGAGCTCGCGATGACGGCCTGGCTTCGGACCGGCCTCGTCAGGGACGATGCTAAGGCCAAGCAGGTCGACATTCCGCGCGGGCATCTCATCGCCTCCTGCGAACGCGTCCTCAGGCCGCGTAAGGAAGTGCTGAAGGCCGTCCACGACAAGCTGAAGGAGTTTGACCCCGAACGCGCCCAGCAGTTCGAGCTGCTGCTCTCCGACCAGCGCAGTGTCGAACGGCTGATGGACGAGACGCTCGGCCTCGAACGCCTAGCGACCACCGCCAATCCCCAGATGCTCCTGGAAGAGATGCGCAACGCGACCGCCAACGAGGTCCGCAGCGAATATGAGAGGAAGGCCCGGGTGGCCGCGCAGCGTCACGGGCAGGAAAAGCGGGAGCTCAAAGAGGCCCGTGAGGCAGATGTCGCCGAGGCGAAACGAGCTTTGGGGCAACGAGACGCTGAGCTGGAAGCGTTGCGCGCGGAGCGCAAGCGACTCCACGGGATCGCCTTGGCGGCCAGACAGGGCGAGATCGACAGAGTTGACACATTGATCTCGGGATCGAACAGGTTCATCGGTCGCCTCGAAACAGGACTGACTTGGTCGACGGTTGTCATCCTTTCGGCCGGAGCTGCTGGATCGGTGGTCGGACTGCCTCAGTCCGCTGCAGTCGCGACCGCCGGCATCTTGGGTCTCACCGGCCTTTACCATACGGTCCGCGAGTTGCAGCAGAAGCCGAAGATCGGGTTCCAAAACCTGCTGGACGGTGTGGCCCGTTTCCGGCTGCGACGGGGTCTGAAGACGCTCGGCCTCGATCGCGCCAAGTTCGAAGACGCGGTCGAGCTCCGGTACGGCAGGATTTCCTGGGTTACGGAAAAACGGGCCGGCCTGCTGCCGACGAATGATCGCAAGTTGGTCGCGGCGGCCCCACCGCGCGATCTGGAAGAGGCGTAGGGGCTCAAACGGGCATTCGCCATTCCGGCGCATCGTGCGCTGGGGGAGTGGAGGGTATCGACCGTGCCGACGCGTGAGCAGGTGTTTTTCGTCGCGGACAGAATAACCCATAGCTCTACGTACAGCGCTACGCGGAATCGTAGCCATCGGGGGCTGGGTCGTGCAGGTCCATGTCCATCGACGGCAGAACGTCGAGGAAGTGGACGTGCATCGCCTGTAGGCGCGCCATGACGGCGCCGAGCAGCGATTTGTTGAGAATCTTGGCCTGCTGGACGCGCTGGTAGTCCAGCATGATCCCCTCGTTGAACCTTGGCGGGAACAGGGTTGTGAAAGGCTCGCCAGCGCCGTCGCGGCCCTTCATCACCACGGGGGCTCTGTACGCGACCTGGCTGGCGTCGCTGTGAGCGAAGATGGTGTTCCGCTTGCTGATGAGGTCGTCGTGCAAGGCGCGGGTGAATGGCGAGAGCTTGATCCCTAGGGCGCCGTAGGAGAGGGAGGGAATGTCTCCCCTCGATTCCGAGAAGGGTCGGCAATAGGAGACGATCAAGGTCGTTTCGTAGCAGAGGAACTTCCTCACGGCCGCGAGGGGATATCGTCCATCGTGGTCCACCTCCTCCTCGATGAAGGCGATCGCGCTTCCGGCGTGCGACAGGTCCCTGACGCTCAGCACCAGGCGCTTGAATAGGCCCCGGTCCTTCAGCAGATTTTCGGGCATCCGATCCAATCGAGGTTGGTCGAATGCACGGACACCCCCGCTTCCTGAGCGGTCGTCGATGCGTTCGTAGTAGAACCACTCGTCGGGAAAGCCGTACTGCTGCTTGAGGAGTGCCTCATAGGCTTGCGTCGCCTCATTCCCATCCGACATTTGCATCACACCTCGGGAAAATGGTCGATCCGATCGTAGCGGAGCGCTCGGCAAGAGCGAAGCGAGCTCCCATCCTCGGGACCATCGTCATCGGATTGCGGTGCTCAGCGACGGGTGGATCGGCCGACGCCGAGAGGCGCCGCTGCCTCTTGTCACCATTGCTAGGATGGTGTTGTTCGTCATCACTCAGTCCTTCATGTCCCTTTGTCGTCAACTCGGCCTGCAGCCCGGTCAAGTATTGTTCGTCGGGGATGCCATGCAGGCGGATGTCATCGGGCCAAGCACAATCGGCGCATTCTCCATGCCCATTTCTGAGTTCGAGCGGTCATTTGCAAGCGGCTCGTCGTTCTATGCGCCTCATCCCGTGACCCAACTTTTTCAGCGGCTCTCCGCGGCGAAAGCCGCCTGACGGGACAGCCGCTTCTATCCCGACGCTCAACCGATCGGAGGCAAAATGCGCCTGCTTGTCATTAGCGATATTCATCTCGAATTTGGCCGGTTCGAATTTCCAGACCCCATGCCGGACTTTGATGTCGCAATTTTCGCCGGCGATATTGGACAGCCCATTTCTGCGGCCGTTCGGTGGCTGGCAGAGCAGCGAGCAGGGCCCCTTCGTGGCGCACGCGCGCTCTATGTCCCTGGCAATCACGAGTACTACCAGTCCGAGATGAAGCGCAGTTTGGTCGAGGGCAGGGCGGTCGCCGCGGAGTTCGGGATTGATCTTCTCTCGCGCAACGCTGTCGCCATCGGCGGGGTGCGATTTATTGGATGCGTTCTATGGACTGATTATCGGGTCCACGGCACCCCGAAGCCATCGATGGTCTATGCTGGGCAGACCCTCAATGATCATCGGCTGATCCGGTACCAGGAGGCTGACGGTCATTTTAGCCGATTCATGCCGTGGCATGCAGCGGCTGAGCACAGGCTAGATTTGGCCTTTCTCAAGCAGGAATTGGCTATCAAGTTCGCTGGGCCAACGGTGGTGATCACGCATCACGCGCCTCACCCTAAATCAATTCAATTGCGACATGCCGGAAGCCCGCTGACCCCGGCTTTTGTCTCTGATCTTGGCAATTTGATTGAGGATTTCCACCCCGAGGCCTGGATTCACGGTCATGACCACGGATCGCACGACTACATGGTCGGACGGACCCGAATTTTTGCCAATCAAGCGGGCTATCCAAATCTGCATGGTGACCGTGAGAACCGTACCTTCGATCCGCGGTGCGTGATCGAAGTTTAAGTTCACGACAGGAACGCTAAAGCACTTGAAAATGGCTGCGGCATTCCGGGCGGGTGTCGCTTCGCCGACGTGGCCAAATTGGCACTCGTCCCAAGACGACCGTGCTCACTCTCAAGAAACCAGTTTGATAAAATTATAGTCAACGACCTTCGTGTTGCAGAAGTCTGTGCCGTGAATATATCGCAATTTCAGCGCTGAGAATAATTTGACTTGAAATGCTCGCAAGCGTAGCGGATAGGCCTCGAATTGAAGCGGATGCTGCGACTCGCAGCGATAGGAGCTCTTTGTGTCTGAAGTAAACGCCGAAATCATTGATCTGGTTGCCCACATCGTATCAGCTTACGTGTCGAACAACAGCGTTCCGGCTGCGGACCTTCCCGCTCTGATCGCCACCACGCATTCCGCGATCGTGGGCTTGAGCAATGAACCGGTTGCGCCCGCGCCTGCTGAGAAGCAAGCTCCGGCAGTGTCAGTCAAGAAGTCGATCACGGCTGATTTCCTGATCTGCCTGGAGGACGGAAAGAAGTTCAAATCGCTCAAGCGCCACCTTCGGACCGCCTACGACATGACGCCGGAGGAGTACCGTGCGAAATGGGGTCTGCCGAACGACTATCCGATGGTCGCGCCGGCGTACGCGGAAGCCCGTTCGAAACTGGCGAAGTCGATGGGCCTTGGTCAGCAGCGTCGGAAGCGCTGACCGGGTCATCCTCCAAGCAATGCACAAGTGGCCCGGTCGCATTTTTAACGGCCGGGCTCAACTTCTTCCCTTCGCGCCTCTGGAATTTCCAAACTGAGCGTTGGTAACTCGGAGCCGCCTATGACGGACGAGAGCAGCCTGGAATCCCTGCGCAATTCCCGCCGTCACGCCTGGAGCAAGCTTAATAATCAGCAGGTCGGAGCGTACGCGGAATACTACTTCAAGATGGAATTCACGATGGCCGGATTCCAGGTGTATTCCACCGAGGTGGATGATCGCGGCATCGACTTCGTTGCGCGCCATGAGATGGGACCGTTTCGCGAGATACAGGTTAAATCGGTCCGTCTCGATCCGCAGAAGCCGACCTCATATGTTTTCATGCAGAAAACCAAATTCGCCCTCCGCGCTGAATTGCTGCTCGCCCTGGCATTATTCTACGAAGGTCGGGAACCTGAATTGTTCCTGGTGCCATCAGAACGATGGCTTAGCCCCGATAAGGTCTTTTCCGACCGACCTTATGGCGGCGCTCTAAAGAGCAAGCCTGAGTGGGGCCTTTCGATCACTCGCAAAACTTTGCCCATCCTCAGCGAGTTTGCGTTCGATCGCACGATAGGCGCGCTGACATCGGGCGCCAGCGAGGCGACTCCTGCCAGCTCAGAGGTCGCTGCAGGAGAATAGGCCTCCGGCCGGACGGGCCTTAAAAGGCAATCCGATCCGATATCCGATGAATGCCATCACGGCGATGGTTCCGACCGCCCAATAGAGCGGCTGCCCCGGGAGCGCTATTCCGTAGAAATCGACGTAGCTCCCGATCGTCTTCCCCTCGCGGATCACGATGGGAACTTGCTCCGGTGGTGGGAAGCCTCCGACTATAGGTGAGCCGTCGAGCGTCGGCACGATATTCAGGCCTGGCAGCCCGATCAGCATAAATCCGAGAAGCGCTCCAAATCCGGCGAAAAGGACTGGCAGCACCCAATTTCTGATGAAGCGCATGCATCCCCCAGAATCATGCGGACCGTCGTTGTATCCTATCGATGACGAGCCTCCTCGCTAGAATTCTAGCTGAAGCTGGTTGCCGCCGTCATGGTGCTCATCGTCAAAGGACGACACCGTCACGCCCAGCAGGCGGACGCTACGCCGGAAGGGAAAGGCTTGGCTCAACAGGAGATCAGAGGCGGCATTTAGGTCGCCCAAGTTTGCGATCGGGACATCGGCGGTCCGGCTACGCGTGATCTGCTCGAAATCTGAGAATTTGATTTTGACGGTGACAGTGCGGCCGCGAACGGATTTGCCCTCGCAATGCCGCCAGACCTTCTCGGCCAATTCGAAGAGCTTCGCGCGCGCAGGCTCGAGCTCGACGACATCGACCGCGAACGTGTCTTCGGCACCGATCGATTTTCGTGGCCGGTCCGGCTGAACGGCACGCTCATCGATGCCGCGGGCAATTAGATAGTACCAGGCTCCTGATTTCCCGAAATGCTCCTGCAGGAAGGGCAGGGGCCTCGCTCTGAGGTCGGCGCCTGTGAGAACTCCGAGCCTTTCCATTTTCGCCGCGGTCGCTGGCCCCACGCCGTGGAATTTCTTCACTGGCAGCGCCTCGACAAAGGCCGGGCCCATACGAGGCGTGATGACGGCCTGACCATTCGGCTTGTTGAGGTCGCTCGCCATCTTCGCCAGGAACTTGCAATAGGAAATGCCGGCCGACGCGTTGAGCCCGGTCACCTCCTTTATCCGCGCCCGGATGATGGTCGCAATTTCGGTCGCTACGGGGATGCCGTGCTTATTCTCGGTTACATCGAGGTAGGCTTCGTCCAGCGACAGCGGCTCGATTAGGTCGGTGTGCTCGGCGAAAATCTCTCGAATCTGGGCCGATATGGCGCGATAGACGTCGAACCGCGGCGGCACGAAAATCAGCTCAGGACATTTCCGTTTGGCCGTGACGGACGGCATCGCCGATCGAACGCCGAAGGCACGAGCTTCGTAACTCGCGGCTGCGACCACGCCGCGGGCGGCTGACCCGCCGACGGCGAGCGGCTTACCTCGGAGCTCCGGATTGTCCCGCTGCTCGACGGAGGCATAGAACGCATCCATGTCGACGTGGATGACCTTCCTGTGAGCTGTCGCGACCTCGCGCAACGTCTCATCGTCATCAACCGGCAGATTGGATTGCAGCGCCCTCGTCATCGTTCTCGGCCTGGCAGTCCGCGTCGCGGCGCCCGCTCACAGCAACTTATCTTCGTCGTCCTTGGGCTTTGCCGGTGGTTCGACGATCACCATCATATTGCCCGGGAGAGGCCGCTGCAGGTGGCTCACATCATCCCACTCGCCGGTTAGCCAGAGATCGACTTCCTCCGGCGTGGTGAGGATAACCGGCATCGCTTTCCAATGGATCGGCTTGACGATCTCGTTGGGCGACGTCGTTAGGAAACCGAACAGCTCGAACTCCCGTTCCCCATCGCGAACCTTCTTGACGCCTCTCCAGGGTGTCCAACATCCAGCGAAGAACATGAGCGGCCGATCGGGATTCTGCGCGAACCAGGAATTCGGAACGCGCTCGCCCGGAAGCTGGGCTTTGGGATTCGGCTCGGCGAAGGACGTGAAAGGAACCACGCATCGGCTCGTCGGGCCAAGCCATCGGCGCCACCAGGACGATTTCGTCTCGCGGATGTTGGTGACGCCAGGATCGTAATTTTTACTTTTGAGGTAGTCGGGCGGTGTCGGCATGCCCCATGTCGCACGCACGATCTCACGGTGGCCGTCTGCGCCGACGCGCACGATAGGCGCAGTCGTGCTCGGATACACGTCGAGCGACGCCTCGTTCCAGCCAGCTTTGTCGCTGAAGGCCTTTGTGAACTGCATCACCGCTTCACGAGTCGTGGTGACGTTGTACAGGTTATGCCGATGTCGGCATAGCCTATATTATGCCGATCTCCTGATTATGCCGAGGCCGCCTGCACGCAGGCGGCAGAGCGCGGCGTCAGGCGCAAAAGCATCGGCATAATTTCTGGCGCTGGGATCGTGACGCGCCTTTTACTACAGCGCCTCCAAGAAGCTCAGCAGCTTGTCATCTGGCTTGAAGCGGCGAGCAGCAGACGACGCTGGTGCGGTCCTTGCCAGCGCGCGCTCCTTTATCTCCATGTCAGCGTGAAGATAGATGTCGGTTGTGCTGACCTGCTCGTGACCGAGCCAGAGTGCGATGACAGACTGCTCGATGCCCGCCCTCATCAGCCGCATGGCAGCGCTGTGCCGCAGGACGTGCATCGTGACATTCTTTTGCCTCAACGGCGGAAGGGCCTGCCCGGCGATATCGACATACTGGGCCAATCGGTGTTCGATCGCATCCCGGCTCAATGGATTTCCGGCTCTTGAGATGAATAGCGGTTCGATTTCAGCACCACCTCGCTCCTTCAGCCAGTTCTTCAGCAGTGCCGCCATCTGCGCGGTTAGGGGTGTGATCCGCATCTTTCGGCCTTTGCCCCTGCAGCTCACATGCGCCCCGACGCCGAGATGAACGTCTCGAATCTGCAAACCGGCGATTTCGGACACCCGCATCCCGGACTGTGCGGCGAGTGTCAGCAGAACCCGATCACGGCGTCCCGTCCAGCTATGTTGGTCGGGGGCATCTAAGAGCGCCGACAACTCGCTTTCGTCGAGAAAGGTTATGAGCTTTCGTTCGAACCGCTTCGGAGGTATCGCAAGCAAGCGTTCGATCGTTGCCGAGTGCTCGGGATGCCGAAGCGCAGCGAAGCGAAACAGGGATCTTACCGCGACCAACCTCGCATTTCGGGTTCGGGGTCCGTTTTTCCTGTCCTTCTCCAAATGATCCAAGAACGAGCTAACCAGAGATGCGTCCAGATCGTCGATGTCGAGTCGCGATGGGGCAATTGCCTTGCGCTTCGAGGCATAGACCACGAGCATTTTCAAAGTGTCTCGATAGGCGGCGATGGTATGTTCGCTGGCTTGACGTTGCCGGATCAGCCGTTCGGTGAAAAATGCCTGGAGGGTTGGAGCGAGCATGGTCATGCTGCACCTCCAAGGTCACGCTCCAGTCGGACGTTGGCTAGCGCCAGAAGTTCCGGCGCCGCGGACAGATACCAGTACGTCGAAGCCGGATCGACATGGCCCAAATAGGTCGATAGCAGCGCAATTCGATTACCGGGCTCATTGCCATCTCGATAACCGTCGAGGATCGTTGCCACCGCAAAAGTGTGGCGCAGGTCGTGGATCCGGGGGCGACACGATGTCGTTCGAGACTTTAGGCCCGACGCTGCGGTCAGCCGCCGGAAAGTCTGCTGCACGCAGTTGTAGCTGAGTCTGGTCCCAATCGTCGACAGGAACAGAGCACGCGTACCTTTGCGCCGAATTGGCTGATGGGGGCGCTCAAGATAAGCGGAAACGGCGGTGGTGGTCGTCGGATGCAACGGCACTTCGCGTGTTTTGCCGAACTTCGTATTTGCGATCGTGAGGATGCCGTTGCCGGAATCAAAGTCCTCGAGGTTCAATCTGATCGCTTCGCCGATGCGCATTCCGGTGACGGAGAGAAGACCGATCAACATCCGAAGCGTCGTGCCGCGATCAGGACACCGGTACGACCTTGTCGCGTTGATCAGCGCGCTCAGATCAGCCGGGGAATAAAGGAATGGGGTCGCGCGCCCCTTCTTCTGAACAAGGATATGGGTCGGAGGCACTTCCGTCGCAGGATCAGTGCTTCGCATATAGCTTGCGAAGCGACGAACCACCGAGAGGCGGGCATAAGACCACGTCTGCCCCGACCGCGGGAGGGTCGCCCAGGCGACGGCTGCCTCTGTTGTGATGCGATTGTCGCCTTGTTGCTCGACAAAGCTGACGAACTGTTCAAGCAACTTTTCAGCCCTCATGAGCTTGAAGCCGAGTGCCCGGCGGATCGCGAAATAGTCGATTGCGGCTTGCCGGAGAATGCTCATGCGAGTTCCTCCGGCCATGGGCGAGCAATCGACCGTAGCGCTTCGCGATCGGCTTTCGCATAGATGGCTGTGGTGATCATCTGGCGGTGGCGGAGCACTTGCCCGACTTCCGCCAACGAAGCACCGCCGCGAAGCATGCTGGTCGCAGCGGTGTGGCGCAGCCGGTGGGCGTGGATACGTCCGAGTCCGCAGCTCTCGGCAGCATGAGCAACGAGTTGCGTGACCGCGCCTGAAGTCAATGGGCCATGCGGCGCTTGGACCCGAACGAATACATTCCGTCCTATCGCGTTTCGAGGACGCCAACGGGTAATATAGTCGGCAAGTGGGCTGCCGACGTCGGGCGGCAGTGGTAACGCCTCGGTTCGGTTTCCTTTCGCGTGAGCGACCACTATTTCTCCGGCGCGCCAGTTTATGTCGCCCAACTGAAGGTTCGCGACCTCACCGGCTCTGAGGCCGAGCCGAGAGAGCATGGTCAGAATAGCAAAGCGGCGTGATCCGATCAGGGTGTTTCGATCGCACGAGGCAAGAAGCCGTTGGAGGACATCCGGTTCGATTGCCTTCGGCATCGCGGTCAGGCGACGCCCAGAGACCGATGGCACGGCGCTGCACATCGGCCGGTCGATGTATCCCGCGAGGTGAAGGAACCTCAGAAACGACCGCAACGCAGTGACGAAGAGTGCAGCCCCGGCCTTCGTCAATTTCGGGCAAACGTCGACAACGTACCTGATCACGTCAGCTTCCGTCAGGGCCTTGACCCCCAAGGTTCGATCACTGGAGACTGACAAATGAGCTTTGACGAACGGGCGGATTCGGGCGGCGTATTGCCGGGTCACCGCAACCGTGACGTTCCGCTCCATCGCGAGATATTGCTGGAATAGATCGACAACTCGATCCCGCCCGGATGGATTTTCAATTTCTTCTTGCAGAGCAGCGTCGTTATTTCCCAGATAATCCACAATCGGCTTTATCGCTCTCCTACAGATTGCAACTTTCTCTCCGGCCTTTCTGCGGTCATCCAAGAATGAGTCGATGGCGCGGAGAGAGAGGTGTTCAACTTGCAGATTGTGGCTACCAAGCCATTGATCAAAAGCTCTGAACAACCGCCTGAGGACGAGTGTTCGAGTACGTCCATATCCAAATTGAGCAAGCTGTTCGGTGAAGCCGGATTCATATCGCGCCAGCACGCTTAACGGCTGAGGCGTCGATGAGAGTGTAAGCATTCTATCCTCCATGTGCCGAGACCCAAGGACAGTGAGCGACTGAAATTGATTGCGAGCCACCCTATCGCGCGTTTCGCGCGCGGTTCATCGCCGAACACGCCTAAGACGGGCTCGCCGCTGCCAAAGCGGACGGCTATTCTCCCGACCGCGCGAGGCCATCATCCAGAGGTGGCGCCATCATTTTGTGGGCATGTTGTGTGGCGACAGCCTGGTCAACCGTCTTGCACGCGCCGATTCATCTATTCGCCTCAACCCGGCTGCGGTCCGATTTTCGGACCGCACGACAGTTCAGAACCCAACTCTGCACCCTAGTTGGCAATCTCCGACACCATTTTTGCCCACTCAGAGCGCCGTCGTTCGGCCATCGTGCTTCACGATGTCCGCCCCCTGTGCGCCATCGACGGGCGCGCCGTCCCGCGTCAGATCGCGCCGGCTCGCCGCAACCTGCGTCTGCGCCCCATGAAGATCGTCAGGACGGGCGAACTCAACCAGGATGTCGTCGACATCCTTGCGGGGGCGGATCATATCGTCGTGAGGAATATCAAGTAGTTATTGCTAATCCCCGCGCGAGACATGCAATTCTTTCCAACTTCAGCGTGCCGATTCTCGGAACATGAAGCGTGCCGCTTACGAAGGCAATTCATTCCGACGCAGACTAGCGTCTGGAGTTTAGATTGGCCGCAACTGCACGCCGGTGATGGATTGAGGAGCGCGCGCAACCCATTGGTTGGCACCTGCGCGCGATTCAGGCAGGACCGGTCGAACGTCCGCGTTTGCGCCGAGACCAGGTCCTCGCGGCGGCCCGCTCCAGCGGCATTCGAAGTCATGTGAGGGGATCGCAGGCGGATCTGGAGAACGGCCTGCTGATGAACGCGGTGACGCGATTTGAACGCGGATCCCTTACCAAGCGTCGCAGGCTGAGCCGGCCGAGGAAGGAGGACAATATGATGCGATTTGCTCTATGGACAGCAGTTCTCCTCGGCATCGCAGCCCTTGCGGTGGCGATCCATTTCTGGTCGCCGCATGCGACTTTGCGGGTGACAACGGGCGCCCTTGGCACACAGGCCCAACGTTTTATCGGCGCGCTCGTCACCGAGGTGGCTAAGGATCATCCCCGCGTGAAGCTTCAGCCAGTCCAAGTCAACGATCTCGCTGCCAGTTCAAAAGCGATCGAAACCGGCGCTGCCGATCTCGCGCTGATCCGCAGCGACGTCTCGCCACCGACCAACGGCCAGACCATCGCGATCCTGCGCCGCGATGTCGTCGCCTTCGTGCTGCCGCCGCAATCGGCCATCGACAGCATTAGCAAGCTCTCCGGCAAGACGATCGCCATTCCGCAAGGACGCCTGCAGGACGTCAACGCCGCGCTACTCGACGTTATCCTGAGCTACTATGATGTCCCGCCTCATGAGGTGAAGCGGGTCTTCCTCGCGCCTGACGAGATGGTCGCGGCGGTTCACCAACGGCGCGCTGCCGCCATCCTCGCCGTTGGCCCGGTCGGGCCCGGGGACGTGGTCGCAGCGGTTATGGCAATGGCCAAGGGAACTGCGGGAACGCCCACCATCCTGGCGTTCTCTGATGCGGATGCCTTCAACCGGCGCTTTCCGGCTTTCGAGTCGTACGACATCCCTGAGGGAGCCTTCAGGTCTCGCCCCGCAACCCCCGACGACACGGTCACGACGCTCGCCGTGACATATCGGCTCGTCGCGCCTGACACCATGCTCGATCTCGTCGCCGGAGCGATAGGCCAGACCCTCTTTACCGCGAAGCCCAAGCTGATCGCGCTCACGCCCCTGGCGAGCCAGATCGAAGCGCCCGACCCCGACGCCAAGAACCCGATCCTGCCGGTCCATCCCGGTATCGCCAACTATCTCAACAACGGCGAACAGAGTTTTTTTGACGAGCTCCAGAGCTATTTCTATCTCGCAGCCGCTGCCCTCAGCATCCTCGGTTCGCTTGCAACGCTTATCATCGGGCGTGTGACGACGGGGCGGATGCGCGAAGATCAGCAACGGATCGGGCGGTTGATCCAAATCGCCGACCGGGCCCAAGTAGCCGATGCCGAGACGCTCGAGGCGCTCGATCGCTCGCTTCATCACCTGGTCGATGAGGCCGTCACGTCTGGCGGGCGCTCGGGCAGCGATTCAACGATGGCCCTGGCGGTAAATCACGTCCGCTATGCCGTCACCGCGCGCCGGGCACTCTTAGAGCGATTGGAGGTTGCACCGAATCGGCCGCTCTGATTCGAGGATACCCGCGCGTGCGGACGCCGGTGAAGGCGGCATCGAGATCGGGGGGGATCGTGATAGACTTGGTCGTCAAGCCGTTAACCCTTGGTGCCACCGCCCCTGTCGTGCCTCGGGCAGGCTTTCGAGGAAGTCCTTCGTGGGTCAGACCACGGCTTGCGCCTGGTCCATGAACGGAAGGGATGGTCGGCGTTGACACCCCGAACATAGTCTTTGCCGGCAAGCGCTGCGCAGTCCCGAAAGGAGGTGGTTGTCCGGCGATTTTTCCTCGTGGACAGTTCGACCTCGCGTTTGGACGACGATGCAAAGTCCCGATCGTTCGGTTACCTTAGGTGATCAGTAATTCGCAATGCGATCCGCACCTCGCGCAGAAACTGTGTGAGCGAAGCGCCAAAAAGTCCGACGGCACCGATGAAAAGGAGCGCAACACCCCGTTCATGCGGCAACTCCGCGAACGCTAATCCGAATGCCAGGGCCATCAGCAGGATGGTCGACACCCCGCTAGAGATTGCCAGAAATATTGCGCTATTGATCAAAGCAGCCCGCTCTTCGAGCCGGGGAAGGTCCGCTCTAAGTTCCGGCGCAACTGCCCCGTCTTTTTGCAGGCCATTGAGCATTCGCGATCGGTCGAGGATGCGCTCCAGGCGGTTTATCAGGACCGAGATGAGACCAACGACGGCGCCAAGCAAAAAAGCAGGCGCGGCTGCCTGCGTGATGACGACTGAGAGGTGGCTCACTGATGGCAGATTGGGAAGCATGTTGATTCTTTCAGACTTGATGCTCGCCAGATCTGCAGAAGGCCGCGGGACGCCTCCTTTGACCAAGCGGCATTCTTCCTATGGCAGAAGCCGGGCGAAGTTCCCAACGGTCTTCGCAATCAAGAATTCCGATTGGCATCCCACGGCATAAGGGAGCCCGACCCGGCCTCTCGGAAGATTGAGGCCGGCGCGCGCCGCCAGCTTCGCCATTCTTCCGCCGCGAGGCTGCGCCCGCAGTATACGAGACGTTCCGATGTCAGGGAGGGCGGTTTTTCTGAATCCGGGAATCGCCGGCGGAAGTGCTTGCTGAACTCCAACCGCCAAGTGTATCGGCGCCGCGGGTTTAGAATGGGTCAGCTAAATTGGAGACAATGATCCGGGATCGGCAGCAGCCTGTTGCAGCGGGCAGCCGTCCCGGCGGCGTTCTTCGTGTTACAACTTGGAGCGAAACGCTCCGGGTGTGCAGCCGGTCGCCTTCTGGAAGGCGCGCGCGAAATTGGCGGGAGAGGAATATCCCATCTCCGCCGAAACACGTGTGATCGAGCCGTCCGTATGCCGGAGCAGCTCTGTCGCTCTCTCAATCCTCGCCGCGTTCGTCAGGCTGCGAAAATCAGTACCGGCCCGATGGAGCTCGCGTTGCAGCGTTCGGACGCTGGTACCCATTGGTCCCGCAGCACGATCGATCGATACGCCCCCCGTGAGAACCTGGGCCCGTATCTGCGCCATGAGGACGGCGAGCAGATCTCGTGGCGCACCGCCGGGCCGGTCTCGCGCCACATCCTCGATGGTGACAATGGGCCGTGACCCGCGGTTCGGAGCAGCCGACAAGAGATGGCGTTCGATGACGATCGTCACGGCCGGCGCGTTGAACAGGACCGGGCAATGGAAGAGATCTTCGAACAGCCCAGTCTGGCGCGGCCTGTTGATATTGAGTTCGATGCGCAGCGGCCGCCAGTCGAACGGCAAATAGGCCCTCATGACGCTGAGCAGAACGCCGGCCGCTGCACCGGCGATCATCTCGTAGCCAGCGTGGTCGGACAAGGCGAAGACGTAGCTATAGCGCGCCTCGTCGCCGGTAATGGCGATCGACATCCGGTCGTGGGTGCTGTGATAGCAAAGAGCCGCAATGGCCCGCTCGATGGATTGGCCGAGCGTCTCGCCTCCCAGGATATAGCGCCCATAGCAGCCATAGTTGCCGACATTCATCGTCGGAGCGATCAGGAGGCCGAGATCGGGCTCGCCGACCTCCCTGGCGGCTGCACTCACGAAGCCGATGACGGCGGCATGGGGGATGAAACAATTGCAACCTTCGGTAAGCTCGATATCGAGACCTGCTGCCCGGTTCGCCCGCAGAAGCGCTTTCTCTCCGAGCTCATGACGCAGGAATGCCGGCAAGCCGTAAAGAATATGGCTGGAAATGACGGGAATTTCAGACACGAGCAGGCCCCTCCGGAATTCCGCAACGTTGGCGCAAAATGAGTGGCAGCGAGATCCGACTACTGCTTTGTCGCACAGTATAAGTTCTACGGGCAAACGGCGAAATTGGTTTTGGTCGTTGTAAATTTTATTATTTTTGGAGGAAATATCGGTTGTGAGTGCGAAGACGGCGATCGACTTAGCTAAATTGACACTCTTCGCGACCTTGTCGTGTTCGGGAATAGCGCTGGCGGAAGGTTCGACGAGTGACGCCGGCGATCTGGCCAAAGCGGCGCAGAACCCTGTTGCCGACATGATCAGCGTGCCGTTCCAGAACAACTTCAACTTCAATGTCGGGCCGCATAAGCAGCTTCAGAATGTCCTCAACATCCAGCCCGTGATCCCGATCACGCTGAACAAGGACTGGAACCTAATCACGCGTTGGATCACCCCGGTGATCTCGCAGCCGGCCTTGACGGTGAATGGCGACAGGGAGTTCGGCCTGGGCGACATCAACCCGAGCTTCTTCTTCTCGCCGAAGCAGCCGACGCACGGCATCATCTGGGGCATCGGACCGACCTTCGTGCTTCCCACTGGCACCGACAAGACCCTCACCTCCGGCAAGTATTCGGCGGGCCCGGCCTTCGTCGCCCTGACGATTCAAGGGCCTTGGGTCGTCGGCGTTCTCGTCAACAATGTCTGGTCGTTTGCGGGCAAGAGCAATCGCAGCGCCGTCAACGCGATGACGCTGCAGCCCTTCGTGAACTACAACTTTCACGGCGGCTGGTACCTGACGTCGTCCCCGGTCATCACTGCCAATTGGGAGGCCGACCACGGCGATCGCTGGACAGTGCCGATCGGCGGCGGTTTCGGGCGCGTATTCAAGATCGGTCATCAGCCCGTCAACGCGCAGATCGCAGCCTATTACAATGTGGCAAAGCCCAGCGGCGCTGCCGATTGGCAGCTGAGGGCCCAGCTTCAGTTCCTGTTCCCGAAGTAGAGCCAATAGACGCACCAACGAAGTCAAACGAGGGGAGTGCGCCATGACAACAGCGCGAAATGCAATTGCCTTATTCTTTCTCCATGCTGGCGCGGTCTCTGCCCTGACGCTGCTGTCCAACTCCGCGTCAGCTCAGGCGACTCCGACCGCTCCCCCGCATGTGCCGCTTCAAAAGGCGATCGGTACCCCGGTCAAACCCGAGCTCGCGCCGTCGCTCTTTGTCCTGAGCGCTCGCGGCGCGACCTTGCAGGGCGGGAAGCTGGTGCTGAGCGGTCTGTCGCCTAACTCCATCGTGTTCGCCGACCGCCCAGTGAGGTCCGCTGGCCACGAACTCACGGCGCATATCCTTGAGGAGTGGCTGCCCGGCAACCAAAGCCCCGACAGCTTCTACAAGGACCCGCCGAACGCGACCGTGTCAGCTTTCATGCGGGATGGCTCGGGTATTCGTGACGCGGTCGTGGTTCTGAAAAGCCCTAAACTCGAAGGCGACCAGGTCACATTCGACGTCGACGTGATGGAGGGTGACCTTGCGGGCGGCGACGGCGCCGCGTCGATCTTCATCGATCTGATCGGCCGGCCCTTCACGCCACTGTCCTTCGCGGGCGTGGCACGGCGTACGGCATTTCGTGGAGCCTACTACCGAGGTGCGGCGATCGCCGGCGCAGGCGCCCTCGGTGCCGCAGCGTACTATGCACCATATGCTTATCGACCGGTTTGCGGGTATTACCCATACCCGCCCTGTTACTGATGATCGTTAGCCCTGTAATCCCAACCGCTAATCGATCTACAAGGGGACCGAAAATAATGAACCAACTATTTCTTGGTGCAATTTTCGCGGCGGCTGCCACGGTTGCTTCCGCACAGACTTACCAGATGACGACGCCTTTCGCTCCGGGCGTCGCCGTGCCGGACAAGATCGAATCCTCGATCGGGGCGTTGAACCTCAACTACGGCTACCCGTCCGCCGATACTGTTGAAAAAATCTACGACAACCTCGACCGTTCGCGCGCGCTCCAAGCCTATCTGCTGGCGATCCCGATCGTTAATCAGGCCGGCATGCGCGAGTCGCTGCGCAAGTTCGGACCCGATAACCAGACCAACGTAATCTGGGAAAGTCTGATGGATTCGAAGACCGTCGCGCTGACGGGCAACGACAACACGATCTACAACTTCATGTGGGTCGACACGAGTAAGGGTCCGGTCGTCGCCGAGGTTCCGCCCAAGGTGCTCGGGACGGTCGACGACTTCTGGTACAAGTGGGTGGGCGACATCGGCATCACCGGGGCTGACAAGGGCGAGGGCGGCAAGTACCTCTTGTTGCCGCCCGGCTTCAAGGGCGAGATACCATCGGGGTATCACGTTTTGCGGCCGAACACCTTCGGCAGCTACTTCGTCTTTCGCGCTTTCCTTGTGGACGGCTCCACCCAACCTGCGATCGATTCGGTCAAGAAGAACCTGCGGATCTATCCTCTGGCCGAGGCCGCCAATCCGCCGCCGATGAAAATGGTCAATGCCTCCGGAATTCCGGCGAATTTCGTCTCTCCGGGCGACTACTCGTTTTGGGGCCTGTTGAACCAGGTCATCCAGGAAGAGCCGGCGGGCGGATCCGATCCCACCACCTTGGGCCTGTTCGCCTCGATCGGCATCGAAAAGGGCAAACCCTTCGCTCCCGACGAGCGGATGAAGAAGATTCTCACCGACGCCGCCAACATCGGTGCTGTCACGGCGCGCACCATCGCTTTCAAGATTCGCCCGAAGGATGCGTATTTCTATCCGAACAGTGCGTGGCGCCTGCCATTTTTGGGCGGTTATAAGTTCGAGACGGCGCCCGGCGTCAGTAACCTGGACGGTGCCGTCTTCTTTTACTACTTCGCCATTGCCGTGACCCCGGCGATGGAGGAAGAAATGGTGGGCAAGGGCTCGCAATATCCTTGGTCGGTGCAGGATGCGAAGGGTGATCCCTTGGATGGTGGCAAGAACTATAAGCTGCGCCTGCCTCCCAATATCCCGGTCAAGGATTTCTGGTCGGTCATCGTCTACGACAACCAGAGCCGCTCGATGGTGCAGACCGACCAGCGAGCCCCCAGCGTCAGCAGCCAGAGCAAGGGCGTCAAGGTCAATGCGGATGGTTCGACGGATGTCTACTTCGGACCCAAAGCCCCGGCGGGAATGGAGAACAACTGGGTGCAGACGATCCCGGGCAAGGGCTGGTTCATGCTCCTTCGCCTCTATGGTCCGCTGGAACCATGGTTCAACAAGACATGGAAGCCGGGCGAGATCGAGCTGCAACCCTGATCCCCGCCGGCGCCAAGCTGGTCAGAAACTAAACGGCGGTTAGCGAAGCGCCGCCGTTTCGAGCCCAAAGACGGACATGCAAGCGGTCTCGATTGCCCACTCCGGCATTGTTTGATACCCGCATAAGTTGTGCGACCGCGTCCCGCAATCGACGCGCATGACCGGAAGTTGTGAACCGGAAGGAAGTTTTCAGATGCTGACGAAACGTGATCTGCTTGGCTCTGCTGCGATGGCCGCCCTTGCCGCGGCCACAATGAAGTCCAGCCTCGTCTTTGCGCAAACGAAGCCCGAATGGCCGAACCTCTTCGAGGCGAAAGACATCGCCGAAGAAGGCTTCATCTACGGCCTGCCGCTGGTGATGAACTATGCGGTCATGCACGAATTTGCCGTCGACAGGAATTCGGGCCAGTTCAAGGCGCCGTTCAACGAAATCTACAACATGCACCATGTCGCCACCCCGGCGGACACGGCCGTCATAACGCCGAACAGCGACACCCCTTACTCCATCCTCTGGCTGGATTTGCGGGCCGAGCCGATGGTTATCACGGTGCCCGCAGTTGAAAGGGAGCGCTACTACTCGGTCMWGCTCWKCGACGGYAATACCTACAATTTCGGCTATATCGGCACACGCGCCACTGGGTCCGAGCCGGGCGACTATCTGGTCGTCGGCCCCAACTGGAAAGGCAGTACGCCCGCCGGGATCAAGCAGGTTTTTGCCTCGACCACCCCGTTCGTGTTCGCCAACTTCCGGACCCAGCTTATCAACGCCGAAGATATGCCTAACGTGGAAAAGGTGCAGGCTGGCTACAATGCGCAGCCGCTTTCTTCCTTCCTCAAACAAGCAACTCCGGCCGCTGCACCCAAGATCGCGTTCGTCCCTGCTACCACGGCCGGGATCAAGGACAACTTCTTCGAGTACCTCGACGCAGCCCTACAATTCGTTCCCGAGACGCCGAGGGATAGGGCAGTTCGCGCGAAGCTTGCCAGGATCGGCATCGGCCCCGGCAAGACCTTTGCGTTCAAGGATCTGTCGCTCGAACATAAAGCCGAAATCCTGGTCGCCATGAAGCAGGGTGACGACAAGATCGGCAAATGGCTGGCCAGTGGCAGCAAGGAGATCAACGGCTGGAACGTCAGCTCGCTGCTGGGCGATGAGGCCTTCTACAACGGCGATTGGTTGAAACGGGCCGGAGCTGCCAAGGCAGGCATCTATGGCAACGATGCCGTAGAAGCGACCTACCCCTTCACGCGAAGTGACACGACGGGAGAGGCGCTCGACGGCAGCAAGCACAAGTATACACTTACCTTCCCGCCGGGCCAGTTGCCGCCCGTGAACGCGTTCTGGTCCGTTACGATGTATGACGGCAAGAGCCAGCTCTTGGTCAAGAACCCGATCAATCGCTACTTGATCAATTCACCGATGTTACCGGGGATGAAAAAGGACGCGGATGGCTCCCTGACGCTCTATATCCAAAAGGACAGCCCCGGCGCCGACAAGGAAGCCAATTGGCTCCCGGCACCGGATGACAAAATCTACCTTGTGATGCGCCTCTATTGGCCGAGGACTACGCCGCCGTCTATCCTGCCTGCGGGCGAAGGGACATGGCAGCCACCAGGCGTGAAGCGGGTCTCGTAGAAGCTGAAAGCTTCGCGCGCCTCTTCATTGCAAGATCGTTGCGCTAAAGCCTCCGGTTCCCTTCCACCTCCAGAGCTCCGGCTCTTACATTTCGAAACGGGAGATCATCATGTCCAAAATTCTCGCCGCCATGGCGGTATCGATCGTTTGCGCCACCTCGTCTGCGGCGACCGCCCAGGTTCCGCTCACGAGCTACGTCGATGCCAACGGGTTCATCGACGTCCAGACCCTGACCTGCGCGCAGCTGGCAGGAACCTTCCAGGAGGACGCCGATGCCCTGTCTACCTGGTATAGTGGCTGGTATAACGGCCTCGCCAAGAAGCATTTTCTTGACTTGAAGAAGGGCAAGGTCGTCGAGCACGAGGTCATCGTCTACTGCAAGGCCAATCCCGACAAGAAGATCATCGACGCGCTTGCCATCGTGTTCAAGGATGAGCGCGCCAAGCTGGGAATCCAAATGAAATAGGCGCCTGCTGGTGGCTCGCCGGCCGGCCGCTGGCCGGCGAGCAGGCCAACGGCGCGAAGGCTGGTCCGATCGACCGCTGCCGATAGCGAACTGGCGGGCGCCCGGTGTGGGGCCCGCTTCCATCAACCAGCTGACCTCACTCAACGGGGACGACATGAATAGGTCTATCCTAGTCGGGATTGCGTTATCGTTCGGCCTGATCCTTGCCGGCTGCCAGACGTCGCAATCACGGCAGGCACAGCTCGCCGCGATCTGCGCCGATCCCGCCAATCGGCAGCCCCAAAGCTTCTACTGGTCGGAATGCCAGACGCTTTATCCGTCATCGGACCGTGCGCTGCAGAAAGATTATCAGCTCGGCGCGGCCGTGGGCAACTGAGGCCGTGTCGGGATTAACCCACAATGGGAGACGTTCGACTGGACGTCGCTATTCGACCAGAGCCTGATCCTAAGTCGCCCTTTCAGCTCCCTACTCAATCTGCGGTTGACGCTAACAGTCGGACCAACATCCACAAGGAGACTCGAATATGCCCCGTTTGACCACGAAACTTGGCGCCGGACTTGCCTTTGCAGCGTTCTCGCTCGCAGCGCAGGCTGCCGATCTGCCGTCGCGGCGGATCGAACCTGCTATTCCCATGCCTCCTGCCTTCACCTGGACCGGTTTCTATGTCGGTGCCCAGGCCGGCTGGGCGCAGACCAGAACCGAATTGACCGCCGGCGCCGCGATCGCCGGTCGGGCTGCCGTGGCATCATTGCCGAGCCTGAACCGGAATGGCGCTGCGCTCGGTCTGATGGCGGGCTACAACTACCAGATCGGTCAGCTTGTCCTCGGTGGCGAGATCGACGGCGCGGCCCTCATCACCGGGAAGCAGCGCTACACCGCGCTGACCGGCGATTTCATCACCGCCCATACCAACTGGGTCGGCTCGGCCAGGCTGCGTGTCGGCTACGCCTTCGACCGCTTCATGATCTACGCCACCGGCGGCATCGCATTGGCGGCACCCAAATCGACGGTGACGGGCACGGGCTATTCCTATGGTGCCGGCGACAGCACCCGGGTGGGCTGGACACTCGGGGCCGGAGCCGAATACGCCTTTACGAATAACTGGATAGCCGGCCTAGAGTATCGGTACTCACAGTTCGAAGACAATACCTACACCTACCCGGTCGGCGTTGGCGGTCTCGGGATCGTCGGCTTCAAACAGCAACTGAGCACCAATCAAGTGTCGGCGCGGCTGCTCTACAAGTTCTGATCCCCTCGGACGGGCTGCATGCAGCTCGTCCGAGATCCATCTCACCTTCAGTTCCGAAAAGGACCACGACATGAAATTTTCAATCTTCGGCTTAGGGATCTTGGCCATGGCGGCGGCCTTCTCTCCGACCGAGGCCAGCGCAGTCGTTTGCGCGCGCGGGGTTGTGCGGGCCGGTTGTGCAGGACCGAACGGTGCGGTGGTGGCGCGTCGCGCGGTGGCTCCGCGGGCCGTGGTGGTCGCGCCCGTGCGGCGCGGCTGCGCTATTGTCAACGGCAGGCGGGTGTGTCGTTGACGACGCCGATGGCGCGGCTTTCGGAGCCTGCGGGGTAGGACGCCAACGTCTCGCTAGCGTAACCTGCTCCCCGATGGGGCGGTTTTATCGGCCATGCTCGCTCCGATGACGACGCCTTTCCGCAGCACAGCATTCGCGTGATCTCACAATGGGCCAGAGTCTGCGGGCCGCCATCGCCCGGTTTCCGGACCGGGGGCAGGCCATCAAGGAGCTTGCCGCGAGGGACGAGGATTTCCACACCCTTTGCATGGACCTTCGCGATGCGGCAGCCGCCTTGGCCAGATGGGAACTGGCGGTTTCGCCGGTTCGCGAAGAGAGATGCACCGGATATCGAGAGCTCGCGACGCGCTTGGCCGACGAAATCAGCACCGCGTTGGATCGTCATTCGCATTAGGAGACTGCTATGAGGCAACGTTTGCTGCGATTTGTGCTGGCTTCATCAGCGATGTGGTGCTCGGCCGTCATTGCCCAGGAGATGCCGCGCATCGATATCGAAGCAAGCTGCCGTCAAGCGCGGGCCCTCAGCCCAGAGGACACCGACCCCTATGCAGGGTGCGTGCGGGACGAAACCGCGGCCGCGAGCCAACTTCGCGCCACCTGGGTGGAATCCAGCCGCTCGCACCGCGAGAGCTGTTCGCAGGAGACCCAGATCGCCAGTTCACCGAGCTATGTCGAGTTGATCACCTGTCTGGAAATGTACAGCGGCAGCCCCTCGGCGAACCCTAGGCCACGTCGACTGCAAGCGCGGCCGTGAGGACCTGGCTTATGGGCCATGCTCATTCATGCGCTTCCGCACCTCGTGGTCTGACCATGAGAGTGTGAATCGGCGCGGGGCTTGGGTGCCGATCGGCACGGCAAGCCGTTGAAGTTGCAGGACATGATGCGGTTAGTCGTTATACAATCAGAGCGGAACGCCGCTTGACGCCGCCGTTTGCGCTGAAGAGGCGCGCGGAATAATTTCAAGGTGCGCCTTGCAAATACATACCACTGCAATACAACAGAAATTCATCTATCTTAGTCTCTTGGTCATCCAATCGGTGGCCGCCATATTTCTTTTCATTGTTGTCTTCCCTCTTTTTCGACAGGTGGTAGAGCGGCTTGGCGAGCCACAGCAGGTCAGCATTTTCATCGAGATGAAGGTAACCTTGGGAACGTTAGTCCTGCTTTGCGCCTATTGGATCAGGTATCGCTGGATCGCAATTCAAGCTCCATTTCGAAGCGCGTTGATCGGTCATTTTCTCCAGTTTTCAAGTCGGGTCAGCTTCTTCTTCGGCGGCGCGCTTTTTTCGGCACTGTTTTTCCGCCATATACCTGCGCTCGAAGTCTTACCGCCGATCAGTGAGGGATTGATCAAGAGTCTTCTAGTGGCCTGGATGTTGTTCGGGTTGTTTTGCTACTCGCTCGAACTCGACCGGCTCGGCAAAGCCATCGAAGGGAACCGCGCAAATTGATAGCGGCGAATTATGGCGCCGATGAAAGAACCATGCATGAACTGGCCACCGAGGATGCGCTGCTGATGCGCACGGATCAGGCCGTTCTTCGGCAGAATCGCTCGTACCCGGAGCGCTGGGAGCGGCCGCCATTTTGGCTGGGGCGCGCGAAGCTGTGTTCGCCATGCCCCCGGCACCTCGGACGAGGATTCAGATCGGCACCGCGAATATGTCGGCGGTCGGATATTCCGCCAGTAACGTGACGCTTCCGGTCAAGCGCAGGTCGGCCCCATGCACCGTTGGCGCGCGCGGCGCCGACATCAGGCCCGCGCTCCGCTCTTCGCCAGCTCCGAAATGATACCCGCTAGATCAGTGCCAACGAACGGCTTGGGCAGGATCGGGACATGCTGGTACCTGGCATCATGATCCTGGCGGCCATAGCCGGTGGCGAAGGCAAACGGAATATTCCTGGAGATCAGCACGTCGGCGACTGGATAGCTTGGCTTCCCATTCAGATTGACATCGAGGATGGCCAGGTCGAAGGACGCGGTCCGCGCGATCACGAGCGCCTCGTCAATCCGCGACGAGACTGCAGCAACGTCATGACCCAACTCGAGGATCATGTCCTCGATCAGCATGGCGACCAGTGCTTCGTCTTCCAGGATAAAAATCCGCAACCTCCTCGGGGTGGCGGGATCTTCGGGAGACGACTGCGAGGACGTTCGGTCTGAGGAGCCGCTCATGAAATTCTGGCCTCGATCTCGCAGACAACGCCGGTCGGGGCGAACATGAGTTGAACCTCGGCGCCGAGTTCCCGGGCTAGGGCTCTCTCCAGCAGCCTGCTGCCAAAACCCTTACGCATGGGCGACGCCACGCGAGGGCCATCCCTTTCCTCCCACCTCAGGTGCAACCGTTCGCCCGAGCCATCCGGCCGCACGTCCCAGGCGATCCTGAGGCGACCGGCCTCGTTTGCCAGAGCCCCATATTTCGCCGCGTTGGTGCAAAGCTCATGCAGCGCAAGCGACAGCGAGAGGGCAGCTCTCGGCTCCAATCGCCGGCGAGGCCCGCTGATCTCAAACCGTCGGCTCGGCTCGGCGCAGACCGCGGAAACGGCATGCTCCACGATCTCGTCGAGGTTGGCCCCTTCCCAGCTCTCCCGCGTCAGGATGTTATGCGCCGTCGAGAGCGCGATCAGTCTGCGCTCGAATTGTTGAAGGACTTCGCTGGAGGCGTGACCGCGAAAGGTCTGCGCCGCGAGCGATTGAACGGTCGCCAAGGTATTCTTGACGCGGTGGTTCAGCTCGTTGACGAGAAGCCTGCGGCGCTCTTCGTGACGCCGCCGCTCGGTGATGTCCCGGGCGATCTTGGAAGCGCCGATGACCTTGCCGCTTCCGTCCTTCAACGGCGATACGGTGAGCGAGATGTCGAGCAGGGACCCGTCCTTGCGCATCCGCACGGTTTCATAATGATCGATGCGCTCGCCGCGGCGAATGCGGGCGAGAATCTGCGGCTCCTCGTCCTGACGCTCGGGTGGAATCAGCATTGTCACCGGCCTGCCGATGGCTTCATCCGCGGTGTAGCCGAACAGGCGTTTCGCACCCTCGTTCCAGGTCTGAATGATCCCGGCTGTATCCTTGCTGATGATGGCGTCGTCCGAGAACGCGACGATCGCCGCCAGTCGCTCCGCATAGGCTTCAGCCTTCTTGCGGTCCGTGATGTCGACCAGCATGTTGACGGCGCCGGTCAGCTTGCCTTCCTCGTCGAAAAGCGGCGTCGGATAGGGGATGAAGGGCACGCGAGAGCCGTCGGGACGCTCGGCGATCGCCTCCGCCCCACGGATGGCGCGCTTCTCCTTGAGCGCGATCGCCATCGGGCACTCGTCGTGCGGCAACGGGCTCCCGTCAGGCCAATAGAGCCTCCAGGTCACGCACCATTTATCGCTCCCGAGTTCCGGCCGCCGGCCGGACATATCGACGGCCGCCTGATTGTAGAAGCTAATGCGACCCTCGGCGTCCGTTGTATAGACCGCGTTGGGGAGCGCTTCGAGGATTTCGCGCAGCCGTTCCTCGCTCGCACGCAATGCGTCCTCGCTTTGCTTGCGCTCCGTGATGTCGTGGGTGATCGCGAGTTGCCCGACGGTTCCGTCCGGCAGCGCAAACGGCGCGGCATGCGTTTCCATGTGACGCCGCGAGCCCCGCAATCCGACGATGTCGAATTCCCAGCTTGCGCGGGCACCGTCGCAGACGCGCCTGTGGTGGTGCAGCCACATGGCGCGATCGTAAGGCGCGACCAGTTCCACGGCCGGCCGCCCCTTAACCTGCGCGAGATCGTCGGCCTCGATCATCCTCAGGCCTGCGGCATTCATGTGCAGGAGCATTCCATCGCGATTCACGAGCTTGAAGCATTCCGGAGTGGCTGCGACGATGGCCTGGGGCAGGCATTCATGGTCATCCACCTCGAAAGGCCCATCCGTAAGGGATGCCTGAAAGCATATGACTGCTCCGGTGATCGCGCCGCACGGGTCCTTGACGGGGTTGATGTCGAGCCGCGCGCGAATCCGGCTCCCGTCCGGCCGCTCGATTACGGTCCCGACATCGCGCTGAAGGTGGCCACTTCGAAGAGCCTCCGCCACCGGAGCATCGGACAGCGAGGAGGGGCGCTCGCCCTGCCGGAGGATCTGGCGCACGCCGAACAATCGTTCGGCTGGATCACCTAGCCGCGGTTCGCGCCCCCAGATTTGCACAGCATGGCGATTGTACTGGATTATCGCTCCGTCGGCGTCGCATGCGCAGGCTGCCACCGGGAGGATGGTCAGTGCGTTTTCATCAAGGAATGGCGCGCCCTTCGGCGGTCTGAACAATTGCGCGCCTGACTCCATAGTACCCCCCAAGACCCCTGTTTGCGGCGTAGTATCAAGACTGCGCTAAGGTCGAGAGAAGCCACACCGTTCGCTTAAACGACACGAGTCGGGAAAAGTTCCTGCATGCGCTTTGCGTATGGTCGTTGTGAATACGCACCGCGGGCGGGTCCTGCCGCTGCTGGCTGAGATGCGAGGCGACTGTCGCAGAGTCCTACCTACTGATGCGGGTGACTTCCACCGCTGCAATCACCCGCTCGAAGGCAAGTAGCGTTCGCCATTCAGATGGAGGATGTCCTCGAGCACGAGAACGGGAGGCGCTGCGCCAGATCATCAAAGCAGCGTTGCCGCTTCGGCCCAGCGGCAGCGACTCGCCAGTCGAACAGTTGCTGCTGGCCTAGGAAGTGGCCGAGCATGTTCGCGGTCGAAGGTTTCGTCACGGAAAATATCGGCAACGGGATGCTCACGTCAGGGAGCGACGCTCCAACCGCGGCGCACTGCCGGAGCACGCATACTGGGGACCGTTTCCGGTGCTAGGCGGCGATTCCTGTCGCCTTTTATGTACCGGCCGCGGGTGACCCCGACCGCCTCGGAATGCACCGGAATTGGATCGGCATGCACTTTCTCAACCCTGCGATGGATCACCTCTCGCAGACTGCAGGCGGAACGCGCCAGAATATGCCGATGTTTTTAGGGTGGATGCCGCTCTGCGCCGGCTCCGCTCACGGCACCTCGGCATAATCAGCACATCGGCATAATACAGGTTGCACATGCTGTTCTCCTGGCTCGCCCGACGACGCGCATACAAGCACCTGATAGACCAGGAAGCGACAGCACTGGTCGAGCACGAGGGTACGGCTGGGTACTATGCGGCTCGGCAGATCGCACGGGCTGCCCGCGATAAAGGGGATAGGCAGGCCGCAAAGCTATGGTTTTGCGTCACCCGCCGGATCGCAGACAGCACCGGGTTGGTGCCGGGAAGGGCCAAAATCGGGCGGCCCGAGTCCGAGTGGTGAAGGTGCGTATTGTGTCGAAGAAAACCGCCCGACCCAAACGTGCCGGCAAAGACAGTGTCTCTTGGAAGAATTACGAGCTCGTCGCGCAATATGTGCTCGAGCGAATAGGGGAAAGGTTCGGCCTAGCCGAGGTCCAAGGAAAGCAATTGGTTGTCGGTCGGCGGACCGGCACTGAGTGGGAAATCGACGCCAAGGGCGTGCGCGACGGGGACGGCGCAATCATTCTGATTGAATGCCGACGGCACGGGAACCGCCTTAGTCAGGAGGCGGTCGCCGCAGTCGCATTTCGGATCATCGATACGGGCGCAGAAGGAGGCATCATCGTCAGTCCGCTTCCGCTGCAGAAGGGTGCGGCAAAGGTCGCGGCAGCGACCGGGATCAAGCATGTGCAGCTCCGGCCGGAGAGCACCCGCGAGTTCTGGATCGCCGAGATCGAGAAGGTGGTCCACATCGAGAAAACGGAAACGGCAAAGATAGCCGTGCGGGACGCATTCGAGATTATCCTCAGGGATGCCGACGGAAATGTCGTGGATCGACGCCACGGCTGACTGCGCCGACGCGCGATCTATCTCCCTCCGAGGCCGCCGCCAGCAACCTGGCACTCGCCTCGAAAAGACTCCGATTGACTCCGCGAGGGGATGAGAACAAATAAAGAACGATCTGAGGGAGAGGCCTATTGCAAAGCGTGGAGCCGCCAATTCGCCATGCCGGACCGGACCATCAGTCCTGCTATTGCCGATCTTCGAGAGCGCATCGAGCGCCTCGAGGGCGGGCGGCGTCGCGCGCGGGCTGTTCTACCGTTTGGCCTGGCCGAAATTGATAATCGTCTGCCGGGCGGCGGACTTGCCGTCGGGTGTTTGCATGAGGTTGCCGGCGGCGGGAATGGTGCAGTCGACGGCGCAGCCGCGGGCCTATTTACAGCCGGCATTGCCGCGCGGACACGCGGCAAGGTCCTCTGGTGCGTGACGCGCTCCGACCTTTTTGCCCCAGCGCTTGCGCAGGCTGGGCTTGCCCCCGACAGGCTTATCCATGTCGAGGCGGGCGATGAAAAGGCGCTGCTGGCCTGTTTCGAGGAAGGACTGCGACACGGCGGTTTTGGAGCCGTCATTGCTGAGGTTGCCCATCTCACGATGACCGCTTCGCGCCGGCTGCAGCTGGCCGCCGAAGGACAGCGCGCGATCGGCATCGCGCTCCGACGATGGCAACGGCAAACGGAAGCCAGCGATTTTGGGCAGCCGACGGCAAGCGTCACGCGATGGCGTGTCTCCGTCCTGCCTTCTCGGCCGCTGCCGGTCCCGGGCGTCGCTCGTCACCGGTGGCTCATTGAATTGATCCGATGCCGCGCCGGAGAAAGCGCCGATTTCGAAGTGGAGGCTTGCGATGGCACGGGTCGTCTCGCTCTTCCTTCCGAGGTGGTCCACGGATCGCCTCAGAAGGAAATTGGGCGACGCTTCGCCACCGGCTGATCAACCGCTCGTACTGATCGGCCGCGAGGGCCGCCGACGCGTCGTCACCGCAATCGATATCAACGCCGAACGCCTCGGCCTTCGCCTGGGTATGCCGGGCGCCAAGGCGCAAGCGATCGCTCCGGGGCTCATCGTCATGGATGCTGATCGCCAGGCTGATGCCGATGGGCTGATCAAACTGGCGCTCTGGGCCCTGCAGCGCGTCTCGCCGGTGGTGATGGCTGATCCACCGGATGGATTGGTGATCGACACGACCGGCGCCGACCATCTGCATGGCGGTGAAGGGGCGATGCTGCAGGCGATCGTGCAGCGCTTCAACTCGTCTGGAATTGAGACGCGCGCCGCGGTCGCCGATACCTGGGGAGCTGCTCATGCCGCGGCTCGCTTCCTTGGCCGAGCGACGACGATCATTCCCGTAGGCGCCGCCGAGCCATTATTGCGAGCACTGCCCATTTCAGCCCTTCGCCTCGATCCGGAAATTGTCGCTGGTCTGCGGAAACTGGGCTTCGAGCAAATTGGCGAACTGCTCGACCAGCCGCGGGCGCCGCTCGCGCTTCGCTTCGGCCCTGAGATCGGCCGGCGGCTCGACCAGGCGCTTGGGAGAGCCGCTGAGCCGGTCGATCCGATCCGAGAGCCGGAGATTGTCGAGGTCCGTCGCGTGTTTGGTGAGCCCATCGGCGCGGCCGAAACAATTTCCCGCTACATCGGGCCGACGGGCCTGAGCGAATTCGCAATGAATGGTGGAAGCGCGATGCTGAGATGACGACAGTGCGGGACTATTTCCGCGTCGAGGACGAAACCGGCGAGCGCTACTGGATATTTCGCTCGGGGGATGGCGAGCACTCCGATAGCGGTAGCCAGCGCTGGTTCCTGCATGGAATATTCGGATGAGCCCGCGCTACGCCGAGCTGCAGGCGACATCGCATTTCTCATTTCTGCGCGGCGCATCGTCCTGCGAGGAATTGTTCGCCCAGGCGGCTGCGCTCGGCATCGAGGCGATTGGAATTGTCGATCGCAATAGCCTGGCGGGAATTGTCCGGGCCCATGAGGCCGCCAAAGCCACAGGCGTCAGGCTCATCGTAGGCTGCCGGCTGGACTTCACCGATGGCATGTCGGCGCTAGTCTACCCAACAGACCGTCCCGCCTATGCGCGATTGTGCCGGCTCCTGTCGCTCGGGAAAAAGCGCGGGGGCAAGGCAAAATGTTGCCTCCAATGGGCTGATCTCGTCGCCTACGGGGAAGGGCTGATTGTCGCTCTCATTCCGGATGCCGTCGACGAGGCCTGCGCAATGCAATTGCGCCGACTGCGGGAGGCCTTCAGCAATCGCGCCTATGTAGCAATGTCTCTCCGCCGGCGGCCGAATGATCAGGTGCGCCTCTGGGAGCTGTCGAATATGGCGGCGACCGCGCGCGTTCCGACGGTCGTTACCAATGACGTCCTTTTTCACGAGCCGGCGCGCCAGGTCCTGCAGGATGTGGTGACGGCGATCCGGCACAACGTCACGATCGACGAGCTTGGCCATCGGCGCGAGCGTTTTGCCGACAGGTATTTGAAGCCCCCAGAGGAAATGCAGCGGCTCTTCGCCCGCTATCCTGAAGCGCTGGCGCGGACCATCGAGATCACGGAGCGCTGCCGCTTCAACCTCGAGGAGCTCGCTTACCAGTATCCAGAGGAACGGCTTTTCCCGGAACTCACTCCACAAGAGGCCCTGGAGAAATTGACCTGGGAGGGCGCCGCCGCACGTTATCCGGAGGGGCTTCCCGATAAGGTGCGCGGCAACCTAGAACACGAGCTGCGCCTGATCGAGAAATTGGAATACGCGCCCTTTTTCCTGACAGTGAACAGCATCGTGAGGTTCGCGCGTTCCAAGGACATTCTCTGCCAGGGCAGGGGGTCCGCGGCGAATTCAGCCGTCTGCTTCGTCCTCGGCATTACGTCGATCGATCCTGACCGCAACGACCTGCTTTTCGAGCGTTTCGTTTCTGAGGAGAGGCGGGAGCCGCCCGATATTGACGTCGATTTCGAACACGAACGGCGCGAAGAGGTGATCCAGTGGGTCTATGAGACCTACGGCCGCGATCGCGCCGCGCTTTGCTCGACCGTTATAAGGTATCGATCCAAAGGAGCCTTGCGCGACGTCGGCAAGGCACTAGGCCTGCCCGAGGACCTGACCAAGACATTGTCGTCGCAGGTTTGGGGCTGGTCCGAGGGTGTAGAGGCGAAACATGCCGAAGGCCTCAATCTCAATCTCGCCGATCGCCGGTTGCGACTGACGCTTGAGCTTGCTCATCAGCTGGTAGGTACACCGCGGCATCTTTCTCAGCACCCGGGCGGGTTCGTGCTCACTCGCGACAGATTGGATGAGCTTGTTCCGATTGAACCCGCCGCCATGGAAGATCGCCAGGTGATCGAGTGGGACAAGGACGATATCGACGTCCTGAAATTCATGAAGGTCGACGTGCTGGCGCTCGGCATGTTGTCGTGCATGCGTCGCGCTTTCGATCTCCTCGCCGACCATAAGGATATCCGGCTCGATCTCGCGACGATCCCCGCCGAGGATCCGCGCACCTATGCGATGATCCGCAAAGCCGACACGCTGGGCACGTTTCAGATCGAATCCCGGGCGCAGATGGCGATGCTGCCTCGGATCAAGCCCCGCACCTTTTACGACCTGGTCATTGAGGTCGCGATCGTCCGGCCGGGCCCAATCCAGGGCGACATGGTCCACCCTTATCTCCGGCGCCGCGAGGGCAGGGAGGATGTCGACTATCCCAAACCCGAGCTCGAAGCCGTCCTGGGCAAGACACTCGGCGTGCCGCTCTTCCAGGAACAGGCAATGAGGGTCGCGATCGAGTGCGCCGGCTTCACCCCAGGCGAGGCCGATCAACTCCGTCGCGCCATGGCGACGTTCAAGCACACGGGCGGCGTCTCAAAATTCGGCGAAAAGCTGATCAACGGCATGGTCGCCAATGGCTATGAGCGGGAATTCGCCGAGCGCACCTTCCGGCAGCTCGAGGGTTTCGGAAGCTATGGCTTCCCGGAAAGTCACGCCGCTTCGTTCGCCTTGATCGCCTATGCGTCATCGTGGATGAAATGCTGGCATCCCGACGCGTTCTGCTGCGCACTGCTCAATGCCCAGCCGATGGGCTTCTATGCTCCCGCCCAAATCGTCCGCGACGCGCAGCAACATGGCGTCGAGATCCGCCCGGTCTGTGTCAACGCCAGCCGTTGGGACTGCACGCTCGAACGCCGCGATCATGATGACGGGCGACTGGCCGTGCGGCTTGGCCTCAGGATGGTCAAAGGCCTGGGCAACGCCGAGGCAGCGCGTCTCGTCTCCTGTCGCGAGGGGCAGGCATATGCTTCGGTTGATGACCTCTGGCGCCGCGCTGCCATTCCGGTAGCCGCCGTTGGCGAGCTCGCTGAGGCGGATGCCTTTCGGCCGTCGCTCGGCTTGGCGCGTCGCGAGGCACTCTGGGCAATCAAGGCCTTGCGTGACGAGCCACTGCCGCTGTTTGCCGCCGCGGCGCTCCGAGCCGCCGAGAGGATACCAGAACAAAGCGAGCCGGCGATCGCGCTCAAGCCCATGACGGCTGGCAGCGAGGTCGTCGAGGACTACGGCCACGTCGGTCTGACGCTCCGCCAGCACCCGATTGCCTTCCTGCGTGCCGACCTTGCGCGCCGGCGCATCCTGACCTGTGCCGAGGCGGTCGCTGCGCGCGACCGCCGTCGGATTGATGTCGCCGGCCTCGTGCTCGTGCGCCAGCGACCAGGCTCGGCCAAGGGCGTCATGTTCATGACGATCGAGGACGAAACCGGCGTCGCCAACGTCGTCATCTGGCAGAAGGTGTTCGAGACGTTCCGCCGCACGGTTCTCGGCGCCGGCATGGTTGGCATCAGAGGCTATATTCAACGCGAAGGAGAGGTCGTGCATATGATTGCGCGCCATCTCTTCGATCTTTCGGCAGAACTTGCGAGCGTTGGATCGAGGAGCTCGACTTTTCCCCTGCCGCATGGGCGAGGTGACGAGTTCCATCATGGTTCGCCGGCGCCGGATCCGCGCGGGATGCCGAAGGCGCGAAATCTGGTCGATCCCTACGGTCACATCGACGAAATTCGGGTGCGGACGCGAGATTTCCGGTAGCCCGCCCCAGTCTTGATCGCGCCCGATCGCCACGTCGGATCGCCGAATTTCGCACTATGATCTAAGCTAGGTGCGACGAGGTTCGCGGGCCATCGAGAAGCAAGGGGCCAAGATGAAGCTGATGCTCGTGGGAGCAACCGGACTTGTTGGTCAGCAGGTGCTACAGCTGGCGCTAGCCGATGATCGCATAGATGAGGTGATCGCTCCGGGGCGTCGACCCTTGCCGCGACATCAAAAACTCATCGCTCCGATCGTGGAATTTGAGCGGCTGCCCGAAGACGCCCCATGGTGGTCGGTCGAAGCCGTTATCTGCGCGCTCGGCACGACCATACGAACAGCCGGATCCAGGGAGGCCTTCTACCGCGTTGATCACGACTTTCCGCTGTCGGTCGCCCAGCTAACGCGGCGCAATGGGGCCACCATTTTTGTCCTGAATTCCGCGATGGGTGCGAATGCCGCCTCCCGCATCTTCTACAGCCGGGTGAAAGGGGAGGTAGAACGGGATATCATCGAACTGGGCTTCCCCTCGCTGACCATCGCTCGCCCAGGTTTGATCGGCGGGGAACGCCAGGAGTTTCGGAGCGGCGAGCGTCTTGCGACGAGCGTCCTCCGCATTCTCCATCCGGTTTTGCCGCGTGCCTGGCGTATCAATCCCGCCGACAAGATTGCTGCAGCGATGATTGAAGCCGCCGTGGCCGCAACGCCTGGAACCACCATATTGACGTCAACGAAACTGCTTTGAGATCAGTCGAAGCGGTGGACATCCCATCGAAGCTGGTTGGCCCCGATGGTGAGCCGACGCTCAGTCTCTTAGGCTTCACGGCTTACGGCGGGCATTCCGCGACGACCAAGGCCGCCACATGAAGATCGCCTCCACTCAATTTGACTTGTTCGACGACGCGCCCGGTTATCGGCAGACACCGCGGCCAGCGCTGCGGAAGCGAAAATCGGAAGCTCCCCAAGCGCCGTCCGACTGGAATGAGGAGGCGGCCGCACAGCGGCTGGAACAGAGCGACCGCTACCGGGTTTTGCGGAAACTCGTGCCGCGTCCGATCATCCCGCGAGCGGAGAGCGCGTTTCCAAACCTTGCGGTTTTGGTCGATACGGAGACAACAGGACTCAATCACGCCAAGGACGAGATCATTGAAATTGGCGTCGTCGCTTTCACCTATGACGACGAGGGAGCGATCGGCGATGTCGTGGGCATCTACAGTGGCCTGCGAGAACCGTCGGAGCCGATCCCGGCGGAAATCACACGGCTGACCGGCATCACCGACGATATGGTCGCTGGTCGCGAGATCGATGTTGTAGCGCTCGACGCGCTGATCGAGCCTGCGGATCTCGTCATCGCCCATAACGCCGCATTCGACCGTCCATTTTGCGAAAAACTCTCTCCGACCTTCGCGTCGAAAGCATGGGCCTGTTCGGTCAGAGAGATCCCTTGGGCAGATCTTGGCTTCGAGGGAAACAAGCTCGGCTACCTCGTCGGTCAGTTCGGGCTGTTCCATGAGGGCCACCGCGCGGCGGATGACTGCAACGCATTGTTGGAAGTCCTGGCGAGGCCGGCAGGAGAAGGTGGTGCTCGACCGTTCTCCGAGCTCTTGCGATCGAGTGAGCGCAGCCGCGTTTGCATTTACGCTGAGAACGCGCCTTTCGACATGAAAGATCACCTGAAGGGCAGGGGATATCGCTGGTCCGACGGTAGCGACCGCAAGCCGAGAGCCTGGTGGATCGAGATCGATGACGAACTCCAGGAGGAGGAGTTTCGCTATCTCCGCACCGAAATCTATTGCTGGGAGGATGCAGAGCCGCTGACGATCCGGCTCACAGCCTTTGATCGCTATCGCGCGTAGCCAGCGCTGGTGGTTGGCAGTGCGGGGGAGAATCTCGCTCGGGAGCTTGACTCGTCGGCGGTGATTGTTCTCATAATGTTCTCATTCTTGAGGACGCAATCATGCCGCCAGCCCTGCCAAAACAGGCGCCTGCTCAAAACCCAATGGAGCGGCAAATCGATAACGTTTTGGCCGAGTTTCACGGTGATGCCCGAGCCGCCATCGGTGCCTTGCTTCATAACCGCGACGAGCTTCTCCGGGATGCGGACCGGGCGGCTTCGCTAGGCTTCCTACGCGGCCGGTTTTCGGAAGGGGCACGGCCGGTCCGGGAACTGAAGGCATGAACGCCATCGCCCCGATCAGCTATCTCGACACGCTCAATCCGGCGCAGCGCCGCGCCGTGATCCATGGTGTTGGCACGATAGCTTCGTCGCCTCTGCTCGTCATCGCTGGCGCCGGCTCCGGCAAGACCAACACGCTGGCGCACCGCGTCGCCCATCTCATGGTCAGCGGCGCCGATCCGCGGCGGATCCTGCTGATGACATTTTCGCGGCGCGCTGCGTCCGAGATGGCGAAGCGCGTTGAGCGGATCGCGCGCAAGGTTCGACGATTCATTCCGCCAAGGGCCAGGAGTGGAAGTCGGTCTTCGTCATGAACACGGTCGATGGCTGCATTCCGATCGACCTTGGCGCGGGTGCGCGTGATGAAATCGAGGAAGAGCGCCGGCTGCTCTATGTCGCGATGACGCGCGCGAAAGACGACCTGCATCTCGTCGTGCCGCAGCGCTTCTTCACGCACGGCCAATCTGCGACCGGCGACCGTCATGTCTACGCCAACCGCACCCGCTTCATTCCAAATGCGCTGCTCGGCCAATTCGAACGGACGGCCTGGCCCATCGCGGCCGCGGAGGAATCGCGGACTCCGTCTGGTGGCCCGAAGGTCGATGTCAGGGCAAAGATGCGGGGCATGTGGCGATGACCGCGCATTGGCCGCACCAGGTCGAGATCAAGCTGGACAGGGCGTCCGCGGTCGAACGCCTGCGCCGGATCGAAGTGTGGTGCACTGATTGGCGGATCAGCTTTCGCGTTATCGGCACGATGGCTGAGGGAGTTATCCGCGTGGCTTTCGAAGAGGCCCGCTTCGCGCGTGCCTTCCACGCTCATTTCGGCGGTGTCATAGCGCCTGCGGATGAGCTCGAAACGGCTCTGGCTACTGATGCCGCGGAAGTCGACTTGTATGATCGGGTTGCGGGCGAATACCCTGATTAGGGAGGGCCAGCGTCATGGCGGATGCGGTCAGGATCGGATCAGGTGTGCCGCGCATTCCGATGCGCCAGGCTGACGACCTAGTGGATCGGATCGAGGCGCTGAAGAACGAAGCAACCACCCGCAGCTTTGGTACGCTGGCCTATTTCCTCGACACCGCGCTGATCGAGGCCAAGCTGCAGGAGCAGCACATCATCGACGACACGGCTATCGCTCGGGCCACACCTGATGAACTTTGGCGCCCGGTCGAGGATCGGGATTGATCGCCGAGTCGCCGAGCTTCCGCCGGCTGCGCCCCGAGCCCGGCTTAACGCAGCTTCGCTATCTTGATGCCGTCGAGTTTGGCGCGGTCTTTGATGGATTCCTCGCTGCGCGTCATGGCTTTTGAGATTGCTTTGAGCGCCATGCCCTTGCCAGCAAGTAGTTTGAGCTTCTGGAGTTCCTCGGATGTCCAGGGTTGGCGGTGCCGTTCGAAACGCTCGGTCACGATCTGCTCCTCCTTCGACGAGACATCTCTGACATTGGGCGCTCAATACAGAAACGAGAGGGGCCTGGTCAAACATCCAAGCGCACAACCGCCATTTGCGCCAATTCGAGACATTGGAGCCTTGCCGCAAAGCGGACCTTGTCCGCATGGCGCTAAGGCCATTTCCGACTGACTTCGAGGAAGGCCTGACTATACGGAGTTTACGTCCGAGCTTGATTTAATCATCGCGCTGGAAAATGCTCGGCAACGGCAGGAGAAGTGCAATGCCCGAGCAGAATGCGCTTGTCGCCCGTCGTCGGAACGTGTGCTGAGCCCCTATGTTCGCCTGTTGGACGGGGCGAGCATAACGCCTGATGGTCGTGCGGAAGGACCGGTGGAAATTATTGCCGCTGCCGCATACCAGTGGGCAAAATCGCGCCTCTGGTCCGCCCTTTCTTTTGCGATGATAGCTTCTTTAGCTCCGCCGGCGGTGCTAGGATTACTATTCTTTCTCACATACTGGATCATTCGCGGCTTCCGGAGCTGAACGGTTGGCGATCTCCGACCTCCCATGGCCCCCTTCGGGTGGGGTTTCGATTTTCAAAGGGCAATCTGGTCGAGACCAGCTTTGAATCGAATTCACGAGGACGCAAACGCGCATGGCGGCACTTGGCCTCCCGACCTACGCCGCCGGCGCGCTCCGCAAGGTACCGGCCCATATGCGCCGGAAACCCGCCCGGTCGTTCAGCCTTGCCACGCGGCTGGGGCCTCGGCTGACGGGGTTCCGAATGCCGTTTCGCCGTTAGAATTTCCTATGCGCGATGAGCACTATGTAGTCCTTGGTCGTAGCGGCAGACAGACGGATAGAAGACAGTTTCAGCGGAAGGGCACCGCTCCAGCTCACTTCTCTTGCCTCGGGAAAGTGCTGCTGAATGCGCCCTTCGGCTTCGACCTCACAGAGACCATTGTCAGGTGCTGCGTATCTGAAGGTCTCTAGCCAGAGGTTGCCGAAGCCCGCTTGTTCGGCCGCCGCAACATAATCCGCTGCGTTATAGGAGTGTCTGACCGGCGCTTGGCCGTAATCCACTTGGGAGCCGATCCATTCCACCATGACCACCTCCGCGATTGACGGATGAGCCATTATCGGTGCCAGCGTCTCAAGCCCTTTTGACAGGAAACCGGTGACGCCTTGGATCACCAACCGGGCGTCATCTAGCGTAGATTTGAGCCAACTGGCGGAGATCTCCTCTGCGGAACACGCGAATATTTTGTTCGGGTCAACTCCTGCCCTCACGGCCGCGCGTCTCATCCAGGTGTTCGGCTCCACCGACTGAACTCGGGCTCCGAGCGCGGTAAAGAACCTATGAGAGAGCCCCGTTCCGGCTCCGAGGTCGAGCACGCAGACGTTATTCCAGTCCAAACGGGACGCCAGCAGCTTGTTCGGTGCCAGACCTCCGGGATGTAGGGGCCCGTTCGACAGGACCGCAAGATTGGAGAAATAGTCGGCGTCGTCTAGCCAATCGTCGAGATAGTTATTTCTCATTGTGGCCTGCGCACACAGGACAGGTTGGATCACGTTCGGATGTGGAAGTCCGCACTGAAAGGTCGCGCATAGATACCTTGACGTCCGACGCGCCGCCCGAGCCTCCTAACAGATGCCGCGTCCATAGATCGACCGCCGTGGCCGCGACAATGGCGTTGATCGCATATGAGGACGGTGGCATGTCGAGGGCCTTATGTGAGGCGAGCGGCCATAGCCATCTTTCCGGATTGCCCCCAACGGTCGCGCAGCTCCCGCATCCACCCGATCGATCTAAAACGATTGGGGCTATGGCTGCGCTTTCACCGACGTAACCGAGGAAAGCGTATGGGATCCCCAATCTGAACGCCGTTGTAACGATCAGCCTACGCAATTCGAACGGCATATTGTCGGCAGAAACGAAGATCATGGCTGGCCCGTCGCCGTGATACGATAGAAGACTAGGCTCAAACCTATCGTGGCAGGCAATTTCGAGGGCTTCGCCTCGGATTTCTTTAAGCCTCGCGGCTGCTGCCTCTACCTTCGATTGGCCGACGTTGCCTGCTGTGTAGAGAACCTGGCGATTGAGGTTCGACACCTCGACCACGTCGAAATCTATGAGGACAAATCTACTGACACCGATACGTGCCAGGTGATCCGCGACATGGCATCCGACCCCGCCCACTCCCACAATCCAGACGCGCGCTGTGTTCAACTTCTCAAGGCAAAGCAGTGCGGCGTCGACGCCTGCCGCGCAAGAATAGTAGCTTAGCTGACGGGACTGGGACGACCGCAGGAACGCCCGCGCGCTTTCATCCTCGACATCCTCGAACATGCCGCAGTGCTCATCGACGAACGCGTTAAGGCGCTCTGACGTCGGAGCGTCCAGCATGCCTGCGATCAGTAGCGACAGCTCGTCGAGTTCAAGCTGTTGCTTGAACTCGAACAAGGCCGTGCGATTGCCGTCATTGAACAGGAATGCAGAGGGCCTCGAGGCCTCACCTACCGCGAAAACCCTGACTGCAGGACGGACGATTCTCAACTTAGTTCATTTGAGAGCCGATTGCCGCTACCGTATCTAGATCCCGGGCAAGCTTCTCGGAGACACTGACACCTGTAATGTCGGTGACCGCCGCCATAATTTCCTCGAAGGTTGACGCCGTACCTTGCTCGTCAACAACTCGCTTCACTATGTCGGCATTCAGCCGGCCCTGTTGGTGCAGGTCACGCAGGAAATAACCGGAGAAGCTTGGACCCGACTTCCCTTCCGCGACCGTGCCGACGAAAGGCGCAACAACTTTTCCTTCAGGAAGATCAACCATGCTTTCCCCCTATTGGCGGCTCAAGCGAACGTTGCGTTGGCCCGGTCGATTACTGGAGCAGCGCGGGCCCCGATTTAATGCGATGAAATCGAGACGAGGTAAAGGAGCAATCCAGTTTTGCTCGGAGTAACGCAACTCATCCCCCGTCGACGCCCGTAGCGCGATCCTCGAATTGGACGGAAAGTTGGCAAAGCAGCAGCTCGGGCGAGCATCAAGACAGCGTCCCCGCCTACCCGTCTATTTATCCGTCCAGACTTTTCCCTAGAATGGCAACCGGGTAAAGGCTTCGGCAAACGGGCGTTTGCCGACGTCCAATAAACTACTTTTTCTCGCACGGCACGGTGCCATATCTTAGATTATGGCACGATCTCCCCGTCATCGAGCAGTATTCGATAAGGATGGTCGTCTGTAGGAGCTTTTCGGAAAATATCTTAGAAGCTTTGGTATGCTCGGGTGTAGGAATAGGGATCGGCTGGGCGGGAGTACGAAGGGCTGCAATTGACACTGACCCACCGACCGGGATTAACTCGCCGGGATAGGGCAGTCCTACATATGATAGGAGACTTTGATTGGCAGCTCGAAGTGCCGCCGCGCTGTCGTTATACAAAAATCGGTCGAGTTTGGGTCTCGCGTCGCTGATCTGTTCGCGCCATTTAGTTTCATCCAGACCGCGTGAGTCATAGCACGAGTTATCAAAGGCGATCGCCACTCGCTTGATGTCCGCGGGGCCGAGGCCCGAATTTACAATTGCAGCGGCCATGCTCAATTCGTCAGCTCGGGAAAACAGGAACGGCTTTATCAGGAGTTCTTTGTGTGCCGTGTCGTGTTGCTGCTGTTTTGTCGAAACCTTCAGTGCCGATATCGCCACCCAGAGCGATGTGCCAGCGACAAACAATGAACAAACGGCGGCGGCGAACGAACCATAGCGCTCGATCCACGTCTTCTTCTCACCCACCGGTGTGCCGGCTGGGGCTGTTTTGATAGGCTGCACTTCATCGGGCTGAGCAACGGGCGGCAATGGACTGGGCTGAGCAGCAGGTGGAACGACAGGTTGGCTCGGATCGGTAGCCCCTGGGATGTTCATCAACAGCAACTCCTATTCGGCAACTATCATTTCCCGGATATTAATCGTCGGATTTCCAACGGCGTTTAAGGGAATCCATCTCTCCTTTGTCGGAGCAAGCACTTCGACGCGGACTGTCAAGCTCTTGCCGGCAATAGCTGCCCGATCGACTCTCAGATCAACATTGATTTTCTCGCGCCGGGCGCAGCTCGGACAGCGACCAGGCTCCGCACCTTGGAAAAACGCGTGGCGTGCGACGGACTTCCCATCTGCCATCAGATGAACGTTGAAGCTGCCCGATATGCCCAGCCGTTGGATACCCTTGACGCGGATCGACAGACGCGAACGGCGTTCGACACGAAAAGGCTGATCTGCAAAAATATCGCCGGACTCAACCCTAGCCATAGGGGAAAACAGCGATCTCGCGGACTCCTCGTAAGCATATTTGGTGGCATCGATCGCCTGACTGGCAGTCTCTGTAAACGGCGGCAGCTCGTTGAACGGCGGCGTATCGAGCCAGTCTAGCTCTTCGCCTTCAAGCGTTTGACGAAACGTTTCTAGCGTCGTCGCGCTATGTCGGTGCTGCCACGCCCACCACATCCGCTCCCAATTAGTGTGGAAGAACCAGAAGATGGGATCAAAGGCAGCGATGTCGGGTGTTTGCATTGCTGGGCCGCACGATACGTGCCCGTCGTCATGCGCCTGCTCGATCGAATTGGCAAAGGCCTCGAATTTGGGAGCATCCAGAGCCTCGCGGATGGTCCCGGCAACATCATAGGATGTTATACTGATATGTATATCTTTTGCGGAGTAGCGTTCAGTCTTTGTACCGGCCGAATATTGCGGGGCGACATCACGCGGGAGCGCGTAACTGTCAAAGGGTGGCTTGAACAACCATTCTGGGGGCTGTTTGACAACGTCCCAGTAGGGCATCTTGAGGTCTTCGCAGCCTGGAACGGACTGAAGTGCGGCCTCAAATTTATCGATAAGTATGCGGTGCCAGGGATTGTACCGCTCCTCGTGGTGAAGACAATTTACTGGTTCCGGAAACCAATGGATGTCTGCAAGACTGAAGTAGCTTTGCGGATGATCGGGATCACGGTCCATGATCGTGCGAAATGCGAGGGCAAGCCGCTCGATTTCAGGGGGCGACAAATTATCTGCGTTACGCCGGGCACTCGAATCCGCTGCGGCTAACCCAGCCATCGCCTTCAACGCTGACGAAGGTGCGGCCCCCATCGGAAACTGATCAACGATCCAGTTCTTGAAGGACTTGACCTTGTCCGCCGACCACCTTCGTTCTGGCTCCGGTGGCATTGAGCCGGACCTAGTTTGCGAATAAATCGACGTGGCGTTCCTTTTGACGCCCTCGTAGGTAGCGAGGTCGATCCCCCTCGCTTTCATGTGGGCGATGTCGATCGGTTCGAAGAAAAATCGGATATGCTGCAGAAATGTCGGATGTTCGATCGGCTGTTTCTCGTCCACTGGTCGTTCTTCCCCACGGTGTAAATGATTTCCGCATGGGGGCTCTGGGACGAAGTCCCGGCGCCCTTCACTCAGCTGACAACGGGAGCACCGTCTGGACAGCCAGCGTCGATCCAAGCAGCGATTTCGTCGATCTGATCGCCCGTCATAAAAGGGCCGCCAGCTGGCATGCGCCGGAACGGCGTGCCGGTGAACAGACCTTCCCCCTTCAGCGCCTGGATAAATGGAGATTCCGCCGATTTACCAGGAATAACAATGCGCACCGCCCTACTAATACCTGGCACGTTACCCTGTGTGAACTCACTATAGTTCAACGACAACCAGAACTCCTCATGAGGCGCAAATTCCGCGCTGACACCCAGGGCCGCCATTGTCTTCGACAAGAAGGACTTGAACTCATCGAAATTTGAAATCGCCATCACGAGCCTCACTTTGCTGTATGCGATAAGGTCGATTCCATCAGTTCCTTAAGTTCCCGAAACTCTGATAGCTGCGTCGCGGGCAATCGGAACGCCTCAGCCGCGGTGAGCGTCTTGGCCCAGGGTTTCAGCCCCGGATTGGGTAAAGACAAGCCTGTCACCGACTTATCCGAGAGAGCCGCTACAGCCGCTATGGCTTGGATGGGCGGGAATGCCCGCGTGTTTAGTGACCAAAGAAAATCAGTCGTTACGCGCGTCGCATTGTGACAGTTCATGCAGCCCGTTCTGACGGACTTCTGATCGAAAGTTTCCATCGTCAGGTTGGAATAGGCCGTTGCCTCCGCGCCGCTCCCGGGAAACGTATTTGGCGGCCTGCCATCGGCGGATGGATCGCCAACCGATAAAGGCCACTGGGTGACGACAAGCTTATAGAACTGCCAGGGAACACCCGCGTCTGCCAGCATTTTTCGATAGATTTCGTTCGTGCTTTTGGTCTGAACATGCACAGGTTTGGTTCTGTCGACGTTGAAGGGCGCCGGGACTTGAACAGGTGGCGGAAACACATACGGGTTTTGGTCAGGCATTCTCAGGCCGTCGGCGGAATTGAAGGTTGCGGGAATTTGGCTTTTCTCTTCAATGAGGTTGTCAACTTGCTCGAACGAAGACCAGATCCACTGGGGGCGGCTGGTCGTCTTTTGCACGATATGTAGGCCCACCAACCCGACCTTCGACTTCGAACACGTCTCCGAAGCAAGATCGAGAAGGTAGGCCTCGCGCGTATAGAATCGTTCGGGATGGGCGATACCGGTCATGTCGATCCAGGCGGCTTTGATATCAATCGCGCGAGGCTGGAAGGTCATCGTCCCCTGGAGGTTGCTGCGCAGATAAAGCTTGTCGCGTTGGATCTGGTCGAATTCGATCTTGTTAAAGCCGGTTTGGAATCGCACGTAGGTGCGGTTCTGGGCCACAAGTGGGCCCACCAATGGGGGACCGAAACCCGCTTGTCCCAGATTGTCGAACTTTGAGAACGCGGCGAGGATCAGGTCATCGCTGGAAACATTATCCAGCTTGCATGGGTTAGCTCCGTCCATTGTGTTCCAAGCGCTTGGCGGGGCGCCTTGTGGCTGAAAGATCTCCCAGTCCGATTTAAACGTCTCAAAGACCAGCGGCCGACCTCTATCCGAGAGCTTCGCGGCCGCATCCGGCAGGCCTCGCTCGCCCGGTTTCGCAGGCCAAACCAAACCAAGAAAAGCGCGCCAAGAATAATCATCAAAAAAGTCGATGGGATTGCCGCCAAACCCAGCGGGAATACAAACATCGTCCAGTACTTTCTCACTGATGGCCGCTTTTGGTGGTGTCGTTGGCGATCCAGGGCAGCCTTCAAAAGATTGTGAACTTGCGGGTGAGTTAATAGATGCCGCAATCGACGCTAGTATTATTATAGACACGAGTGAAGTGGATTTTGCTAGGGATCGAGCGCGCTTATTCATAGCGAATCCTTCCAAATAACGATGGATCACTTGTAAGCGAAGTTGGAATTCGTCTGATACAACGTCAGGATATTGGAAATGTGCAGCTACGAGAGGCGTAATATTTGCATTCAAATGGTGGTTTTCGATTTTATGAATGCATGTTTTAGCTGATTATGCAACTCTTGCGAGTAGCCAGGGCCGCATTTGTGAGCGCTGGTTTGGCAGCGTCCGGATCCCGATCCTGTTCGCGAGCGGCACGTTGGCGTGGGTCTTCGGCCAGCTCTTGCGCGCGTGATGTCACTCGCGACCGCCCTGAGAGTCACGCCGCGTCGGCCCATTATTAACCGCAGCATTTTTGATGGCATGCGTGTGGTTTGAGCTCCTTCGCTTATATGCAACGCGTCGCGCGTTTTGCAGATCGACGGTTGCCCTACTCGATTTCGAATTTTGGGTTGGAGGTTGTGCCGACCTCGTCGCCATTCTTAAAGTAGAAATCTTCGGCCATCAGCTTCACGGCGAGTTGCTCGACGTCCGCGCGCGTCAGCTCATTGCCCTTCGCGAGGAGGGTCGGAACACCCTGCTGCATCAAGTTCTCGAAGCGCTGCGATCCATATTCGGCCGGTCGCGTCACGGCAATCGCGCCCGGCCGTACGCTTAAGATGCTGGCTCGGATCTGCTCCGACGTCTCAACCGCGTTCATGCAGCTCATTCCCACTGGACAAGGACGGCCCGGAACGAGCCTTGCTCATTTCGGGCCGCCCATTATGACCGCGTAGTACATGATGCCTGCGAGGCTTTCGGAAACGCCGCTTGCGCGTAATGCCTCGTAGAAAACCTTGTGGGTCTGCCACCCCAGCCCCGCTGCATCAACAAAGCCGAAATCAGCACCGAGCCGGCATTCCCCCGCGCTCTCGCATCCCGCAGGCACGAGCTGCAGATTGCCGACGAAATCGGCGCGCGCCGGTGCTGCTCCGATAAAGAGGATCGCCAAAGCTGCCCCTTGGCTCAGAAGACGCCTTACCCCGCTCCTCATCGCCTTCTCCCTAAAGGTGTGGTTTCTTTACGTCACTCTTGGGCAGTTCACTTTCGTTACGTAGAATATTTGAGTTCGGCAAGCATGCAGCCTTCGATCCTGCCTCCGCGAGTTGTGTGGTAGGGTGCCCCTCTCAGTCATTGTTAGAACGACGCCGCGAAAGTGGTCAGGGCCTCATTTCTTTTGGGTGTTGCTCTACCGCGATGGACCGTATCGAACCTGTCTGCAATGTTCATGCAAAAGGAAAAAGTGTGGGAGAGGGGCTTGGCATGTCCAGAGTTCTGGAAACTGCGGTCATTGCCGCTTTGGGTATGGCGGGGTGTTCTATCACGCCTTCTCAGGAGGACGTAACAGGGATTAAGACGTCGGTTCTCGCGCGCAAACTTGCTTGCGAGGCCAGATTTGCGGGCTATAAGATGATGGGCCTGTACTTGGCTAACCAGACGAATGACTCGGCGGCCGCTAAGGCCGGGTTGGCCATTCGCGATGACATCGTGGATCCGACCGTCGATGATATCCGGCGTGTGGACTTCCGTGGTCTGAAGCCGGCAACCGCATCTGCGATTAACAAGTACCTTGATACCGCAGTTGCTTTTGATTTCACTTTAGATGGACTTGAGGTCAATAATGCTAGCCTCGGCATCATTCCATTTCGCTCGTTTCAACGCGGCAGTCGATCTCTTGAGACTTCGTTTCATATCGATAGGTCAAGGCAAAATATTCAATCATTTACAGATAGTTTTACGCTTCGCGAGCTGATTTTTAAAAAAGATCCACGTTGGTGTGCGATAAAGAATTATGGTCCGAATTATGTTTATCCAATAGCTGGAGAGGTCGGTATTTTTGATAAATTATTCGAATTTGTGGAGATGTCTGAATTCGTGAATTTGGGTGCGGCTAGTTCAGAGAAATCTGGTCCGCCAGCGATGTCATTCAATATGAAGTTCACCACGAAAATATCAGGGAACGTGGCGCCAACGATAACCTTGGCGCCGGTGGTGGGCATGACGCGAACCGGAACTGCAATCAATCTTGACGGTGAAAGAACGGATACACACACGCTGATATTGGCATTCGCACGGGGGGATTTGACGGTTCCCGACAGTGAGTTCTCCGGAGCATTGGCGGGTCAATTCGTGGCGCCCGTTTCCAATCGCGCGCAACAGCAAGCGCGCATTGAGATCGGACGAAACATCCTCAGGCAACAGGTAAATAATTCAGCGCAGCCAACTATCGTCTACCAGTCTCTGATACCATTTTTTTGAGGGAAAGCGATGGCCGAGCCATTTTCTAGAAAGATTAAGACGGTCAGAGTTCCAATCAACGCCTTCATAGCCGTACAGCAGATGCTCGACCGAGAAGGTCTCGCTGATCTGGTTACGGACCTATCTGCCCAGAAGCAGGTTGATTTCGGGCCGATGCTTTCGATGGCGGGGCGCCTGGGCGTTAATGTCTCGGGCGTTCAGGGTGGGAGTATTTCTTTTTCGGAGGGGCTGGAGGCTGTAGGTCGGCTATCGGACACGAAAGCCGTCGCGGGTCTTTCAGAAAGCCAGCAGGCCTCGGTTAAGGTGAGCTTGACACTCATAGCAGAGCTGAGGGATCGAGTCCGGGCCATGCCAGGCTTGGTTGCGCGAGACAGCGTTGCCAAAGCCATCGCAGGTTGCACCACGCCGGACCTATTCAATTGTCCGGACGACTGGCCTGTGAGTTAGAGAGCCGCCGATCGCCAGTTTGTCGCGCTAACGTGGGATCCTCCGCAAAGCTCCTGCCCTCGGCGAGAACCGAGTGTGGTGGCGCGAGTTGCAAATATTTGGCGCTCGCCGGGAAGCTGACCTCGAATGGCCGAATAGCGGCGGCCGCTTCTCTAATGACGGATGCCCGACCGCTGGAGCACCCTTCACTCCCGGTGGGCCAGCTGATCTTCCCAGGCCCGGACCAAGTTCCCAAAGGAACGAGCAGGTCATAGAGTTCTCGCCCTAGATTGGTAGCTTGGTATCCGCCATCCGCGTGCTCAATCAGGTAGGCTTCGCGGAGTTCTCGAAGCCGTGTGTTGAGCACGCTGGGAGAGATCGTTTCGCATAGCCGGTTAGTCGCGCTAGCGAGAGGCATGCATGGCCGTGGACGGAATGCCAGCTAGGAGGCGGCTTTGGTCATTCGAGACGCTGGCGTGAGCTGAAAGCTCAGCGGCGAGCGTTACCCTTTGCAAACTCTCCAGCAGCGGCGAGGGCGTTCCAGCATTAGTCCGCCGAGCGGAAGTCGGCGAACCTTCCGGGCTCAGCTATCCAGCCTGATTTTACAGTGCTTCTTCACGATTTTCCCCTAGGTTCGCCGACGTCGAGTGACGAGAACCCGTTTTTCGCGAGGGGAACTGCCATGTGCGAGCGCTGCGTTCCCGATATCCAGCGAACCGAACCTTCGCGGCTTTCCTGCTTTTCGATCGGAGCGGCTCTTGCCCTGGCCACCGGGACCGCAAGGTGGGCCTCCTCGGCTGACGCTCAGGCGGCGCCCGCGGACACTGACGGACTTTCGCATAGAGCTGAACTCCAACCGTCAGGGAGCGAGCCCTCTTCGCTGAGCCGCGAAATGCAGGGCAACCGGGGGCTCTACCCTCACATTGGCGTCATACTGGTGGCGGGCCTTCTCTTGACTGCTGACGCATCCTCCGACCCAACCGGGAGTGGCCCTGCGTGAATTCGCGCAAACTGACTTTCTACGATCTCGATCGGTCGATGCAGGCTCAACTCCTGCTGTCCCGGAAGGACATGGGATTCTTCGCGGGGGAGCGGGGCGGATTTTCCGGTTCGATACTTAGGTTTTCCGAACCGAATGCCTATCCGGCGCATACCTGCGTTAAGATCCCGAACAACAAGTTTGGGCTAAAGGAATCCGCGACCCGGTTCCTTCGAGAGATCAAGCTCCAGAGGTCGTTCTTCTACCACCAGTATGTTCACTGGCCGTTCGACGTCGATTTCGTAATGGGCGCCCCCGTTGCGTGGTTCAGGTTCTGGGATGCCGATCTCGCACAACTGATCGAGGACGAAAGCTTCGTCGAGATCGAGCGCCTCTCGATGATGGCCTATCTGTCTTCCGCCATGATCCATTGCCATTCGCGGGGGCTCGTTGCACACCAGGATCTCAAACCGGAGAACGTGTTCATCCGCAACCTTCGCCACCAATTCAGCGGCTTGTCAGGAGAGCCCGTCTGGAAGATCCCCAAGCTCGCGGACTTCGGAAGCGCGAACCTTGCGCAGGACAAAGGCATCTATCGGGGTACACGGCCCTATATGGCTCCAGAACAGTGGTCGAAGCGGCCTTTGGGCGAACACAGCACGGTCTGGTCGCTAGGGCTGATGGCCTACGAGTTGTTGACCGGCGGCCTCCATCCCATCGGCGAACGAACTACCGGCTGGCGAAACAAACAGCCTGGAACATGGAACAGGTGGCAGAAAAACGATATGTGGCGTCGGTGGCGAGACAAGGGATTTCCGGTCATCGCGCCGCTTCAAAATCCACTCCACTCCACATTTATCGCCGCTTGTTTGGATGAGACCGAGACGAAGCGCCCCTCCTTGATGGAGTTCCAATCGCGTATGATTGAGTTCATCCGCGACCTGTCGCCCGCTTCGGCCGATCAAGTCTCGTTCCAGATATTTCACTGGGATCGCGACGGCGAACGCGACCACGATTGGGATTATCTCGACCGCCGGATCGAAGCACTCGATGCGCAGGTTGCGGCGATCGAAGATTGAGTATCGATTGTCGGTTCCCGTGGTGACGCCACCGCGTCATGCCGTGCTGCGCCAAAAGCGGGCTTAGGGGCCCGGTTGCTCAGTGCTCTCAACCTGTGACGAATAGCGTCCCTGCCGCCGAGTTTTCAGTGAGTTGGCAGGCGACGCGTCGCCATTCATGCCGGTATTCGCACCTGAGATGATCGGTTCGGGAGCTAGATAGACTGCTGGAGCAGGTAAGAAATCTGCTCGGTTAGATTTCTTTCGTATCTGGCGCATACCACGGAAATGGCCATGGCAGGGGCATGCCGTCACCCATGAGCTTTATTCCGCCCGCGTCAGAAGGTGCATCAAACATCTTCACCATGTTGTTCGTGGCAGCGTGCACGCGCACGCCCTTCACCCATTTGGGAATAGGGAACGCCTGCGTTACCGAAATCGGGGTAAAGACCTGCAAGACAAAGCCGGTGGGCGGTGTAGCGATGAAATCTAGGTCAAGTATGCCATCAGCTGGCTCCGCAATGTACATCCATGGCCCCAGCTCGGGAAACTGCCAGCCGGAAGTCGGGGTGTAACCCTTTACCTCGACAGAGATGGCCGGCGGGTTCTCGGGAATAACCATCAGATGCTGAACGCGAACCTCGGTGACAGAGTAGACGCGCGACGACATAGCTCCCCCTCTTTGAAGTTGTGAGCGCGTATTAAATCAACCAGACGTTACGTCATCTGTCAATTACAGGGCAGCTCAGCGGAAGCCTCGTTGGCGTGATCGACCTTCTTCCAGTGCTACGCCATCGCGAGCCATTCCGGCCTCCAGACAGAGCCGGACAAGCCGCATACGAGCTTTGATCCCTCGGGCGGCGTGGGTTAAAGCTCAGCCAGCATCTCCGCGAAGGGGACGCTTGGGCCCTTCAGGCTGGCACCTAGAGTTTCCGAGAGCCAGGTTCTATGGGCCAGGAATTGACCAAGTTTCCCTTCGTCCAGCTCCACATGATGGTCGAAAACTGGCTGGTAGAGTTGACCTGCTGCCGGTTTCGTGGACAGTTGGTCAGACTAATCCCACCTTCTTTTCGAACTCGACCGGGCTGATGTAGCCGATGGTCGAGCGCCTGCGAACGGCGTTTTAGAACCGCTCGATGTAATCGAACACGTAGGCACGAGCATCGTCGCGTGTCCGGTAGACCCTGCCTCTAGTCCGCTGGGTCTTGAGCGATGAGAAGAAGCTCTCCGTCACGGCGTTGTCCCGGACATTGCCGGAGTGGCTTGTCGCGCAGGTGACGCCGTTGTCGGTCATGAGTTTCTGGAACTGCTCGCTGGCATAGCCTCGGCCGCTCAGCTACCGATCTTGCATCGCTCAGGAGCGGGCCTTCCAGACGTCAGCTAAGGGCCAATTTGGTAAGTTGGGTCCTACTCGATACTGGCCTTCCCGCTATGCGGAGGCCTGCTCACGTACAGCGTCACGCTGAACTTAAATCGGGGAAGGGGCTACGCGCCTACAAACCTCGAGCGAATTATCAGCAGGCGCTAGTAGCGGAGGTTGGCAAGCATCTAGCGTCAGCAACCTGGCTGTGGGCGGTCCCTGTGGATCGTCCTGCGTCAAATATCGCGGCGGATGACCTGTTCGTGCCGCCGCAGCAGCGCCATCCGCAACGCGTCTCCGAGCCGCTTGAGCGCTTGGTGCGAAAGTTTGACCCAGCTGAGCGTGACGAGCGCAATCGAAGTCTCGGGAAGGCGGGCGAGGAGTTTGTTTTTGAGGTGGAGGAGCGGCGGCTGCTCAATGCGGGCCGACGTGATCTGATGAGCAAGGTGAGGTGGGTCGCACGTGACGATGGAGACGGCGCGGGCTTCGACATCCAGTCCTGCGAAGACAATGGGCGGGAGACCCTGATCGAGGTGAAAACAACCCGCGGGGCCAAGACCACGCCCTTTTACCTTAAAAGCAACGAGTTGGCGGTAGTGTACGAGCGGCCCGATGCCTGGAGGGTCTATCGAGTCTTCGTATTTGGCGGAGCCTCCCGAATATTTATGATCAAGCCGCCGCTGGACGAGGCTATCAGCCTGGCACCGGCGATCTGGTCGACATCCTTTTAGGAAACACCTGAGGAAGCAGGATTGAGATCAGCGTTCGTCAGCATGTCGACTTCCCACATCGTGAAGAAGCCTCGCTTGCGTTCCCTCCAGCCGAGATACCAATCCCATACGGACGGAAAGACCAGCATGGCGAGCGTCATTGCTTCGAGCGGTACATCCGGGTAGTTAGGCTTCTTTTGGCGGTCCGCATCGCTTCATCCGTTTGCTTGCTGCACGTTGCGCTCGGATGGAATGGGGACGATTACTGCGAGGCTGGGGAGCCGGAATGCAGGCAAGCATTCGGCCACCTTAATGTCGGCCTGATAGCTTGACGGCACAGTCCGTCCGAGCCCGGCCTCACTTTATGGCGTTCCCTCGGATTGGTCTGCTTTAGGAGAGAAGGCTTCGCTTAGACGACCCTTCTAAGACGGGAGGCGACCTTGAGGCCCGTTCCTACCGCCGGAACATTCGATGTGATCGCCACCTGGCGAGTCGGTCGGCTGATTCGATAGAAATGCGCCTGCCGCATGCTGCATCACGCTGCTGCGTCATTTGCGCGAAGCCGATGTGTCATGAAAAAGGGCGCCCGGCTCAGCTGGGCGCCCCTCTTAGATTGCGGAACTCGACCTACAATCGCGGCAGCATTATGCCCCGATTTTCACTACAATCAATTAACTCGGCATACTAGGAACAGCCTGTCGTGGATCCGCAGGTGTTGCACTTCAGGCAGGTGCCGTTGCGGACCAGCGTGAAGTTGCCGCATTCGCCGCAGCTGTCGCCGACATATCCCTTCATGATCGCCTCGGCCCGGCGCTCCGACTGGGTCGGCTGGGCGGCGGGCGCCGCGAAGCCGAGCTTGGCCATCTCCGCTTCGCCATAGGCCTCCGGCTCCTCCTTCAGCGCGGTCGCGCCAGCCGTGGCGAGAGCCGTCACAGTGGAGGCTGAGCGGGCGACCGCGTCGTTCGCCGCCCCGCCGCCCTGGATGGCGAGCAGGTTGATCGGCTTGCCGCGGCGGAAGCCGGTCGAGGCGAGGGGGGTCGACAGGATCGGAGCCGCATCCGGCGCCTTGTCCTGGCCGACGCCGCCGCCCATCACGTCATGGCCGATCTCGCTGGGGTCGACATGCGCGAGGTCGTTCCGACCGAGATATGAGATCGCGAGCTCACGGAAGACGTAGTCGAGGATCGAGGTCGCGTTCTTGATCGACTGGTTGCCGGCGACGAAGCCCGAGGGCTCGAAGCGGGTGAAGGTGAACGCCTCGACATACTCCTCCAGCGGCACGCCGTATTGCAGGCCGAGCGAGACCGCGATGGCGAAGTTGTTCATCATCGCCCGGAAGGCGGCGCCTTCCTTGTGCATGTCGATGAAGATCTCGCCCAGGCGCCCGTCCGAATACTCGCCGGTGTGGACATAGACCTTGTGGCCGCCGACCGTCGCCTTCTGGATGTAGCCCGTGCGGCGGTCCGGCATCTTCTCGCGCTCGCGCTTGCGCTCGATGCGCTCGACGATGCGCTCGACGATCTTCTCGGAGATCTGGGTGGCGCGCGCCGCCATCGGCGCGGCGACCAGCGTCTCAAGCGCGTCGTCGGCGTCGTCGTCCTCATCCGAGATCAGCGCCGAGTTCAGCGGCTGCGAGAGCTTGGAGCCGTCGCGGTAGAGGGCGTTCGCCTTCAGCGCCAGCTTCCAGGAGAGCATGTAGGCGCTCTTGCAGTCCTCGACCGTCGCGTCGTTCGGCATGTTGATGGTCTTGGAGATCGCGCCCGAGATGAAGGGCTGCGCCGCCGCCATCATGCGGATATGGCTCTCGACCGAGAGGTAGCGCTTGCCGATGCGGCCGCAGGGATTGGCGCAGTCGAAGACGTTGTAGTGCTCGGTCTTCAGGTGCGGGGCGCCTTCCAGCGTCATCGCGCCGCAGACATGGACGTTCGCGGCCTCGATTTCGGCCTTGCTGAAGCCGAGGAAGGGCAGGAGCTCGAACGACATGTCGTTCAGCTTCTCGGCCGGGACCTTGAGCGTGCCGGTGAGGAAATCCTCGCCCAGCGTCCACTTGTTGAAGACGAACTTGATGTCGAAGGCGCTCTTCAGCCCCTTCTCGACCGCCTCGATCTTCTCGTCGGTGAAGCCCTTGGACCGCAGCGTCGACGGGTTGACGCCCGGCGCCTGCTTCAGCGAGCCGTGGCCGACGGCATAGGCCTCGATCTCGGCGATATCGGCCTCGCGGTAGCCGAGCGCACGCAGCGCGTCCGGCACGGCGCGGTTGATGATCTTGAAGTAGCCGCCGCCGGCGAGCTTCTTGAACTTCACCAGGGCGAAGTCGGGCTCGATGCCGGTGGTGTCGCAATCCATGACCAGGCCGATCGTGCCGGTCGGCGCGATCACGGTCGACTGGGCGTTGCGATAGCCGTAGCGCTTGCCCTGCTCGAGCGCCTCGTCCCAGACGGCGCGCGAGCGCTCCGCCATGGTGATGGCCGAGCCGCCGAGGCGGGCCAGCGTCGCGTGGTCGAGCGGGACGGGCGTAACGCTCAGGCCCTCATAGCCGTCGGCGAGGCCGTGGGCGGCGGTGCGGTGGTTCCGGATGACGCGCAGCATGTGGCTGGCGTTCTTCTTGTAGCCGGGGAAGGGGCCGAGCTCGCCCGCCATCTCGGCCGAGGTCGCATAGGCGACGCCGGTCATGATCGCGGTCAGCGCGCCGGCGAGCGCGCGGCCCTCGTCGCTGTCGTAGCCGAGGCCCATGGTCATCAGCAGACCGCCGATATTGGCGTAGCCGAGGCCGAGCGTGCGGTACTCGTAGGAGAGCTCGGCGATCTCGCGGCTGGGGAACTGCGCCATCGTCACCGAGATCTCGAGCACGACCGTCCAGAGCCGGCAGAGATGCTCATAGGCCGCGACGTCGAAGGCCTTGGTTTCCGTATCGTAGAACTGCAGCAGGTTGGCCGAGGCCAGATTGCAGGCGGTGTCGTCGAGGAACATGTACTCGGAGCACGGGTTGGACGCCCGGATCCGGCCCGAGGCCGGGCAGGTGTGCCAGTCGTTCATCGTCGAGTTGAAGTGCAGGCCGGGATCGGCCGAGGCCCAGGCGGCGTAGCCGATCTTCTCCCAGAGGTCGCGGGCCTTCAGCGTCTTGAGGACCTTGCCGGAGGTGCGGGCGGTCAGGTTCCAGTCATTGTCGTTCTCGACGGCGCGCAGGAAGTCGTCGGTCAGCGAGACCGAGTTGTTCGAGTTCTGGCCGGAGACGGTGAGATAGGCGTCGGAATCCCAGTCGGTGTCATAGGTGTCGAAGGAGATGTCCTTGTAGCCCTGCTTGGCGAACTGGATGACCCGCTTGATGTAGTTGTCCGGCACCAGCGCCTTGCGGGCGAGCTTGATCTCGCGCTTCAGGGCGGGGTTCTTCTCCGGGTCGAAGCAGGAATCGGCATCGCCTTCGCAGTTCACGCATGCCTTGAGCACAGCCTTCATGTGCTTCTTGACGGTCTTGGAGCCGGTGACGAGGGCAGCGACCTTCTGCTCTTCCTTCACCTTCCAGTCGATATAGGCCTCGATATCCGGATGGTCGGCATCGACCACGACCATCTTGGCGGCGCGGCGCGTCGTGCCGCCCGACTTGATGGCGCCTGCGGCGCGGTCGCCGATCTTGAGGAATGACATCAGGCCGGAGGACTTGCCGCCGCCGGCGAGCTTCTCGCCTTCGCCGCGCAGCATCGAGAAGTTCGAGCCGGTGCCGGAGCCATACTTGAACAGGCGGGCTTCGCGGACCCAGAGGTCCATGATGCCGCCCTCGTTGACGAGGTCGTCCTGCACGCCCTGGATGAAGCAGGCATGCGGCTGCGGATGCTCGTAGCTCGACTTCGACTTCACCAGCTTGCCGGTCTTGAAGTCGACGTAGAAATGGCCCTGGCTGGGACCGTCGATGCCATAGGCCCAGTGCAGGCCGGTGTTGAACCATTGCGGCGAGTTCGGCGCGACGCGCTGGGTCGCGAGCATGAAGCGCAATTCGTCATGGAAGGCCGCGGCATCCTCCTCGGAGGAGAAATAGCCGCCCTTCCAGCCCCAATAGGTCCAGCAGCCCGCAAGGCGGTCGAAGACCTGCTTGGAGGAAATCTCGGAGCCGTAGCGCTCGCCTTCCGGCAGCTCGGCAAGAGCAGCCTCGTCGGCGACGGAGCGCCAGAGGAAGGAGGGGAGGTCGTTCTCCTCGACCTTCTTCAGGCGCGCCGGCACCCCGGCCTTGCGGAAGTACTTCTGGGCGAGCACGTCGCTCGCGACCTGCGACCAGGCCTCGGGGACTTCGATGCCTTCGAGCCGGAAGACGACGGAGCCGTCCGGGTTCTTGATCTCGCTGACGGCCGATCGGAACGGGATCGCGGCGTAGGGCGACTGACCGGCGGAGGTATAGCGGCGCTCGATGCGCATGATCTTCGTCCTTGCATGCCGCGGGTGGATACCCCGCGCGGCCGGTTGATCGCCGGCTCCTGATGTCAGTCCAAACTCGGTTCGATGCCTCGTGGGTCCTTAGCGGTGTCGCCCCGCTTGCAGGCCCGGACGCGCCCAAAATGCCCGCGCAAATCCGTTCGCTTCCGCTGATGTCAGCGGATGCGGCGGCAGGCCCGTAAGCACTCTGGAAAACTAGGGTTCGCAGTCATCCAGAGGGGGTGCCGCCGGCCGTCATGCGATGGTCAAAATCTACAGCCGTTCGCTTCCGTGCGTCAAGGAATAGTGGAGCGAGACCCCTGTGGACACGACATCTGGTAGGGATGTGTGGGTTATGGGGATAAGTTTCAAGGCCCCGGCTAAGCCTTGGAAATGGCGGGAAGAATCGCCGCTGCGCGGCAAGATTGCCACAGCGCCGTCCGAAGCGCAGTTCCTAAAATCCCCACTATTCACGGTAAATGAGATGTGAACCTGGGCGCCGGCCGCGGGCTTGCAGACGGCGCTTGCGGCGACCGCTCCAAGTGCTTGAAGTCGGTGCGCTTCGGCGCTGAATCATGGCGGTGGGCGAGCCGAATCGCGGCGAAATTCCGGCGGAGCGCAGGCGGGAATCAGCGGCGGATAGCAGGAGGAATCAGGCCGTATGCCGCGCGGCCGAGGCGGCGCCCCGCCGGACCATCGCTTCGTACCCTCCTGTGGATATCGCCAGGGTGCATTCGGCGGCGCCGACGCGGCGAAGCGCCCCAACGACAGCGTTCCGGACTGGACAGAGCAGGGTCCTGCCGCCATAAGTCGGGCCAAGACGCGCCGGCCTCTCCGCACGGCGCTGCAAGCGCATGGACTGAAGGCAATGAAGGACTGGCTGCTGCAGATCTTCACCTGGTGGAACGGCCAGACCATCGGGACGCGCTTCCACACCTGGCGCTTCGGCGAGAAGGTGGGCGAGGACGAGTTCGGCAATGTCTATTACCGCACCAAGGGTGGGGTGAAGGACAAGGCGCTCGGCTTCCAGCGCCGCTGGGTGATCTACAGGGGCGAGGCCGAGGCCTCCAAGGTGCCGCCCGGCTGGAATGGCTGGCTGCATCACACCGTCGACGTCGCCCCCTCCGAGGAAAGCTACCAGCCGCGCGAGTGGCAGCAGCCGCACGAGCAGAACTGGACCGGGACGGCGCTGGCCTACCGCCCGCAGGGCTCGACGCTGGCCGAGGGCGAGCGCCCGGCCGCGACCGGCGACTACCAGGCCTGGACGCCGGGCCGCTGAGGCAAGGCATCGGACCGAAAGGGGAAGACCACTTCCCGGAAAAATCCGATGCGATGGCAGTCTACATGGACCACCGTTATCGCGTCCGATCGGACGCGTGGTGATCCAGGTCGCAGGGCAGGTTGCGAGATATCAGGGCCGCTCCTTTCGGGCGGCCTTTTTGCTGGGCGGCAGGGCGGCCGCAGCGGCAGCTGAAATGGCCGTTTCGGGCGCGATGCCCTTTTTCCGCTGCCTTTGCCGTGTTACTGCGCCCCGTCGCGGTCTTTCCGCGCTGTGGAAGAGATTCGCGCCAGCATGCCGTCCTTGTTCCGCCTTTCGACCCTGGCAGGCCTCGCCACGAGCGCGGCCGCGCTGCTCGCTGCGATGGGACCGGCGCAGGCCGACCGCGTCCGCAACCCGACTGCGGTCTTCGCTGGGCTCGACAAGATCACCGGCCGCATCATCTCCTTCGAGGTGGCCGTGGACGAGACGGTGCAGTTCGGCGCGCTGCAACTGACTCCGCGCGTCTGCTGGAGCCGGCCGCCGACCGAGGCGCCGCAGACCGACGCCTTCGTCGAGGTCGACGAGGTGACGTTCAAGAACGAGTACCGGCGCATCTTCACCGGCTGGATGTATGCGGCGAGCCCCGGCCTGCACGGTGTCGAGCACGCGATCTATGATGTGTGGCTGACCGAGTGCAAGGGTGGCACCGAACTCGTGGTCGATCCGAAGGAGCCCGAGCCACCGCCGGCGCCAGAGGATCCGCGCCGCCCGCGCACGCCGCCACGCGATCCCAACCAGCCGCCGCCCTTGCAACAGCCTGTGCCGCCCCCCGGCGGGCGCATCGATGTCGAGCCGCCGCGTGGCGTGCCGGTGCAGCCGCAGCGGCCGAGCCAGCGCTTCTTCCCGACCAATCCCGGCCAGGGCCGCGACCCGACCGGCGGCGGCTGATCCGTGCCGCCCGACGGCGCCACCAAGGGAGCCGGGCGCGAAACGACGCGCATCAGGCGCCTGCGCCGTCATCTCGCCGATCTGCGCAAGCGGCTTCCCGCTGGCCAGCGCTTCCGCGATGGTCTCGAACACGCGCTGATGTCGAGTGCAGCGGCGCTCGCCGCCTATTTGCCGACGCAGGCGCTGGGGCTGCGTGAAGGCTTCTGGGCCGCCATCACCGCGATTGCCGTGGTTCAGACCGAGTTCGGCGCGACGCGGACGACGGCGCGCGACCAGTTCGTCGGGGCTGCCATCGGCGGCGCGATCGGCGTTGCGGTCGTGCTCGTCACCGGCCAGCACATCCTGAGCTATCTGCTGGCGGCGGCGCTTTCGGTTCTGGCCGCCTGGCTATTGAACGTCGCCAGCGCCGCGCGCCTCGCCGGCATCACCGCGACGATCATCCTGCTCGTCCCACATCCCGGAACCAGTGCGCAGCAGATGATGCTCTCGCGCGTCGTCGAGGTCGGCTGGGGCGTCAGCGTCGCAATCGCCGTCGTCTGGCTGGCGGAGCGCCTCGATCCGCGCGGGCCGGCTTCGGGCTAAAGTTCGGCCAGCGCCTGCTGGCCACTGACGACAGTGCCCATCGGCCAGGCCAGCCAGTTGCCCTGGTGGCGCAGCGCATCGTCGAGCCGGAGCCGATAGGCCTCGCGCGGGATCTCGACGGTGCCGAACTGTGCGAGATGGCCGGTCTGGAACTGGGTGTCGAGCAGGCGATAGCCGCCGCGCCGCAGCCGCGCGACGAGATGGACGAGCGCGACCTTGGAGGCGTCGGTCTCGCGGTGGAACATGCTTTCCCCGAAGAAGGCGGCACCGAGCGACAATCCATAGAGCCCGCCGACGAGGCGGCCCTCGCGCCAGCACTCGACCGTATGGACGTGGCCGAGCGCGAAAAGCTCGCCGAAGATGGCGCGGATGCGGGTATTGATCCAGGTTTCCGGCCGGTCGGGCCGGGCCTCTCCGCAGGCTGCGATCACCGCCTCGAAATCGCTGTCGACCCGGATCTCGAAGCGGTCCGAGCGGACGGTGCGCGCGAGGCGCGAAGAGAGGTGGAAGCCTTCGAGCGGGATGACGCCGCGCAGCTCCGGTTCCACCCAGAACAGGCCGGGATCATCGGCGCTTTCCGCCATCGGAAAGATGCCGGCGGCGTAGGCGCGCAGCATGATCTCCGGCGTGATCGCGGGCGAGCGGACGGGCACGGAACGAGCCTTCATGACCGGATGGGAGCGCGAGGAGCGTTACGAGTCAAACGAAGTCGCGAGGACTATCCGTCAGGCTCGGGCTTGACCCGAGAATCTCCTGAACGAGATTCCTGGGTCTACGCTTCGGTTCGCGCGGGAATGACAGACGTCATTCCCGTCACCTTTGCGCAGACAGTGAGGCGAAAGCTGAGTCATCAGCTGAACACCTCACCGCAAAGCACTGACAGATCAGCCTTCCGTCTGATCATCGCTCGGAGCCTCGTCGCCGGCCTCCTCGCCATTCTCACCGTCGTCGTTGATGCATTCGACCGAGACGACCTTCTCGTCTTTGGCGGTGTTGAACACCGTGACGCCCTGCGTCGAGCGGCCGGCGATGCGGATGCGGTTGTCCGGCCCGGCATCGACAGGCACGCGGATGACCTGGCCGCCATCGGTGACGAGCATGAGCTGGTCGGTATCCACGGCCGGGAACGACGCGACGAGCTTGCCGTTCCGGTCGTTGACCACCATGGCGACGATGCCCTTGCCGCCGCGTCCGGTGACCCGATACTCGAAGGAGGAGGTGCGCTTGCCGTAGCCCCGCTCCGAGATGGTCAGGATGAACTGCTCGGCCGCGCCCATGGCGGTGTATTTCTCAAGTCCGAGCTCGATGTCGCCGCCGCTCTCCTCGGCATCAGCCTCGATCACTGCCGTGACCTCGGCACCATCCTCGGCCTCGCCGGTAAGCGCCCTGCGGGCCGCCGCCGCGCGCTTGAGATAGGCGGCGCGTTCGTCGGGCGTGGCGTCGAGATGGCGCAGGATCGCCAGCGAGATCACCTTATCGTCCTTGGCCAGGTTGATGCCGCGCACGCCGGTCGAGTCGCGGCCCTTGAAGACGCGCACTTCCGGCACCGCGAAACGGATGCACTGGCCGTCGGCCGTGGTCAGCAGCACATCGTCGTTCTCGGTGCAGATCTGCACGTCGACGATATGGTCGCCCTCGTCGAGCTTCATCGCGATCTTGCCGGCGCGATTGACGTTGACGAAGTCGGAGAGCTTGTTGCGGCGCACCCCGCCTGAGGCGGTGGCGAACATCACGTCGAGCGTCTCCCAGCTCGCCTCGTCCTCCGGCAGCGGCATGATCGTGGTGATGCGCTCGCCCTGTTCGATCGGCAGCATGTTGACCAGCGCCTTGCCGCGGGCGTTCGGCGCCGAGAGCGGCAGCCGCCAGACCTTCTCCTTGTAGACCTGGCCCTCGGACGAGAAGAACAGCACCGGCGTATGGGTATTGGCCACGAAGAGCCTTGCGACGAAATCCTCGTCCTTGGTCGCCATGCCGGAGCGGCCCTTGCCGCCGCGCCGCTGCGCCCGATAGGTCGAGAGCGGCACGCGCTTGATGTAGCCGCCATGGCTGACGGTGACGACCATGTCCTCGCGGGCGATCAGGTCCTCGTCGTCGAGGTCGGAGCCCCAGTCCTGGATCTCGGTCCGGCGCGGCGTGGCGAAGGCAGCCTTCACTTCCGCCAGCTCGGTCTTGACGATCGACTGGATGCGGGCGCGCGAGCGCAGGATGTCGAGATAATCCGCGATTTCGGTGGCGAGCTTCTGCAGTTCGTCGCCGATCTCGTCGCGGCCGAGAGCCGTGAGGCGGGCGAGGCGCAGCTCGAGGATCGCCTTCGCCTGCGCGTCGGAGAGCCGGTAGGTGCCGTCCGCGTTCATCGGGTGGCGCGGATCGTCGACCAGCGCGATCAGCGGGGCGATGTCTTCGGCCGGCCAGTCGCGTGCCATCAGCGATTCATGCGCCGCGGCCGGGGTCGGCGCGGTGCGGATCAGGCGAATGACCTCGTCGATATTCGCGACCGCCGTGGCCAGGCCGCAGAGCACATGGGCACGCTCGCGGGCCTTGTTCAGCAGGTAGCGCGTGCGCCGCGAGACGACTTCCTCGCGGAACTCGACGAAGGCCGAAATGAAGTCCTTGAGGTTGAGCACCTCGGGGCGGCCGCCATTCAGGGCCACCATGTTGGCGCCGAAGGAGGTCTGCAGCGGGGTGAAGCGATAGAGCTGGTTCAGCACCACGTCGGCGACGGCATCGCGCTTGACCTCGATGACGACGCGCACGCCCTCGCGGCTCGACTCGTCGCGCAGGTCCGAGATGCCCTCGATGCGCTTCTCGCGCACGAGATCGGCAATCTTCTCGACCATCGTCGCCTTGTTCACCTGATAGGGAATCTCGGTGACGATGATCGCCTCGCGCTCCTTGCGCAGCTCCTCGATATGCGTCTTCGAGCGCATCACGATCGAGCCGCGGCCGGTGTGATAGGCCGCGTGGATGCCGCTGCGGCCCATGATCGAGGCGCCGGTCGGGAAGTCGGGGCCGGGGACGATCTCGATCAGGCTGTCGATCGAGATCTCGGGATCGTCGATGAAGGCGATGCAGGCGTCGATGACCTCGCCGAGATTATGCGGCGGGATGTTGGTCGCCATGCCCACCGCGATGCCGCCGGCGCCGTTGACGAGCAGGTTCGGATAGCGCGCCGGCAGAACCGTCGGCTCATGCTCCTTGCCGTCGTAGTTCGGCTGGAAATCGACCGTATCGAGATCGAGATCCTCGAGCAGCGGCATCGCCGCCTTGTCGAGACGCGCCTCGGTGTAACGGTCGGCGGCGGGGCTGTCGCCGTCCATCGAGCCGAAATTGCCCTGACCGTCGATCAGCGGCAGGCGCAGCGAGAAGTCCTGCGCCATGCGCACCAGCGCGTCATAGACGGCGAGATTGCCGTGCGGATGGTATTTACCCATCGTGTCGCCGACGATGCGGGCGCATTTGGTGTAGGGCCGCTCGGGCAGGTTCTTGTTCTCATGCATCGAGAACAGGATGCGGCGGTGGACAGGCTTCAGGCCGTCGCGGACATCGGGCAGAGCGCGGCTCACGATCACGCTCATGGCGTAATCGAGATAGCTCTTCTTCATCTCGTCGGTGATCGCGATCGGCTTGATGTCGCCGCCGAAATCCGGGGCGTCGTCGCGCTTGTCGTCGGTATCGTCGCTCAAAGGGAAATGTCCCGATTCCTAGTATTTTTCAGGCTTCTGGCTACCCGATTCCGGCCTTTCGCGCCAGCAAAAGCGGGCGCTGTCCAAGTAAAAAATATCCAAGCGATATCAATGTTTTGGCGGCGGTTTTTGTCAGCATCCACAGCTCCTGCCACAATCCCGCCTTTCTTCGCGGGTGACGGCGGGCAAAAGCCGTGGTGAAGTCACCTCCGCATGTTCATCGAATTCGTCACATCCGCCCTCGTCACGATGCTGGTGACGCTCGACCCGCCGGGTCTGGCGCCGATCTTCCTGTCTCTGACGCGCGGCATGTCGGCAGGCGAGCGGCGGCAGGTGGCGGTGCGCGCCTCGATCATCGCCTTCTGCATCATGGGCTTCTTCGCCGTGGCCGGCGATGTCGTGCTGAAGGCGCTCGGCGTCTCCCTGCCGGCCTTCCGCATCGCCGGCGGGCTGCTGCTGTTCTGGATCGCCTTCGAGATGGTGTTCGAGCGCCGCAACGAGCGCAAGCAGCAGACCGCCGACACCGCGATCACACAGGATCATATCCGCAATGTCGCGGCCTTTCCGCTGGCGATCCCGCTGATGGCGGGGCCCGGCGCGCTCACGGCCATGATCCTGCTCGCGGGTCGGGCAGGAGGCGATCCGCTGCTGTTGATCGCGCTGGCTGTGATCTGCGGGCTGGTGATCCTGAGCTGCCTTGCCGTGTTCCTGGCTGCGACGCCGATCGCCAGGCTCCTCGGCGTCACCGGCAATGTCGTGCTGACGCGGCTGCTCGGCGTGATCCTGGCCGCGCTCGCCGTACAGTTCGTGATCGACGGGGTGAAGGCGACGCTGGCGGGGTAGGCGGCTTCAACAGAGCTGCTTCAGGCCGCGGGCGGTCTCGATCTGCGCCCGGTAGCACAGGGCCGGTCCGCGCAGGATCTCGGGCGCGCCGACGATACCGATCTCGCGATAGAGGTCGGAGAGGGCCTCGGCGCCGGGATGTTCGAGCGAGAACGATCGGAGCCTGGCTCCCAGATCGGCGATGCTCTCCATTGAGCGTGGCTTTCCGCGCCTGTCGATGATCGAGGGAGCAGCGCCGCCGAGCGGAAGCGAGCCGTCTATCGGGATTGCAAAATCGAACGACGGTTCGGCCCAGGGCAGCGCGATCTTCTCTCCGAAGATGTGTCCGCGCGCCGCGAGCACGGCGTCGATCGCGTCGGTGCGGGCAACCCATCCCCTCAAGCGGCGGCCCGAATCCCAGTCGGCTCGCACCTTCCGCTGATCGTCGAGGCCGAACCAGCGCGCGCGGCCGGGCGGCGCGGCGTCCGGGTCGCGGGCCACGATCTCCAGATAGACCCGGCCGCCGAGCTGGAGCAGATGGTTGTACGTGCCCATATAGCCGTGGCGCTGCCCGAAGGGCACGTCGATATCGAGGCAAGCCCGGACATGGGCCACCCCTTCGGCGAGGGTCGGTGCGATGACGGTGAGGTGATCGAGCTCGAGCATGGTCCATCCGGGGCCGCATTCTCGGGCATCGTCGGCCGGTCAGCGGCGTTACATCCTCCGCTTCCGTTCAACCTTAACATCCCACTGCCGCGCGCGGCCAAGGGGGCAAGATCGCGCGGCCATGCGGGAGCGCCGTGGCGGCAGCCTATCGCCTGTCGTAGGCCCGGGCCTCCGGGATGCCGATACGAGCTCGTTGATCGTCGGTATCGCAGCCGGCGGGTGTGGCGCAGCTCGCCGCCGGCGCTCACTTCCGCAGGAGGATCGCCTCCCGCTCGGCGCGCGACGCGGCCATGCGGCGGCGGGCTTCGGCCACGATGGCGGGCGTCGCTTCCTCCGGCGTGCCGGACCGGAACGGCGGCGAGGGGGCATATTCCAGCGAGAGCTGGATCGTCTCGGCCTCAGCCCGGCTGGTCAATGCCGCCACGACCGTCAGGCCGAAATCGATGCCGGAGGTGACGCCGCCGGCCGTGATGAGGTTGCCGTCCTGCACGACACGCTCCTTTACGGGGATCGCGCCGAGATGGCTGAGGAAGTCATGCGCATTCCAATGGGTAGTGGCGCGCTTGCCGGTGAGGAGGCCGGCGGCGCCGAGGACCAGGGACCCGGTGCAGACGGAGGTGAGGTAACGCACCAGCGGCGCCTGCCTGCGCAGGAAGTCGAGCACCGTCTCATCGGTGAGGAGCGCGTTGATGCCGCCTCCGCCGGGAATGCAGAGCACATCGAGGGGCGGGCACTCCGCCAGCGTCGTCGTCGGCGTCAGAGGAAGGCCGGTCGCCGACCGCACCGGTGCCAGCGTTTTCCAGATGAGGTCGACACGGGCTCCGGGGAGCGAAGCGAAGACCTCGTACGGCCCGGTGAGATCGAGTTGCTGAACGCCGGGGAAAACGAGAAGGCCAAAATGAAACGACATGGAGCAGCTCCTGATTGACAGGGGCACGATAGCGGACCAGCCTTTGGCTGTTCTGTCAAACACCCCTCGTTTCATGCCAAAGACGCCGCGTCGTATCGAGATCCTGACCTTTCCGAAGGGGCAGATCCTGGACGTAACGGGACCGCTGCAGGTCTTCGCTACGGCCAACGATCTTGCCGCCATGGCGAGAACTGACGTGCCCTATGAGACGCGGGTGGTGGCGGCCGAACCCAACGTGATGACCTCGGCGGGACTTGCGCTGCTGACGGAGCCGCTTTCCGGGCCGGACCAACCCGTCGACACGCTGGTCGTCGCCGGCGGCTATGGCATCCAGGCCGCATGCGACAGCCCGGCCCTTGTCGCATGGCTACGCGAGCGGGCCGGTGCGGCACGGCGCGTGGCCTCCGTCTGCAGTGGCGCGTTCCTGCTGGCGACCGCCGGATTTCTGGACGGCAGGCGCGCCGTCACCCATTGGGGGCGCTGTGCCGAGTTCGCGGCGCGCTTTCCCGACGTCCGCCTCGATCCCGATCCGATCTTCATCCGCGACGGCAATGTCTGGACCTCGGCCGGGGTGACGGCGGGGATCGACCTCGCTCTCGCGCTCGTCGAAGCGGATCTCGGTCGCGAAACGGCGCTGGCGGTGGCGCGCCAGCTCGTTGTCTTCCTGAAGCGCCCGGGTGGGCAGTCCCAGTTCAGCACGGCGCTCGCCCTGCAGGGGCGGGACGAGCGCTTCGACGGCCTGCATGCCTGGATCGTCGAAAACCTCCGCAGCGACCTGTCGCTCGAACGGCTGGCCGCGCGGGCGAATATGAGCCTGCGCAGTTTCGCCCGCCATTACCGCACGGCAACGGGCCGGACCCCGGCCCGGGCCGTTGAAGAGATCAGAATCGAGACGGCGCGCCACATGCTGGATCAGGGGCACTCTGTCGCCCGCGTCGCCGGCCGCTGCGGCTTCGGCTCGGAGGAAACGCTGCGGCGCGCATTCCTCAGGCGGCTCGGCACGACGCCGCAAGCCTACCGCGAGCGGTTCGCGGGATAAGCCGGAACCGCGCGCGGGTCTGGAGGAGTCCGGTTCCTACTTCGCCAGGAACGCCCGGATGGCGCCTTCCGCCTGCTTCATCGACATCACGCCGTCGAGATGACCGCGGACGCCGTCGATGGTCACATGGGTGATGTCGCGCCCGGCGTCCTTCGCCGCTTTCACCGTGCGCTCCACCGCGTCCGGGGTGAAGACCAGATCCTTCGGCTGCGTCACCAGCAACATCGGCGCCTTGGTCTTCGCCATGCCGTCGGCGAGCGAAGTGCTGCCGGCCGCGAAGAGCTGGTTGGCCTTGACCAGATAGAGGAAGTGATTGGCGTCGGAGACCTTGGCTCGGGCTGCGCCGGCGTTGTCGAGCACGCTCTGGACCTGGAACTTGTTGGCGAGCGCCTTGGCCGGGTCTTCCCCTTCCTTGGCGGGGCGGCGCCCGAAGGTGGCGTTCGCCCATTCCTGGTGGTTCGCCTGCAGCGTCACCGCTGTCAGCGCCTTGGCGAGGCCGGCAAGCGGCGGCGTCTTGCCGTAATAGTCGCCGTTGTTCCAGTTGGGGTCGACCAGGATCGGCGCCGCCCAGACGTCGAGCCAGCCGATCAGCATCGCATCGGCCTCGGCCGCGCCGATCACCGGCATCGCCTTGGCGACCATCTCCGGATGGCTCGCGGCCCATTCGAAGGTCTGGAGCGAACCCATCGAGGGGCCGGCGACCAAGGCAAGCTTTTTGATTCCAAGGCTTTCGACGAGAGCCTTCTGAACTTCGACGAAGTCGCGGACGGTGACGATGGGAAAGTCGAGCGCGTAGGGCTTGCCGGTGTCGGGATTGACCGAGGCGGGGCCGGTGGTGGTCGTCTTCGGGTCGCCGGTGTTGAGGTTCACAAGCGTGTCGGACGCGATGACGAAATACTTGTCGGTGTCGATCGCCTTGCCGGGGCCGATGATCGCGTCCCAGTAGCCGGGCTGTGCGTCCTTGGCGTCGTATTTGCCGGCGGCGTGCGAGTTGCCCGAGAAGAAGTGGCAGATCAGCACGGCATTGGACTTGTCGGCATTGAGCGTACCGTAGCTCTCCCAGCCGACTCGGACCTGCTTCAGCGTGCGTCCCGATTGGGTCGTGAAGCTCGGCAGCTCGAAGACCTTCTTCTCGGTCATCAGATCCTGTGCGTCGGCCATTCCCGCTGCGACCCATCCTGCAAGGGCGAGAACGCCCGKGATCCATTGCCTCATCACCGCTCCCCCGTTCCGGCCGTCAGGCGGCCTTTGCCGCATCAGAGCGGATTTCCGCGCGCGGCGGAAGTCGCTTCGATCAGCGCGTGAGGAGAGACGGGAAGGACGTGCCGCTGGCGGGGCTCAGGAAGGCCTCGGTCTCGAGCTCGAAGAGCGGGGCGGTCACCGGACCCTTGAGGCTGAAAGGTAGTGTCAGCGTGCTGGTCGTGGACGCCAGCGACGCGGCCATGTCGAGGATGCGGGTGCGTAGCGACGCGTTGCCGCTCAGGTTGAGGCGATAGGACTGCCCGCTCATCTGGGCGTCGGTCAGGACCATCAGCCCGCCGGCGATGCCGGCATTGGCGGTCAGGCTCTCGAACGGCGTCTTGCCCTGGCGCCAGTCGCGCAGGGTCTGGGCGGGCGCGCGCTCGGCGCGGCGCAGCAGGTCGACGAACGCAATCCCGCCGAACTCGCCTTGCTTGACCGACAGATTGGCACGTCCGGCCAAAGAGCCGAGCAATTCATCGAAGGTCCGGCCGACGCCGTCGAGCGCCAGCTGGAAGGTGGCGTTGCCGCTCAGCCGCGACAGCTGCGGCAGGTCGGTCGACGCCTGCCCGAAGTTCACGCGCTCGAGCCCGGCCTGGAGCTTCACATCGACCCCGGCGGGGGCGCTAACCGCCAGGAGGCGCGTCTTGACGCTGCCGCCATAGGCGCCGGCCCGGAGCAGCCCGGTCTCGAAGCGCCCCTTCTTGATCAGGAGATAGCTGGCGACGTCGTTGAGGCGGGCGCCATTCAGCTTGGCGGCATCGACCGAGATTCTGAGGTCGATCTCGCGCTCGGTCCAGCCGTCGAGATCGAGCGGGCCGATATCGCTGGCGTCGACGGACGGGATCGGCAGGCGATTGACGAGGCGGCCGATATCGAGCGTCGCCCCTGCCAGCGTTCCTGACAGCGCGAAGCGTCCGGCCCCGGTCTCGGAGAGTTTGAGCACGCCGTCGAGACGCTCGCCGTCGAGGCTGGCGATGGCGTTGTTGAAGGAGGCTTCATGCGGCTTGAGCTGCAGATCGGCCGACAGCGTCAGGGCCCCGAGCGCCGCGGACAGGCGCGAATCTTCGCCGAACCAGCGCAGCAGCTGGGGAATGGAAGGGGTGGACAGAGCGAGAAGGCCATTGATGACCGGTTCGTCAGGCGCGGACCGCGTGCCGTCGAACCTGAGCTTCAAAAGCGACGAATTGGCCGAGAGCGCAGCCTTGCCGTTGCGGCCGACCATTGGCCAACGCAGGCTCACCTCGGTTGGGACGCCGCGCCAGGTCAGCGATCCCGACAATTCCAACGGCTCGTTCAGGCTGCGTTCGTCGATGACGAGATGGACGTCGCGGACCACGCTCTGGATCGCGCCGTTCGCGCGCAAGAAGAGCGAGCCGCCCTGGACGACGATCTTGCTCTGGCTGCGCAGCCGCTCGATCTCGGCCAGCGGCGCGGCAAGCCACTCCGTCACGCCGTCGCTGCCGGGCGCGACCGCCACATCGATCTGCGGCGCGACGAGGTCGATCCTGTCGAAGCTGAGCGTGCCGGTCAGCAGGGGCAGCAGGCGCAGATGCGCCCGCACGCGAACCGCTTCGCCCGAAAGCGCGCCGTCGCGCTGGCTGAAGCTGACCTGGGACAGGCTGATGCGCGGGAACGGCAGGAGCGCGATCTCGGCGCGCTCGACGGTCTCGACGACGAAGCCGGTCTTCTTGGCGATTGCGGCGACGACGTTGCGCTGCACCCGCTCGAGCGCAAGGTCCCACGGCTGCAATCCGAGCAGGCCGATCAGGACAACAAGGCTGAAGGCGAGGATCGCTGCGCGTCTGGTCATGGACTTCCGAATCGGCACCGGCCGAAATCAGCCAGCCCCCTGGCGGCGGATGGTGTAGGCTGATGTCGATGGCTTGTCGAGGCCGGGAAACCCGCTATCCCGCACGATTTGTGCCGGTTTTGGCCAGAAGCATGGCAGGATAGAGGCCGGCGAGGATGATCAGCAGGGCAGCGAGCGCCCCGTCCTCGAAGACGCCGCGCGAGGCGTGGCCATAGACCACCGTCGCCAGCGTTTCGAGGTTGAGCGGGCGCAGCAGCAGCGTCGCGGGCAGCTCCTTCAGGCAATCGACGAAGACGAGCAGCGCTGCGCCTGCGACGGCCGGGCGCATCAGCGGCCAGTGGATGCGGCGCAGGATCTCGGGCTGGCCGGCGCCGAGAGCGCGCGCGGCATCGTCGATCCGCGGCGAAACGCGGCTGAGCCCACTCTCCACGCCGGAGATGCCGATGGTCAGGAAGCGCACGACATAGGCGATAACCAGCGCCGCGCCGGAACCGATCAGCAGCAGGCCGGGCTTGATACCGAACAGGGCCGTGATCGCGTTGGCCAGCCCATTGTCGAGCGCGGCGATCGGGATCAGCAGCCCGAGCGCGAGCACGGTGCCGGGCACGGCGTAACCCAGCGAAGCGAGGCGGGCGAGGGGCTTCAGCCAGGTTTCGCGGCCGGCGCGGCTGGCCGTGGCGATGCCGAGACCCAGCAGCAGCACGATCGCGGAGGCGATGCCGGCGAGGAGGAGGGCATTGCCCAGCAACCTCAGCAGGGCGGCGTCGAACTGCGCCAGTAATCCGCGTCGCAGGATTTCGGCGGCGAGGTAGCCGATCGGCAACATGGCGCCGAACAGAACGGGCAGGGCGCAGGCAACCGCCGCCAGGAACGCTGCGCGAGGCCGCAGCGGCCGGCGCCCGAGCGGGCGCGGCTGCCGCACGGGCAGGGCGAAGCGACGCTGTCCGCGCAGGCGGGCCTCCGTCCAGATCAGCAGGAAGATGACAAGCAGCATCACGCAGGCGATCTGTGCCGCCCCGGGCAGCGAGCCCCGGTTGATCCAGGTGGTGTAGATCGAGAGGGTCAGCGAGCGGACGCCGAGATATTCAGTCGCGCCGATGTCGTTGAGCGTCTCGAGCAGGACGAGCGTCAGCCCGGCCGCGAGCGCCGGCCGGGCGAGCGGCAAGCCGATGCGCCAGAACAGCCGGCCCGGCGTCGCGCCGAGATTGCGCGCCGCCTCGACGATCGTCGCGCCCTGGATGCTGAAGAGGGCGCGGGTGCTGAGATAGACGTAAGGGTAGAGGACAACAGCCATGATCGCGATCGCGCCGGGCAGGTTGCGCGGATCGGGAAACCAATAGTCCCGCAGGGTGCGCCAGCCGGCGAGCGCCCTCAGCGCGCTCTGCAGCGGTCCCTGGAAGCCGAGGAATTCGACGTAGATATAGGCCGTCAGATAGGTGGGCAGCGCCAGCGGCAGCACCAGCAGCCATTCGAAATGCCGCCGGCCCGGAAACTCGAACTGCGTGACCAGCCAGGCGGTGCCGACACCGAGGATGGTGCTGACGACGCCTACCCCTGCCAGCAGCAAGCCGGTCTGGAGCAGTGCGGACGGCAGCACGTTGGCGACGAGATGCGGCCAGATCTCCGCGGCCTGCGAGGCTGACAGGGCGGTCGCCACGAGCGCCAGCAGCGGCGCCAGGACGAGCCCTGCGCCCGCGAGCGATGCCAGTGCAAAACGCGTCGACGGCCGCCATGTGAATGGCGGCCGTCGCGAAGCGGTGAGCGGAGCGCTCAGGCTCAATTGTCGAAACCGACCTTGTCGACGAGATCGGCGGCGGGCTTGCGCTGCTTGGCGACCTCGGAGAGCGGCAGCTTGTCCGGCGTGACCGCGCCGAGCAGCTTGACGGCGGCCGAGTCGGTGACGGCGCTGTTGACCGGGAACTCGAAATTGCCGTTGGCGTAGAGGGCCTGCGCCTTTTCGCCGAGCATGTACTCGATCAGCTTGACGGCGTTGTCCTTGTTCGGGGCGTTCTTGGCCAGCGCGGCAGCCGAGACGTTCACATGGGTACCGCCATCGGCGAAGGTCGTCTTGAGCGGCTTGATCGCGTCGTACCAGCCCTTCTGCTCGTTCTTCGCCTGGCTCATCAGGCCGATATAATAGGTGTTGATCACAGCGACGTCGCAGAGGCCGGACTGGATGTCGCGCGCCACATCGCGGTCGCCGCCACCGGGCTTGCGGGCAGCGTTCGCGCGCAGGGCCTTGAGGTACGATTCGGTCTTCTCCAGGCCGTTATGGGCGATATAGGCGGCGAAGAAGGCGTTGTTGTAGGGGTGCTGGCCGGCGCGGATGCAGAACTTGCCCTTCCACTTCGGATCCGCCAGCTCTTCATAGGTGATCGCGTCCTGCGCGACGCGCTCCTTCGAGGCAACGACGATGCGGGCGCGCTTGGTCAGCGTGACCCAGTTGTTGTCCGGACGCAGCTGCGCCGGGACGATCTTGTCCACGGTCTGCGAATTGATCGGCTGGGTGACGCCGGCATCGACCGCAGCATTGATCTCGCCGACATCGACCACGAGCATGACGTCGGCCGGGCTGTTGGCACCTTCGGCGCGGATGCGCTCCTGCAGGCCGTCCTTCAGGAAGACCGCGTTGACCTTGATGCCGGTGTCCTTGCTGAAGGCTTCCAGCGCCGGGTTGAGCAGGGCGGGCTCGCGCGTCGTGTAGAGATTGACCTCCTGGGCGAGCGCCGGTGCGGCGAGCAGGCAGGACGACAGCGTCAGGGCGTGGAGGTGCTTCTTCTTGATCATTCTTTCGCTCCGTCGGTTCAGGGCGCCAGGGCGCGACGGGCGAGGGTTAAAGGGGCGCCGACACTGCTGTCAACGGAATCATCCTTTAAAATCAGAGCCTTGTATGAGTTCCAGACTGTTTCTTATTTTGATGAATTCTAATCTTCTGGCCATGGCATTGGAATGGCGAAGCGATTCCGCGCCATGCGAGTCGTACGTCTTCCGTCTAAGCCGCGCTTCGGCGTCAGCGTGACGCAGCCGTGATCGGGATCAGGCGCACGGCGACCCGCGTCCCGGGATCGATCGAGCCACGCAGCACAGCATCGCTGGCGACGGTCTCATCCTGCAGATAGGCCTCCCGCACCAGCATCTGCCGCCTAAGGCTGCGCGCCTCCGCCTCCATGCGTGAAACGCCGACCCGTTCGTCGATCTGCTGGCGCTGGGCCGTGCTCAGCTCCGGCGCCGTGCGAAAGTCGCGGAAGTCGCGCCGGCTGTAGGGCCAGCTCGATCCGCCGGTGAAGGTCGAAACCTTGCCGTCGAGGACGACGCTGTCGCCGGGGCGGAGCGTGATGTCCCGCAGGAGCGAGATGCGTCGCTCGCCGGCCTGGACGATGGCGGGGCGACAGGCAGGGTCGGCAGCCTTCTCGTGGCTATAGGCCATCGGCAGCGCCGCATAGCGCTGGCCATCTGCTGCGACGGCGGAGTCGATGCTGGTCGAGCCCGCGGCTGCTCGAAAGACCTTGACCGGAATGCCGGGGTTCATCGCCTTGCAAAGCGCTTCGTGGGCGTTCAGGTCGCTAGCCGACCGCAGATGGCCGATAGGGGCATGGAAGCCATCGCAGAGCCGCACGCAGAAGGTCTGGGCATTGTTCGCGGAAACCAGGGCGGCACCGGCTTCGGCCGGTCTGTGCGGGCGGGCTGCAACCTTCTTCGGGCTTTGCCTGAAGGGGTTGAGCGCGATCGGCGGGTGGGCGATGCGCCCATCCGGCCGCATCTGCATCAGGGGCAGGCGCCAGCCATTCGTGGCCGGCGCATAAGCGGTCGGGCGGGTCGATGCATAGGAGGCGCTCTGCGCCGGAGCGCGTGCAGCCCTGCGCGCGGCTTCCTCGAGGAAGAACGAACGGATGCCGGCATCGTCGTCCGCCTGGACCAGCGAAGCCGTCAGCACCATGCCGCCGCAGCCGACGGCCATGCCGAGCACGGTCGCCGCAGCCCAGCGGCCGGCACGCGAGCGGGCCGGGGCCTTGCTGACAGAGCCGGCGTAACCGGTCTCGCCGCTGCGGGACAATGCCCGCACGGGGATTTCACGGACACGCAACATCGCGTCACTCCAACCTGCGCTTGTTCACCGTCCGCCGCTGGTTGGGTGTAGTTTACGTTTCGTTAAGATTCAACGCTTTCGCTGCGCCACGCTCCGCAAACGCCTGAAATGCTTAACGACAGGCGGCAGGGCGGCGGGCGAGGGTGCTCAGACGACGGCGAGCAGGACGCCGATCCACATGCCGACCAGGGCGAGGGCGCCGATGCCGTAGACCGCTCCGCGCACGGGCAGCTTGTTGGGGCCGATATGGATGAGCGTGTGGATGACGCGGGTCGCGACATAAACCCAGGCCAGCAGTGCCATCACATAGCTGGTGGCGCCGACCTCCATCGCGAGCATGATGAGCGCGAAATAGATAACCGGCGTCTCGAACTGGTTCGAGAAGTTCGCGGAGGCGAGGCGGGCGGGCACAGGATAGCGCTCGGTCGAAACCGTCACGTCTTCCGGCCGCACGGCGCCGGAGGAGAAGGCGTCCTTCCGGCGCAGCATCAGGATGACGCCGACGATGAAGATCCAGAGGATCAGGGCCAGCGTGGGATAGACGAGCTTCAGGGTCATGGTCGCGGTCGCCTCGTGTCGGCACTGGCCAGGATAGTCCCGGCCAGTGCTGCACGAAGCTTGCGCGGACTCAAGACCGGGTCGGGTAGTTCGGGCTCTCGCGCACGATCGTCACATCGTGGACATGGCTCTCGCGCAGGCCGGCGCTGGTGATGCGGATGAAGCGGGCCTTGTTGCGATAATCCTCGAGGTTGCGGCCGCCGACATAGCCCATGGCGGCGCGCAGGCCGCCAGCGAGCTGGTGGAGCACGGTGGAAACCGGCCCCTTATAGGCGACCTGGCCCTCGATGCCCTCGGGCACGAGCTTCAGCGTGTCCTTGATGTCTTGCTGGAAGTAGCGGTCGGCCGAGCCGCGGGCCATCGCGCCGACCGAGCCCATGCCGCGATAGGCCTTGTAGGAGCGGCCCTGGTACAGGAAGGTTTCGCCCGGCGTCTCGTCGGTGCCGGCGAGCAGAGAGCCGACCATGGCGCAGGAGGCGCCAGCGGCAAGTGCCTTGGCAAGGTCGCCAGAATACTTGATGCCGCCGTCGGCGATGACCGGAACCCCCGCCTTCGCCGCCGCCGAGGCCGCGTCCATGATCGCGGTGAGCTGCGGCACGCCGACGCCCGCGACGATGCGGGTGGTGCAGATCGAGCCCGGGCCGATGCCGACCTTGACCGCGTCCGCGCCGGCATCGATCAGGGCCTGCGCCCCGCCGGCAGTGGCGACGTTGCCGGCGATGACCTGGACCGAATTGGAGAGCTTCTTCACCCGGCTGACCGCGTCGAGCACCTTCGACGAGTGGCCATGGGCGGTATCGACGACGATGAGATCGACGCCGGCGTCGATCAGCATCTCCGAACGCTCGAAGCCCTGGTCGCCGGTCGTGGTTGCGGCAGCGACGAGCAGGCGCCCTTGCGCGTCCTTTGCCGCGTTCGGATGCGCGACCTGCTTCTCCATGTCCTTGACGGTGATCAGGCCGATGCAGCGGTAGTGATCGTCGACGACCAGCAGTTTCTCGATGCGGAACTGGTGCAGCAGGCGCCGGGCCTCCTCCTGGCTCACGCCCTCGCGCACCGTGATCAGCCGTTCCTTGGTCATCAGCTCCGAGACGGGCTGGGCCGGGTTGGCGGCGAAGCGCACATCGCGGTTGGTGACGATACCGACGAGCTTGCCTTTGTGCCCCTGCGGGCCGCGCTCGACGACCGGGATGCCGGAGATGCCGTTCTGCTTCATCAGCGCGAGCGCGTCGGCCAGCGTCTCGTCGGGGTAGATCGTGATCGGGTTGGCGATCATTCCCGACTCGAACTTCTTGACGAGGCGCACCTGCGCCGCCTGCTGGTCGGCCTCGAGGTTGCGGTGGATGACGCCGAGGCCGCCAGCCTGCGCCATGGCGATCGCCATGCGCGCTTCCGTCACGGTGTCCATCGCCGAGGCGATGATCGGCAGGTTGAGCGATATCGACTTGGTGAGCCTGGTGCGGATGTCGACATCCGCCGGCATGACCTCGGACGGGCCGGGCTCAAGCAGCACGTCGTCGAAGGTGAAACCGTCGCGAATCAGACCGTCGAGGGAAAGCGCCATCGTCAACTCCGACGCCGGGCAAGCCGGCTTTCTAGGGGCCGGGCGGATGCGCCCATGGCCAAGTTGACGAGGCCCGTTAGCATGTGCGCCCGCGCTCCGCTAGTGCGGGGCGCGGAGAATTTTGCAGTGCGGCAAAATTCCCGGCGCATCGCTGCCCCGAGATCGGTCGCGAGAAGCCTGCCCGTTTCAGTTGCGCGATCGCAACGGCACGGCCGGGGCGTCCGGCATCACGCCGAAGCAGCCCATTGCCATGGCCATATGCCCCATCTGGTTCGCCAGGCGTTCGCAGTCGCGCTGCCTCACGCAGTTGTTGTAGCGAATGCTCTCGCCATAGCCCTGCGGCGCGGCCTTGTCCTGACAGGCCATCTGCCAGTCGGTCATCGCAGCGGAAGCAGGGGCGGCTGCCGCGCCGTAGCTCAGCCCGGCAAGCAAGGCCAGGCCCGCCAGCCGCACGCCGCCGGGAATACGTCGCGAAACCGTGGAAATGATCGAATTAGGGATCATGTCAGCTCTCCGGAGGTTACGACGCGCGCCCCTCGCGCCGATCCGGACCCAGGCCGGATACCGTAAAGATGGTGGCTTCCGGGCACAGGAAGGAGTGCGGCACACGCATGGCGGATTTGTGTTGGAGGATGGGCCATAAGATCAGCGCATGGCGGGAGCGCGTAGCAATCGCGTGAAATGGCCGGAAATCGCAACTTCGCCTCTCGTCACGCCGCTGCCCTGGCATTAATAACCTAGCTTATGATTTCAACGCCGCTCACATCAGTGTGAGTGCGGAAGGTTATCGCCTTGCAACGCGCCAAACTGCTTCCTCTCATCGTCGCCTGCGCGCTGTTCATGGAGAACACCGACTCGACCGTGATCGCGACCTCGTTGCCGGTGATCGCCAAGTCGCTGGGCGAGGACCCGATCGCGCTGAAGCTCGCTCTGACCTCCTATCTGGTGAGTCTCGCCGTCTTCATCCCGATCTCGGGCTGGATGGCCGACCGCTTCGGCGCCCGCACGATCTTCCGCTCGGCGCTGTGCGTCTTCATGCTCGGCTCGATTCTCTGCGCCGTGTCGAACTCGCTCGGCGCCTTCGTCGGCGCGCGCTTCGTCCAGGGCATGGGCGGAGCGATGATGGTCCCGGTCGGGCGCCTCGTCATCCTGCGCAGCGTCAGCAAGTCCGAGATCGTCGGCGCGCTGGCCTATCTGACGGTCCCGGCGCTGGTCGGACCTGTCGTGGGGCCGCCGCTCGGCGGCTTCATCACCACCTATTTCGACTGGCGCTGGATCTTCTTCATCAACATTCCCATCGGCGTTATCGGCATCGTGCTGTCGAGCCTGTTCTTCGAGGATATCCGCGAGGAGGACGTCGCGCCGCTGGATGTGAAGGGCTTTCTGCTGTCCTCCTTCGGCTTTGCCAGCCTGATGCTGGGCCTGGCGACGGGCGGCCGGCATCTGGTTCCTCAAGTCGTTTCCTATGGTTGCGTGCTGGCCGGGGCGGCGGCGCTGGCGGCCTACTGGTTCCATGCCCGGCGGGTGCCCTATCCGGTGCTCAATCTGTCGCTGTTCCGGATTCCGACCTTCCGGATCGGTGTCATCGGCGGCTCGATCTTCCGCACCGGCATCGGCGCGATCCCCTTCCTGCTGCCGCTGATGCTGCAGCTCGGCTTCGGGCTCGACGCCTTGCAGTCGGGCCTGATCACCTTCGTTTCGGCAGCAGGCGCGCTGATCATGAAGACGCTGGCGAGGACGATTCTGGCGCGCTACGGCTTTCGCAGCGTGCTGGCCATCAATGCCGTGATCGGCGCCGCCTTTCTCGCCGCCTCCGGCCTGTTCACCCCGACCACGCCGCATGCGATCATGCTCTCCGTGCTGCTGATCGGCGGCTGCTTCCGCTCGCTGCAGTTCACCGGCATCAACGCGCTCAGCTATGCTGACGTCTCCAACCGCGACATGTCGAGCGCCACGAGCCTGTCGAGCGTCGCCCAGCAGCTCTCGCTCAGCATGGGCGTGACCATCGGCGCCTTCGCGCTGGAGGCCGCCAACACCTTTAATGGCGGCAAGGCGCTCGCAGCCGGCGATTTCTGGCCGGCCTTCGCGATCGTCGGGCTGGTGTCGGCTTCCTCGGTGCTCTGGATGGTGCAGCTTGCCCCCGACGCCGGAACCGAAGTTTCGGGTCACGTCCCGGTGAGCGCGCGCAAGGTCACGGCCGAGGCGCTCGCCGACCAGAAACCGCTGGAGTAGCGGATCCGGCGCCTTGAAACTGCTGGCTTGCGTCGCCTTCAGGCGTCAGCGGTTTCGTCGGCCTGCTTTCGGCGATAGCCGGTCGCCAGCACATACAGTTCGGAGGAATCGGCGCGGCTCGCGGCCGGCTTGACGTTCCGGACGGTGGTGAAGTCGCGCTTCAGGCCGGCAAGAAGTTCGGCGCTGTCTCCGCCCTGGAACAGCTTGGCGAGGAAGAAGCCGCCCGGCGCCAGCACGCTGTGCGAGAATTCCAGCGCCGCTTCGGCGAGCGCGATGATCTTGAGATGGTCGGTCTTCTTGTGGCCGGTGGTGTTGGCGGCCATGTCGGACATGACGCCATCGGCTTGTCCGCCGAGGCGTTCGGTCAGCAGGGCCGGGGCCTCCTCGGCCATGAAATCGAGTTCGATCAGGTCGACGCCGGGGATCGGATCGACGGGCAGCAGATCGATGCCGACGATGCGGCCCTTGCCTCGTTCGAGCCCGATGCGCTTGGCCGCGACCTGGCACCAGCCGCCCGGCGCGCAGCCGAGATCGAGCAGGCGCTGGCCGGGCTTCAGGAACTTGTAGCGGTCGTCCATCTCCTCGAGCTTGAAGGCCGCGCGGGAGCGGTAGCCCAGTTCCTTGGCCCGCTTCACATAGGGGTCGTTGAGCTGGCGCTCGAGCCAGAGCTGCGAGGAATGCTTGAGCTTGCCCGCCTTCTTCACCTTGACGCGCATGTCGCGCGCACCTCCGGAGGCTTTGCCGTCGCCGGTCTTGCCACCCGATTTTCCGATACTCATGGGCCCTTAACCTATTTCCGCCGCCACCAGGCACGGTCTTCGTGCATCATGCGTAGCAGGATGCCTTCGCGCAGTCCGCGATCGGCGATGCGGACGCGCTCGCTCGGGAAGGCGCGGTGAATCGCCTCGAAAATCGCACAGCCGGCCAGCACCAGATCCGCGCGTTCGCGGCCGATGCAGGCATTGGCCGCCCGGGCGGCATAATCCATATCGATCAGACGGTCGATGACGGCGGCGACGTCGTGCTGGTGCATCCACAGCCCGTCGACCTCGCGGCGGTCATAGCGGGGCAGGTCGAGATGGATGCCGGCGACGGTCGTCACCGTGCCGGAGGTTCCAAGCAGGTGGAAGCCCTTTGAGTCGCAGGCGGCAGAAGCCTTTTTCGCAAATGGCTCAAGCGCTTGCGTGCAATCCTGAACCATCTGTTCGAAGAGCTCGCGGCTGACCTCGATACCGCCGTAGCGTTCAGCCACGATAACGACGCCGATCGGCAGCGAGGCCCATTCGCGGATACGGGCGGCAGGGTCGCGCGCCTCGCTGCGCCCGCCGAGCCAGACGATCTCGGTCGATCCGCCGCCGATGTCGAAGACGATGACGCTCTCGGCCGCCGGGTCGGTCAGCGCCGCGCAGCCGGAGACGGCAAGCGCCGCCTCGGTGCGCTGGTCGATGATTTCGAGCGAGAGCTCGGCCTCGGCTGCGACGCGGCGGATGAAGTCTAGCCCGTTGGTCGCCGCACGGCACGCTTCGGTGGTGACGAGGCGGGCACGGGTGACCCCGCGATTCGCCATCTTGCCGCGGCAGATCTTCAGCGCCTCGACCGCACGGTCCATCGCCGCATCGGCCAGGCGGCTGCTGGCAGCGAGCCCTTCGCCAAGGCGGACGATGCGGGAAAACGCATCGACGACCCGAAAGCCGTGCTGCGCGGGGCGCGCGATCAGGAGCCGGCAATTGTTGGTGCCGAGATCCAGCGCTGCATAGGTCGCGGCGGGCTGCTGATCGATCGATGCCGGGTTGTAGCTCTTGAAGGCGGCGGAAACAGATGCGCCACCGGCCCGTTGCGGATCGGTGGTATGCCTATGCGGCGACGCCACATGCGTGACGTCCCGTTGCTGCCGGTCCTCGACCGCCACCGTTTCCAATCCCTCGACCTGCCAGCACGGGGCTGGACAGGGGCCGCAGCGTCGTGCGGCCGGTTGCTTCGTCGTCAAGGTAACTACAGGGCAAGCCCCATGCCAAGCGGAACCTTGCAGAGGCACCGCCCGGCCTTGCGCGAGCGGCGGCTGATCGGCCAGTGTCCGCCGGCCGGCCCGCCTGCCGGCCAAGACGCATGAAGGGCAAGAGATTCGCCATGGCTGCCAGACACATCCTCGCCATCGACCAGGGCACGACATCCTCGCGGGCGATCCTGTTCGATGCCTCGCTCGCGGTCGTCGCGGCTGCCCAGCAGGAGTTTCCGCAGCATTTCCCAGCATCCGGCTGGGTCGAGCATGAGCCTGAGGATATCTGGGAGAGCGTGCTGGCGACGGCCCGCGAAGCGATCGCCAGGGCCGGGCTGCATGCGGGCGACATCGCGGGAATCGGAATCACCAACCAGCGCGAGACGACGCTGATCTGGGACCGCCGGACGGGCAAGGCGATTCACCGCGCCATCGTGTGGCAGGACAGGCGCACGGCGCAGGCCTGCGCCGACCTCGTGGCGGCGGGCCACGAAAACCTCGTGGCCGAGCGTACCGGCCTGCGCATCGACCCCTATTTCTCGGCGACCAAGATCGCCTGGCTGCTGCACAACGTGCCGGGCGCGCGGCGGCGGGCCGAAGCGGGCGAACTCGCCTTCGGCACCATCGATTCCTTCCTGCTGTGGCGGCTGACGGGCGGAGCGGTACACGCCACCGACGCCACCAATGCAGCGCGCACCATGCTGTTCGATATCGGCCGCGGCATCTGGGACCCGGAGCTCCTGGACCTCTTCGACATCCCGGCGGCGATCCTGCCGGAGGTGCGCGACTGCGCCACCCATTTCGGCGATACGGCGCCGGAGCTGTTCGGAAAGCCGATCCCGGTGCGCGGTATCGCGGGAGACCAGCAGGCGGCGACGATCGGGCAGGCCTGCTTCACGCCCGGGATGGTGAAGTCGACCTACGGCACCGGCTGCTTCGCGCTGCTCAATACCGGCGACACGCCGGTCCGCTCGAAGCATCGCCTGCTCAGCACGGTCGCCTACCAGCTCGCCGGCAAGCGGACCTATGCGCTCGAAGGCTCGATCTTCATCGCGGGTGCTGCGGTGCAATGGCTGCGCGACGGACTCGGCATCATCGAGAAGGCCAGCGACACCGGCCCGCTGGCGGAGGCGGCCGATCCCGAGCAGGACGTCTATCTGGTGCCAGCCTTCGTCGGCCTCGGCGCACCGCACTGGGACGCCCACGCACGTGGCGCGATGTTCGGCCTGACCCGCAATTCCGGGCCGCGCGAGTTTGCCCGCGCAGCCCTTGAAAGCGTCTGCTACCAGACGCTCGACCTGATCGAGGCGATGCATGCCGACTGGCCGGAAGCCGGGCAGGGCGGTCGCTCGGTGCTGAGGGTCGATGGCGGCATGGTCGCGTCGGACTGGACGATGCAGCGCCTCGCGGACATCCTCGACCTGCCGGTCGACAGGCCGACGGTGCTCGAGACGACGGCACTGGGCGCAGCCTATCTTGCCGGGCTCGACGCCGGGCTTCTGCCGGAGCCGGGGCGCTTTGCCGACCAATGGCGGCTGGAGCGTCGCTTCTCGCCTGCCATGGCAGGCAGCCAGCGCGAGCGCAAAGTCAGGGGCTGGCAGGACGCGGTGCGGCGAACGCTGAGTGCGGGATAGGCGCGTCTTGCAGTGCCCGTCGCCGAATCTCTTCGGCGTGCACGCCCGGCTTCATGCTCCAGCGTCGGGATACTCCAAAATTTGATGGATACCCCAATTTTAAGAGCCGGCTGACGCGTCGACTCGTAAGAAATCATAATTAAATCAATGCATTGCAGGATGGCACGACGCTTGCCATTGGCAGCTCCGCGAAACGGGAGCTTCCGCGCAGATGCAATGGCAGGCCATCGTCGATTTCGACGGCACGATTTCAGAGAAGGACACGACGGACTCCGTCCTGGCCCGATTCGCCGAACCCGGTTGGGAAGCGATCGAGGATGACTGGGTCGCAGGACGCATCGGATCGCGGGAGTGCATGGAGCGGCAGGTCGCGCTGCTGCGCGCCTCGCCCGATGTCTTCGACAGCTTCGTCGAAAGTTTCGCGATCGACTGGGGATTTGCCTTCTTCGTCCGGGTCTGCCAGCGCCACGGCGTGCCGGTGACCGTGGTTTCGGACGGGCTCGACCGCACGATTCATACCGTGCTTCGCCGGGCCGGGCTCGCCGGGCTGCCGGTCATCGCCAATCACCTCGAACCGGTTGGTGCGGATCGCTGGCGCCTGACCTCGCCGCATGCTTCCCGCGACGGCAGCTGCAGCAGCGGAACCTGCAAATGCAGCGTGGCCAGCAGCTTGGGGCGGCCTGCCACCATCCTGGTCGGCGACGGCCGGTCCGATTTCTGCCTGGCCGAGCGCGCCGACCTCATCTTCGCCAAGAACGGCCTGATCGCCCATTGCGACCAGGCCGGGGTGGAACACCGCCCATTCTCCCGGCTCGCCGAAGCGGCGCGCATCCTGGACGACATGCTGACCGGCGTCGTTCCTGCCGCAGCGAGCCATCACATCAAGGACTTGATCAATGGATGACGGATTTCCCCAGCACGGCCGCACCGCAGCCGCTCCCGCTGCGGTGAACTTGGCCTCGGTTACCGCCGAGGAGGCCCGCCTGCTCGCGCTCGAGGCGGAGTTCTGCTCGCATGGCGATACCGTGCACTACACGCAGTTCCCGAAGATCTTCTCGGGCTGCGAGGGCTCCTTCATGCTCGATGCTGCCGGCAACCGCTTCCTCGACTTGCAGATGTGGTACTCGGCCGTCAATTTCGGCTACGCCAATCCGCGCCTCAACGATGCGCTCAAGCGCCAGATCGACACGCTGCCGCAGGTCGCGAGCCAGTATCTCCATCGCGAGAAGATCGAACTCGCGGCGATGATCGCCAAGGATGCGCAGCGCAAGTTCGGCGCCAAGGGGCGCGTCCACTTCAATGTCGGCGGCGCGCAGGCGGTCGAGGATTCGCTCAAGCTCGTGCGCAACGCCTCGAACGGCAAGAGCCTGATGTTCGCCTTCGAGGGTGGCTATCACGGCCGCACGCTCGGCGCCTCCGCCATCACCTCGTCCTACCGCTATCGCCGCCGCTTCGGCCATTTCGGCGAACGCGCACACTTCATCCCGTTCCCCTACCATTTCCGCGGGCCGAAGGGCATGAGCAAGGAAGAGTATGGCGAGCATTGCGTGCAGCAGTTCGCCCGGCTCTTCGAGAGCGAATATAACGGCGTCTGGGATCCCAAGGTCGGCCAGGCCGAATATGCAGCCTTCTACGTCGAGCCGCTGCAGGGCACGGGCGGCTACGTCATTCCGCCGCCCAACTTCTTCACCGGCTTGAAGAAGGTGCTCGACGACCACGGCATCCTGCTCGTCGTCGACGAGATCCAGATGGGCTTCTTCCGGACCGGCAAGCTCTGGTCGATCGAGCATTTCGGCGTCCAGCCGGACGTGATCGTCTTCGGCAAGGCCGTCACCAACGGGCTCAACCCGCTCTCCGGCATCTGGGCCAAGGAAGCGTTGATCAACCCGACCGTCTTCCCGCCGGGCTCCACGCATTCGACCTTCAACGCCAACCCGCTCGGCACCGCCGTGGCGCTCGAGGCGATGAAGATGATGCACGAGGAAGACTACGAGACCATGGTCATGGCCAAGGGCGCGTATTTCCTCGACGGGCTCCAGGAGCTGAAGCGCCGGCATAAGATCGTCGGCGAGGTCGACGGCCTCGGCATGGCCCTGCGCATCGAGATCTGCGAGCCGCATGACAGCTATACGCCGTCGAAGCGGTTGGTCGACCTGATGTGCGACGAGGGCATGAAGGCCGATCTGGAGATCGATGGCAGGCGCTACGGCCTCGTGCTCGATATCGGCGGCTACTACAAGAACGTCATCACTCTCGCGCCGGCTCTGACCATGAGCTACGAGGAGATCGATCTGGCGATCGCCCTCCTGGACCAGCTCTTCGCCCGCGTGGCTGGCGCCTGATCCGACCGGAGACGGCTGTTGCGCCTGCAGGTGATCGATCTCGACGGCAGCGTCGCGCGGCAGGAGCCGCTGCGCCGTCGCATCGATGCGGGGGAAGCTTCCCGCATCGATGCGACGCGTCTCGCCGCGCGTCTGCGCATCGTGGCGAGCCGCGGTGCGCGCGCGCGCCTACTGGAGCAACTGGCGGCCGAGGACAGAGGCGGGAGCGGACCACCGGTCTACTTCTACGGTTCCGGGGATTTCCATCACCTCGCGGCGCTGCTGATCGCAGGAGTCTCCGAGCCGGTGACGGTCGTCCATTTCGACAACCATCCCGACTGGGTGCAGTTTCCCGCGACGGTCAATTGCGGCGCCTGGGTCAACCGGGCGCTGGAGCTGCCCCAGGTCCGCAAGGTCATCACCATCGGTCCCTGCAGCGGCGATCTCGTGCGCCCGGAATGGCAGTTCGCCAATCTCAGGGCGGTCGCCGAGGAGCGGATCGCGCTCTATCCGTGGCGGCACGAACCTTCCCGCGTCTGGGGCCGGTACGGAACGGCTGCGAGTTTCCGGCAGGAGGGAAACCATCTGCATTGGCGCAATCTGGCCGATGAGGACTGGGCTCATTTCCTCGACGACCTCGTCGCCACGATCCCGACCGGGGACGTCTGGCTCAGCATCGACAAGGACGTCCTGGGGCGGGACGAGGCGCTGACCAACTGGGACCAGGGCGATCTGCCGTTTGCTCATCTGCTTGCCGCGATCGAGCGGCTGGCGGGCGCACGTCGCGTCGTCGGGGTGGATGTCTGCGGCGACTGGTCCGAGCCGCGCTTCTCCGATCCGTTCCGCGCGACGCTCGCCTACTTCGATCACCCGCGGCCGCTGCGGCCTTCTCCGGAAGAGCTCGCCGTCAATGCCCGGGTGAATGCCGAACTCATCGACTGCTTTGCGCGGGTGCTGCCGTGACCGTGAACATCGTCCTCTGGTTCATCCTGTCGATCGTCTGCGACGTCGTCGGACAGCTCTGCCTCAAGCTCGGTGCCGACAGGTTGCCGCAGGGCGCCGGGCTGCGCGAGCTCACCGTGGCGCTCGGCCGCTCCGGCTGGGCGATGGCCGGCGTGCTGACCTATGTGGCGGAGTTCTTCATCTGGCTGCGGATCCTCGCCGAGGTGCCGCTCTCGATCGCCTTTCCCATCGCCAGCCTCAATTTCCTCGCCATCACCTTCGCCAGCGCGGTTCTGCTCGGCGAGCGTGTCGGTTCCCGGCAATGGGCCGGAGCTTTCCTCATCACCTGCGGCGTGGTCATCGTCGCTCGAACAGTCTGACGGAACGAGACGTGACGACGCGCGATTTCAGCCTTCGCTATGCCGGCGGCCGGACCGGCTTCCTCCTGATCCACGGTTTGGGCGGAACCCCGACCGAGATGCGCCTCGTGGCGCGTGCGCTCAATCAGGCCGGCCACACGGTGCACTGCCCGCAGCTCGCGGGCCATTGCGCTGGAGAAAGCGAGCTGCTGGCGACGGGCTGGCGCGATTGGGCCCAGAGCGTCATCGACGAGCTCGACCGGATGCGCCTGATCTGCGACCGCGTCATCGTCGGGGGCCTTTCGATGGGCGCTGTCCTGGCGATGCACGTCGCTGCCGCGCGGCCCGAAGCCGTCGATGGCTTGGCTCTCTACGCGCCCACGCTCTGGTACGATGGCTGGTCGATTCCGCGCTACGCCTTCCTGCTGAAGTGGCTGATCAACACGCCCATCGGCCGCCGCTACAGCTTCGTCGAGCGCGAGCCTTATGGCGTCAAGGATCTGCGCACGCGCGCGCTGATCACCGCCGCGATCACCCGCGGCGACAGTTCGGAGGCGGGTCTGCTCGGCACGCCGTCCGGCGCGCTCCAGCAGATGTGGGCGCTGATCGCCCAGACGCGACGCGAGATGCCGGCCATCACCTGCCCGGCCTTGCTCGTCCACGCCCGCGAGGACGATGTCGCCAGCCTGTCGAATGCGTTCTACATCCAGCGCCGGCTGGGCGGGCTCGTCGATGCCGTCATCCTCGACGACAGCTATCACCTCGTCACGATCGACCAGCAGCGCGGCATTGTCGTCGAGCGCTCGCTGGCGCTCGCGGCACGGCTTGCGAAGCGGGAGGTCCGGGAGAAGGCGGCGGGACTGCGCGTCGTCGCTGCCGAATGAACCCGCTTGCCGCCCGGATTGTCGGAAGCGTGGCCGCAATCGATCCCGCGGCTTGGGATGCGTGCTTGCCCGGCGAGGCGGAGTGCCACGCCTACTACAGCGCCTGCGAGGCGGCAGCAGCTTCCTCCGGGATTGGACTGCGCATGCCGGCGGTCGTCGTCGAGACGCAAGGCGAGGTGGTCGGGGTCGCGCCCTTCTTCCGACTGAACTACCGACTCGATACGCCGCTTCAAGGCAGGCTGCGCGGGCTTGGCGATGCGCTGTTTCGCCATGTGCCGGGCCTTGTCACCCTCAAGGCTCTCTGCGTCGGCTCTCCCTATGGCGAGCGCTGCCATCTCGGCTTTTCGCCGCGGCTGGATACGGCCGGCCGCGCCGCGGCCTTTCGGCAGCTGGCTGAAACCCTCCAGCGGCAGGCCGCGGCCGAAGGCGCGCATCTCGTCGTCTGGAAGGATCTGGCGCCGGAGCAGGAGCGGGAGGCTGGCGCCTTCCTTTCCCGGGCAGGCTTTGCGCGCCTGGCCAGCCTGCCGGTCGCCGTACTCGATCTGCCTTTCCCGGACGAATCTGCCTATCTGGCGTCGCTGTCAGCGGCAACGCGCAAGGACATCAGGCGCAAGCTCTCCAAGGCTGGCGAAGTCCGGATCGAGTTCCGTACCGACATCGCCGGGCTCGAGCGGGAGATCGACGCCCTCTACGAGTCCACGCGCGCCCAAAGCGGCTTGGATTATGGCGAGCTCGAGCTCCTGCCACCCGGCTATTTTGCCGGGATCTCGCGGGCTCTGGGCGAGCAGGCCGTTTTTGCGCTCTACTGGATCGGAGGCGAGCTTGCGGCGTTCAATCTGCTGCTGGTCGAGGCCGATCGCGTCATCGATAAGTTCCTGGGCATGCGTTACCCGCTCGCGCGTGAGCACAATCTCTACGTCGTGAGCTGGATGGCGAATGTGCGCTTCTGTCTCGAACGCGGCATCCGCCTGTTCCAGAGTGGCCAGACCGCCTACGCATCCAAGCTCCGTTTCGGCAGCCGGCTCGTTCCCTCCACCATCCATGTCCGCCATCGCCGCGCCCCCCTGCAATGGGCGCTGCGCTCGCTTAGCCCCTGGCTCGGCTTCGACCGCTTCGATCCCGATCTTGCCGAACACGCCGGAAAGAAAGCCGCATGAGTGCCGTCACACCTGCCGAAGCGCCCTCGCGCTGGCGCCAGCTAGCAATCTGGCTGGCGTTCATCGGGCTCGACACCGGAACGCAGCTTGCCTTCAAATGGGGCGCCGATGGGCTCGGCGACATGGATTTCGGCCTCGCGATGCTGACGCGATCGCTGGAGCTCCCCGGCGTCTGGTTTGCAGTCGTTGGCTATCTCGGAACCTTCGTGGTGTGGATGGCGATCCTGCGCGACATGCCGCTCAGCCGTGCCTTCCCGATGACCGGATTGGTCTATATCACCGTGCCGTTGTTCGCCTGGGCGGCCTTCGGCGAGCGGATCGATCTGATGCGCGCCGTGGGCATTGCCTTGATTATCGCCGGAGTGATCCTGCTCGGTGGGGAGAGTGACGATGAGCAGCCGTAGCCTGCAAATCGCGTTCGTTGCGGCGGCGCTGATGGGGCCTCTGCCGGCCCGCGCCGATCCGATGTCGGATGTCGTCGGTCGCTGGCGCGATTCCGACGGGGAGTCGGAGATTGCGATCGCCCGCTGCGGCGCAGCACTGTGCGGCCGGATCGTCTGGCTGAAGGAGCCGCGTTTCGACCGCTTCAATCCCGACGCGAAGCTGCGTGCTCGCTCGCTCCTGGGCATCGAGGTTCTGAGCAGGTTTTCTCCCGGCGGGGACGGGAAACTGGCCGGGGAGGGCTACAATCCCGCCGACGGCAAGACTTACCGCACGACGATGGAGCTCGCGGCGCAGAGCACATTGGTGGTCCGCGGCTGCGTCCTCGGTGGCCTGATCTGCGACGACGACACCTGGACGAGGCAGCCGTGAACGCCGCGAGATCACGAAGCGCCGAACGGGGAGGTCGCCTCGCGTCGTTCCGGGGCCTGTCGTGTCTACCCGGATGAYGACGCTCAGGCTCAGGCTGGTGATCGGCTTCCTGCTGGTCATCGTGCCGGCGATGCTGGCATCGGCCTTTGTCGCCGCGAAGCTGATTTCCAACGCGTTCGAGGACAATGTCGCGCATTGGCTGGGCGAGACTTCTCGCTTCTTCGGGTTGGAGGTCGCCGAAGCCGCGCAGGAGGCGCAGCGCGTTGCCGGCGTCATCGGGAGCCGGCTGGAACGGAGCCCGAGCGACGTCAAGATGCAGCATACCGTCGAGCGCGAATTCGGTGTGCTGAGCTCGGTCGGGTACGATCTCATTGCCGTCTATCGACCCGGCGGGGAAGTCATCTTCTCCTCGCGCCGTTTCTCTTCGGTCGGGTCTCTGCCCGAGAAGACGGGGCAGGGATTGTTCAGGATCATTGCCGACGGCCGGCGCTGGATCATGGCGGGAGCCGTCCAGTCCATTCAGATCAACGGGCAATCCGCCAACCTTCTCGTGGGCTCGTGGCTCGACGACAACTACCTGGGCGGGATCAAAGTGGTCACCTCGCTCGAGGTGCACCTGTTCTCCGACTTCGGCGGCGAGCTCGAACCGATCGTGCAGACGCATAACGATCGGCAGATCACCGTGCCCAAGGCGATCCTGACGCGGCTCGATGCCGGCGAGGATGAAATCTTCGATGCGGACGCCGATGGCGGGGGCTACAGAGCCGTCTATACCGGCTTTCGCGGCATAGACGGCAAGCTGGCGGCGATCAGCTTCATCGGCCTGCGCAGCGAGGCAGGCTTCTTCGAGCAGCTCGGCCGCGAGCGGCTGTTCCTCGGCATATTCCTGTTCGGAAGCTGCATCGCGATTGTCGTCGGCATATTGATGTCGGAAGTGCTCGTGCGGCCGTTGCGTGCCCTGACGCGGGGCGTCAGGGCGATTGCAGCGGGTGATTTCGGTCAGCGCGTCACGGCCAGCGGCGGCCGCGAGATCGCGCAGCTCGCCGCTGGCTTCAATGGAATGGCCGAGCAGCTGGGCAAGCTGCATGATCTCGAAATGGAATTGCGCCGCCGCGACAGGCTTTCGGCGCTCGGGCAGGCGGCGATGGTGATCGCGCACGAGGTTCGCAATCCGCTCGGCATCATCAAGACGTCTACGGAAGTGGTGCGCAATCGCTCCAAGCTCGGTGCTACCGAGGGGAAGATGCTCGGCTATGTCATCGACGAGGTTCGCCGGATCGAGACCTTGATGCGCGACTTTCTCGACTTCGCTCAGCCGAGACCGCTCGTGCGCAGCCACTTCCCGTTGCGCAATGTCATCGAACGGGTCGCGGCCATCGCGACGCCCGAGCTTTCCCGGCGCGGCATCACCCTTCACATCGACGACCAGAGTGGAGGCGCCCAGATCAGCGGCGACCCCGACCAGCTTCACCAAGCCTGCCTCAATCTGGTCCTCAATGCCATGGATGTCATGCCCTCGGGTGGCACCATCTACGCGAGCTTGGCAGCGAATTCGGATACGGTGTCGCTGACGATCCGCGACGAAGGACCTGGCGTTCCCGACGCGATCCGGGGCGAGGTCTTCAATCCGTTCTTTACCACCAAGGCGAAAGGTACGGGTCTGGGGCTCGCGAAGGTGCAGAGCGTGGCGGCGGCGCATGGCGGAACGGTTGCTTGCGAATGTGCACCGGGCGAGGGTGCGGCCTTTACCCTCGCATTGCCGCGGGCCGAAACGGGAGGGCGCTCTTGAGCCACACCATCCTGGTCGTCGATGACGAGGAGCGTCTGGCCGACGTGCTGGCGGCCGCACTGGAGGATCTCGGCTATCGCACGACCGCTGTGACGAGCGTGCAGGCAGCCCTTGCGGCACTGGACCAGTCGCGCTTCGACCTCGTGCTCACCGATCTTCGGCTGCCGGTCATGGATGGGCGCGACCTGCTGCGTGAAGTGCGCAGCCGCTGGCCGGATATTCCGGTCATCATCCTGACGGCCTTCGCCGCTGTGCGCGATGCGGTCGAGCTCATCAAGGAAGGCGCGTTCGACTACATCGCCAAGCCCTTCGAGATGGAGGATGTCGCGGCGACGATCAGGCGCGCGCTGCGCCTTGCCGATGTGGTGCGGGACAATGAGCGCCTGCGCAGTGAGCTGGAAGGGCGCCACAGCTTCGATACGCTCATCGGCAACAGCGCGTCGTTCCGCCGCGTAATCGAGCAGGTCACCGAGGTTTGCGAGACCCGGGCGACCGTCATGCTGAACGGAGAGAGCGGCACGGGCAAGGAACTGGTCGCCCGGGCGATCCATTTCAACAGCCCGCGCCGGGGGCGGCCCTTCATCGCCGTGAATTGCGCCGCCATCCCTGAAACCCTGCTGGAGAGCGAGCTCTTCGGCCACGTCAAGGGCGCCTTCACCGGCGCGCTGGCCAATCGAGTCGGCCGTTTCGCGGCGGCTGAGGGCGGCACGCTCTTCCTCGACGAGATCGGTGACATGCCGCTTGCGATCCAGGCGAAGCTGTTGCGTGTCGTCCAGGAACGCAGCTTCGAGCCCGTGGGCGCCAACCGCAGCCAGAGCGTCGATGTCCGCCTGATCGCGGCGACGCATAAGGACATGCGCGAAGAGGTGGCTACGGGCCGCTTTCGGGAAGACCTGTTCTATCGGCTCAATGTCTTTCCGATCCAGCTGCCCGCATTGCGAGAGCGGCCTGAGGACATTCCGCTTCTGGCGACGCATTTCCTGGCGACGCTGTCGGAATCGATCGGCAAGCGGGTCGCCGGCTTCTCACCGGCCGCACTCGCGGCCATGGCGGGGCATGACTGGCCGGGCAATATCCGCGAGCTGCACAATTGCATCGAGCGGGCGCTCATCGTCGCCAAGACCGCGCAGATCGATGTCCAGGATCTCCCGCGCGACCTGTTCGAGGGGCAGCGTCGGGCTGGCCGCGACGCACTGCCGCGCGATCTCGACGCTGAACTCGAACGGATCGAACGGGATTTCATCATCGAGGCGCTGCGCCGGAGCGAGGGCGTGCAAGTGAAAGCGGCACGGATGCTCGGCATCGCCGAACGCAGCCTCTGGCATAGAATCAAGAAGCTCGATATTCGAGTGGGCCGGACGGTGGTCGAATGATTGGCGGGCTTGTAGCGGCACTGTCGCGAAAGCGCGCCAGAGCGAAGTTTGGCGCGTTTGCCGCCCATGGAGGAACCGTGTCGCGTATCGGTTTTGGAAAGATTGGTTGCCTCGTTCTGCTTTCGGCGACGTCCGCGGCGGCGGCTGAGCCGACCCCGGCCTTGACGGATGCAACGCCGGCCAAGGGCTGGATCGTGACGCTCGGCGGATCGTTCCAGATGGGCCCCAAATACGAGGGGGCGAATGCCGTGGGCCCCTCCTTCATGCCCTCGCTCAGCTGGCGCCGCGTCGGCGAGCCGGCGGGCTTCAGCGCGCCCGACGACAGCCTCGATTTCGCGATCTATGAAACCGACCGCTTCAGCTTCGGCGTGGCGGGAGGTTGGAAAACCGGGCGCTACTCCTCATCCAGCGTCAAGCTTTTCGGCATGCGAGACGTCCCCTGGGCGATCGAGGCCGGCATTTTCGCCGAGTACTGGCCGATCCTCGATCGGCTGCGCACGCGCATCGAGATTCGGCAGGGCTTCAACGGACATCAGGGCATCGTTGCCGATCTCTCTGCCGACTGGGTCGAGCGCATGGGACGCTTCACGCTGTCGGCGGGCCCGCGGCTCTCGCTCGGAAGCGCTTCCTACATGCGCACCAATTTCGGTGTGACCGTGCCGGAATCGCTGATCAACGGCTTTATCGCCCCGTACCGGCCGTCCGGCGGCGCCAAGAGCCTCGGTGTGGCGGCGGCGCTCGAATATACTTGGTCCGAGCAGTGGTCGACGACGCTTTTCGCGCGCTACGACCGCATGATCGACCAGGCCGCGCGCTCGCCGCTTGTCAGCACGATCGGCCAGCGTGACCAGTTCACGGTCGGGCTTGGCGCGAGTTACTCGTTCAGAATGGACCTCTGATCCGGCGACTCGAATCCGAGGCCGCCTGACCGCAGCCTCGGATTCGGGCGCCATCAGGCACCGGAAGTCGCTGGATTAAATCTGCGCGCAGCGGCAAGCACCGCTCGGCTCCGCACGTCACTGGATTTTGGTGATTTTCTGCAAACGCCACGCCGAAAAGGCTGGCTGGGGGACTAGGAGCCTCATTTTGGGTTTCTGAAGCTCCCTTAAATAGCTGTAAAATCTAGAAATTGAAGCGTTGCCGTGGGCTACCAGGTTGGGCTACTGATGAGCTACCGATTTGGATAGAAGTCGCGCCATGGCATTCGATAAGCGCTATCTCAAGAAGCACGGCAACCAATGGATTGTCGTCGTAAAGGTCCCCGAACGGCTCCGTAAGGCTGTCGGGAAGGCACACCTCAAGCACCCTCTACACACTGACAGTCTCGCCGTGGCGAACCGGGAGAAGTTCCGTGTCGTCGCCACCCTCAAGGATGAGCTGTTGAAGGCTGAGGCCGAGATGCGCCGCAAAGCCAAGGAAGCCCCGGACCCCTTGGCGGATGAAGCCATGCAGTGGCGGGAGGCGGTGCAGCAGTCCGAAGCGGACCCTAGCTTCTACGCCTATGAGGACGACGAGGGGAACCTAGTCGAAGACGGCCACGGCCTCACCCTGTCCCTTGTCCGCGACCGCGCGGAAGAGATCGCAGTGAAGGAGGGTGTCGTCCGGGCGAAGGACTTCCATGACGTTGCTACAGGGCAGGCTACGCCCATCAACCGGCTGATAGATAAGTGGCTGGCCGAGCGCCCGATGAAGCCGCGCCAGCAGGTGGACTATCGCCGTGCCGTGGAGAAGTTCTCAAGCTGGCTCGCCGCCCAGCGACTCCCCGCGTCGATTGAGGCCGTAAAACGAACACAGCCATAAGGCGAAAGATGCAAAGCTCTCTGACTTGTGGTTGCCAGAGGGCTGACTTAGCGTCGTTCCGTGTGGAGGGCGCTTAGCTGGGTTAGATGGGGCGCAAAAACTCCGGCGGCTGGCTTATCCTTGGGTTGATTGGCCTGGGTCTCTTCAAATGTGGGGACTCCAAGACACCGAGTCCGCCCCCAACAGCCTATTCTCAGCCACCTTCAGTCACCCAAAGCGCTCCCATGCAGACCGCCCCGCCAGCTCAGCCGCTGACGGCTTCCCGCAGCCTGTTCGCTGAGCCGACCACGAATGGTTACAGGGGGGAGCCAGCAGCTCGGGCAAGGCTGATCAAGCGCAGCCTCTATGTGCGCGGCAAAGACGTCCCGATGCGGGCCGAGCCGCATGCCAAGGCAAAAATCCTCAACCGCATGCCGAACGGAATGGAGGTTGGCGAGCTGTCACGCCGCGAAGGCTGGGTTGAGATACGGCACCCGATTTCGGCAATCGAAGGTTGGGTGAGCGCGAGGCGGCTAAGCGAGATGCCTCGGCAGACCGACGAAGCGAAGACCGAGGAACAGCCGAAGCCGAAGCGGAAGGAAACACCGGGCCTTGAAGTTCTGTCCGATGCCGCGATCATCGCCAAGCTCATCGCGCTCGATGCGTCGGCTTACTCGGGCAACTGTCGATGTCCCGAGAACAGGGACCGAGCAGGCAGGCTATGCGGGAAGCGAAGCGCCTATTCGAAGCCCGGTGGCTGGGCTCCGCTCTGTTATCCCGGCGACGTGAGTCGGGAGGCGATCGCACGATTTAGGTCAGAGGGGGGGCGATAGCAGCAAGAATGCCGGGCCGCGCGGCGGAGCCAGGATACCAAAATGGGCTACCGCTGGGCTACCAGAGCGATTTTGACCCTTCGCAATTGCTTGATTTTATTGAACTTTGAGGTGCCACGCGGGAGTGGCTGGGGGACTAGGATTCGAACCTAGACAACCAGAGTCAGAGTCTGGGGTCCTACCGTTAGACGATCCCCCAACGAAGTGGCGCTTCGTGGCGCCGCGTTGGTGAGCCGGGGTCTAATCAATGCGGTCCGGCTTGGCAAGAGCTGAATTCACCCCGCACCCCAAACATTTCACAGGAACATGTCGTTCGCTGCGACATCGCGGGGATCGCCTGTGGCGGCGGCGGGGCCGCCTTGCCTGCACATAGCTATGCTGTTGGTCCGCAGCATGCCAAACATGCGCGGCTTCCTCCGAAGGGCGGCCTGCCTGCTCCTCGATATCCTCCGCCTCCACCCGGTCCGACAACATCATGGCTCGCACTCTTTCCGCCCTTGCCGACGATCTCGCCTCCGGCCGGACCACTGCGCTTGCCCTCGTGCGCGAGGCGCAGGCTCGGATCGACGCGCCGGAGGGGGAGGGCAAGCTCGCCTTCGTCAAGGTCCATCGCGAGGCGGCGCTCGCCGCGGCCGAGGCGATGGACAAGCTACGGTCTGCGGGGCTGGCGCCGTCGCCCTTTGCTGGCATCCCGATCTCGGTGAAGGATCTGTTCGACCTCGCTGGCGAAGCGACCACGGCCGGCTCGGTCGTACTGGCCGATGCGGCTCCGGCCGAGCGCGACGCGCCGGCAATCGCACGGCTGCGGCGCGCCGGCTTCATCGTGATGGGTCGGACCAACATGACCGAGTTCGCCTTCTCGGGGCTCGGCCTCAATCCGCATTACGGTACGCCGGCTTCGCCCTATGACCGCACGGCACGCCGCATTCCCGGCGGTTCTTCTTCGGGGGCAGCCGTGTCGGTCGCGGACGGCATGGCCTATGCCGGTATCGGCTCGGACACCGGCGGCTCCTGCCGCATCCCCGCGGCGTTCTGCGGCATCGTCGGCTACAAGCCGACCGCAGCCAGCGTGCCGCGCGAGGGTGCCTTTCCGCTGTCGCAGACGCTCGATTCGATCGGGCCGCTCGCCAACAGCGTCGAATGCTGCCGCGTGCTGCACGAGATCATGAGCGGAGCCGAGCTGCCGAAGGAGGTCCCGACCAGCCTGGGCGGGCTGCGCATCGCCGTGCCGCAGACGGTCGCGCTCGACGGGCTCGACGCCCATGTCGCGGCGAGCTTCGACCGGGCGCTGGAGTTGCTGGCGAAGGCCGGCGCCGTCGTGATGGATACGCCCCTGGAACGCTTCGCCGAAGTCGCCCGGATCAACGCCAAGGGCGGCTTCGCTGCCTCGGAGGCCTACGCCCATCACCGCGCCCTGATCGAGGCGAAGGGCGATGGCTACGATCCACGCGTGCGGACGCGGGTTCTGCGCGGCCGCAACCAGGATTGCGCCGACTATATCGAGCTCACCCATGCGCGGGCCGCTTTCGTCGCGGCGATGCGCGAGGAGGTTTCTGCCTTCGACGTGCTGGCCATGCCGACCGTGCCGACCGTCGCGCCGACCATCGCCGAGCTCGCCGAGGACGACGAGGCCTTCACCCGCATCAACCTGCTGATGCTGCGCAACTCGACGCTGGTCAACATGATGGATGGTTGTGCGATCTCGCTGCCGATGCATCGTGCGGGCGAGGCGCCGGCCGGGCTGATGCTGGCACGGGCCGGCGGCGGCGATGCTGCGCTGTTTGCGATCGCAGAGGCGGCGGAAGCGGCTCTGGCCGGCCGCTGAGCCGCGCCCGGAGCCTGCGAGCCATGCATGGAAATGGCCTTCCGGGCCTCCGCATCTTTGGAGAACATGACCCCATGAATCAGAACGATGCCGCCGCCGCGCTCTCCGTCTGGGTTGCGCTCGAGAGTCCCACGAACCATGCCGCCGGGCTGAACGGCATGATGGATCTGGTCCAGAAGGATGTCGAAGGGCTGCCGATCGCGCTCGAGCGCATTCCCGGCCGCGACGGGCTCGGCGACATGGTCATGCTGCGCGCCGGCCTCGACAACGGCCAGCCGGCGGTCGCGGTGATGTCGCATCTCGATACGGTGCATCCGGTCGGCACGAGCTCCAAGGAGCTGCCGGTCAGGATCGAGGGAGACCGCCTCTACGGCCCCGGCGTCTACGACATGAAGGGTGGCGCCTGGCTCGCGTTGCAGGCCTTCAAGCAGGTCGCGATCGCCGGCAGCGCCAAGCGGCCGCTGGTCTTCCTGTTCACACCGGACGAAGAGATCGGTTCGCCGACCAGCCGCGGGTTGATCGAGGAGATCGGCCGGAATTCGTCAGCGGTGCTGGTCACCGAGCCGGCGCGGCAAGGCGGCAGGATCGTCACGGCGCGCAAGGGCGTCGGCCGCTTCGATGTCAGGCTGGAAGGCCGGCCGGCCCATTCCGGGTCGCGCCATGCCGATGGGCGCAGCGCCATCCGTGAGGCGGCGCACCAGATCCTCGCCGTAGAGGGCATGACCGACTATGCCCGCGGCATCACGACGAGCGTTGCCCTGGTCGGCGGCGGAACGGCGGCGAACGTCATCCCGCAGCATGCCTGGTTCAGCGTCGATTGCCGCGTCACCACGCTCGCCGATGGCGTGATGATGGAGAACCGCATCCTCAGCCTCAAGCCGCACGACCCCGATGTGAAGCTGCGCATCACCGGCGGCATGAACCGGCCGCCCTATGAGAAATCGGCGATGGTGGCGGAGCTGTTCGCCAAGGCGCAGAAGGTCGCGGCCGGCATCGGGCTCGACCTGCAGGACTGCCCGATGACGGGCGGCGGTTCGGACGGCAACTTCACCGCCGCGCTCGGCGTGCCGACCCTCGACGGCCTCGGCATCGACGGCGACGGCGCACATACGCTGCAGGAATACGCGCTGATCTCCTCGATCGCCCCGCGCCAGGCGCTGATGAAGGGCCTGCTGGAGACGATTTGAAGCTCCCGTCCCGGGGCACGGGCTTCCTAAGGGAAACGCAGCTCATCCCGGACGACCGTAGGGACACCCGGGATGCCCCCCGGGGTTTCCTTTCCAATATGAACAAAAAAGCCCCCCGCGAGATGCGGGGGGCTTTGTCTTTTCCTGGGTTGCCGGGCTCTCAGGTCTGAGATTCGCCCATGCCGCCGGCGGCGAGGAATTTCTCGAGCCAGTGGATGTTGTATTCGCCGTTGAGGATGTCCGGGTTGCGCACCAGGGTCCGGAACAGCGGCAGGGTCGTGTCGACACCGTCAACGACGAACTCGTCGAGCGAGCGGCGCAGGCGCATCAGGCACTCGTCGCGGTTGCGGCCGTGAACGATCAGCTTGCCGACCAGCGAGTCGTAGTGCGGCGGGATGGTATAGCCCTGGTAGGCAGCGGAATCGACGCGCACGCCGAGGCCGCCCGGCGTGTGGAACGAGGCGATCTTGCCGGGCGAGGGGCGGAACGTCGCCGGATGCTCGGCATTGACCCGGCACTCGATGGCGTGGCCCTCGATGACGATGTCCGACTGCTTGAGCGAGAGCGGCGCGCCGGCGGCGATGCGGATCTGCTCGTTGACGAGGTCGATGCCGGTGATCATCTCGGTGACGGGATGCTCGACCTGGATGCGGGTGTTCATCTCGATGAAGTAGAACTCGCCGTCCTCGTAGAGGAACTCGATCGTGCCTGCGCCGCGATACTGCAGTTCGCACATCGCCTTGGCGCAGACTTCGCCGATCCGGTCGCGTTCGCTGGCGTTGAGGGCGGGCGAGGGGCCTTCCTCCCAGACCTTCTGGTGGCGGCGCTGCAGCGAGCAGTCGCGCTCGCCCAGATGGATCGCATGACCGCGGCCGTCGCCGAGCACCTGGATCTCGATATGGCGCGGCTTCTCGAGATATTTCTCGATGTAGACCGCATCGTCGCCGAAATTGGCCTTGGCTTCGCTACGGGCCGTGGCGAGCAGAACGGAGAGTTCCGCCTCGTTCCGCACGACCTTCATGCCTTTGCCGCCACCGCCCGACGCGGCCTTGATGATGACCGGGAAGCCGATCTCGCGAATGATCTTCAGCGCCTCCTCGTCATCCGCGATGCCGCCTTCCGAGCCTGGCACGCAGGGGATGCCGAGGCGCTTGGCGGTGCGCTTGGCCTCGATCTTGTCGCCCATGCTGCGGATATGCTCGGCCTTGGGGCCGATGAAGGTGATGTTGTGCTGCTCGAGGATCTCGGCGAAGCGGGCGTTCTCGGAGAGGAAGCCATAGCCGGGATGCACGGCATCGGCGCCCGTGATCTCGCAGGCGGCGATCAGCGCGGGGATGTTGAGATAGCTCTCGCGCGCCGACGGCGGGCCGATGCAGACGCTCTCGTCGGCGAGGCGCACATGCATCGCGTTGGCATCGGCGGTGGAGTGGACCGCGACCGTCGCGATGCCCAGTTCCTTGGCTGCGCGCAGGACACGCAGCGCGATCTCTCCACGGTTTGCGATCAGGATCTTGTCGAACATCTTGAAACCCAAATCCGACCCGGCGGCGAGCGGCGCCGCGCTCACTCGATCACCAGCAGCGGCTCGCCGTATTCGACCGGCTGGCCGTCTTCGACGAGGACGGCCGTGACCGTGCCGGCGCGGGGCGCGACGATGTCGTTGAAGGTCTTCATCGCCTCGACGAGCAGGATGCGCTCACCCTGCTTCACGACGCTGCCGACCTCGACGAAGGGCTTGGCCTCGGGCGAGGGGCGGCGATAGGCGGTGCCGACCATCGGCGAGGTGACCGCACCCGGATGGGCGGCGGTCGGCTTGCTCTCGACCGGGGCGGCCGCGACCGGCGCGGCTGCGACGGCCAAGGGCGCCGCGGCCGGGACCTGAACGGTCGTGGTGATGCTGCGGGCGACGCGGACGCGCAGATCGCCCTTCTCGACCTCGATCTCGGTGAGATCGGTCTGGTTCAGGAGCTCGGCGAGCTCGCGGACAAGTTCGGGATCGATCGGGCTCTTGGTCGCCATGGCGGGTGTCACCGTCTTCTTTAGATTCTCGGATGGGCCGGCCGCAGAGCTGCCGTCCCGTTCATTCGGTTTTCAGGCGGCCTTCGCCGCCCGCTTTTCCAGCAGCGGCACGATGGCATCGAAGGCCAGCTCGTAGCTCGCGACGCCGAAGCCGCAGATCACGCCCACGCAGACCGGCGCCATATAGGAATGGTGCCGGAACTCCTCGCGTGCATGCACATTCGAGATATGAACCTCGATCGCCAGAGCATCGACGCCCTTGATCGCATCGCGCAGCGCCACCGAGGTGTGGGTGTAGGCACCGGCATTGATGACGATGCCGGCCCCGGCAAGGCCCGCCTCCTGGATGAAGGTGACGAGCTCACCCTCGAAATTGGTCTGGCGGAAGCTGAGATCGACACCCCCAGCCTCGGCCCGGCGCCGCAGCCTTTCCTCGACGCCGGCCAGTGTGACCGCGCCATAGGTTCCCGGTTCGCGGGTGCCGAGCAGGTTGAGGTTGGGTCCGTTCAGGACGTGGACGGCGACCATGGAAGGCGTTGATTCCGGCGCCGCGCGCGGGCGGCAGGAGCCGCCCTCATAAACGTTGCGGGGCGGCAGGGGAAGCCTGAAGGGCGCCCGCCGGCCCGATGACGCCGCAGCGTGAGCGCCGTTGCGGGTCAGCCGGCGCAGTCGGTCTTGCCGCAGCGGCGCACGGAGTCGATCTTCTGCTTCAGCGCGGCCTGGCCGACGGCGCCGAAGACGATCTCGTCGCCGACAATGAAGGCGGGCGTGCCGGTGAGGCCGAGGCGGTCGCCGAGCGCGACCGTGTCCTCGATGGCCGCCTTGGTGGCCGGGGCCTCCATGTCCTTCTTCAGCCGCTCGACATCGGCGCCGGCCTCCTTGGCGACTTCAAGCGCCTTGGCAGCGTTGACCTTGCCCTTCACGGCCATCAGCTTGTTGTGGAAATCGAAGTACTTCTGGCCCTGGAGCTGGCTCTTGACGGCAACCGCGACGCGGCTCGCCTCGACCGAATCGGGCCCGAGGATCGGGAAGTCCTTCAGCACGACGCGGAGCTTCGGATCGCTCTTGGCGAGTGCCGTCACGTCCTCCATCGCCCTTTTGCAGAAGCCGCAGTTGTAGTCCATGAACTCGACGAGGGTGATGTCGCCTTCGGGGTTGCCGATGATGACGGAGGTTGCCGGGTCGCTGATCCGCGCCTTCTCGGCGGCGACCGCGCCGCGCTGCGCCTCGGCCTGGGCGACGGTGTTGCGGCGCTCGAGCTCGATCAGCGCATCCTGGATGATCTCGGGATTCTTCAGCAGCGTCTCGCGGATCAGGTCGGTCACCGCCTTGCGCTGCTCGGGCGACAGGGGCTGGCCCTGTGCCATGGCGGGCACCGCGGAGACCGCGAGCCAGAGGCCGAGCGCGAGGGCGGCGGGCCGCAGGCAGGCGCGCGCCAGGCTGGTGAGGGTCCGGAAAGCCATCTCGTTGTCCTTTCAAAGCCGCCGGGCGGAGAATGACCCACCGGAACAAAGCACTCGTAAGCGCGAGCTTGTGTGTCTTCGCCGCCCGAAGGTCAAATCACAGCTCTGCCAGCAGGGCGGCGGTTGCGGGCAGGCTCCGGCTCGGCTACGCGGGCTCGGCCCCTCGATGAACCGGACAAGTCGATGCAGAAGCCCCCGTTTTCGCCCGCTGCGCTGCCTGCCCTCGCCGAGCGCGCCGAGCGTGTCGCCCCCTTCATCGTCATGGACGTGATGAACCAGGCGGCCGCGATCGAACGTCGCGGCGGCTCGGTGGTGCATATGGAGGTCGGCCAGCCCTCGGCGCCGACCCCGGCCTCGATCCGCGCTTCGGTGGCGCGGGCGCTGGAAGACGGGCGGATCGGATACACGCAGGCTCTCGGCACGGATTCGCTGAGGGATCGCATCGCGCGCCATTATCGCGAAGCTTATGGCGTCGACGTGGCGGCCGAGCGCGTGGTGGTGACGACAGGCTCGTCGGGCGGCTTTATCCTGGCCTTCCTCGCCTGCTTCCAGCCGGGGTCGCGGATCGCGATCACGGCGCCGGGCTATCCGGCCTATCGCAACATCCTCATCGCGCTGGGCTTGGAGCCGGTCGCGATCGAGGTCGGGCCCGAGACGCGCTTTGCGCTGACGCCCGAGCTGATCGAGCGCGCCCATCGGGAAAAGCCGCTGGCCGGCGTGCTGACGATGAGTCCGGCCAACCCGACCGGCGTGGTGATGGCGCCGGACGCGATCGCCGAGGTCGCGGCCTGCTGTCGCAGGCTCGGACTCTGGTACATCTCGGACGAGATCTACCACGGGCTGACCTATGACGCGCCCGCTACGACAGCCCTTGCGGCCGACCAGAACGCAATCATCGTCAACTCGTTCTCGAAATACTATTGCATGACCGGCTGGCGCGTCGGCTGGCTCATCGTGCCCGAGCGGCTGGTGCGCACCATCGAGCGGCTCCAGCAGAATTTCTCGATCTCGGTGCCCTATCTCAGCCAGGTGGCGGGAGAGGCGGCCTTCGACGCGACGCAGGAATGCGAGGCGATCAAGGCCGGCTATGCGCAAAACCGCGCCTTCCTGCTCAAGGCCTTGCCCGAGATAGGTCTCGGCGATTTCCTGCCGGTCGACGGCGCCTTCTACATCTATCTCGATATCGGCCGGTATTCGAACGATTCCATGGCCTTCTGCCGCAGCGTCCTCGAAGAGGCCGGCGTCGCGATCACACCGGGGCTCGACTTCGACGAAGGGCGCGGCGCCCGCACCGTGCGACTGTCCTTCGCGGGCTCGCTGGCGGAATGCGAAGAGGCGGTCTCCCGCATCGGTGGCTGGCTTGGGAAACGTTGAGGCATAGTGCCTCGTCCCCCTTGCAAGAATCCGCAGAACCTCCGCATTCTCCGCTTGGGATAAGGGGAGATCGACCATGGACGTCGCTGCAGCCGGCAGGGCTTCTGCGAGGCGCTTTTCGGCGCTGTCCTCAGCGATCCTGATCTCTGCGCTCGTTTCGGTCGCCCTCCTGCTCGCCTTCGGCTTGATCGGGACGGCGCGCGCCGAAACCGAGGCCCCGGTCGTCCTCAACCTTCGCGGCGACGAGACGCCCGAAACCATCCGCAGGATGGTCGATGCGCTGTCGGGCCGGCCAGTGGAGATCCGGGTGGGCGGCGTGCCGACCGCGCCGCCCGCGGCGCTCCCGAAGGAGACCCCGGGCAAGGCAAAGCCGTCTGCGGCAACTCCCGCGCCTGCGCTGTCGATGACGGATGAGGAGGGCTTCCAGGCCGAAGTCAACGCGCTCGTCGACCGTTTCGTCGACGGCGTCGAATATGGCAGCACCTCGATTCCCGCGATCGGCGAACTGCCGGCCGACTGGGACCAGTCCTGGCAGCGTAATCTCAATGGCCGGGAGGGTCCGACGGCCGGCTGGCGCGTCTTCGGGATCATCTGCCTCGCGCTCGCCGTCGCCCTCGCGTTCCGGATCGCGACGGCCCGATGGTTCTGGCGCAAGCGCCAGCCTGCGGGGCCGGAGTTCACCCCCCGCCTCATCGCCTCGTCCTGGGGGCTGCTCCAGGATGTCGCGGCGATCCTGCTGGCTCTTGCCGTGGTGCGGATCGCCCGCAACGCCTGGCTCCCCGACAGCGACCTTGCGAACATCGCGCTGTCGATTGGCGCCAACGGAGCCGCGATCGGCGCCATCTATATCGCGGTCGGCCGGTTCCTGCTCTCGCCGGGCACCCCCGAACGCCGCATCATGCCACTGCCGCGCGCCGAGCGGCATTTCCGGCTGCTCGCCGTCTACTCCGTCGTGACGCCATTGATCGTGACGGGCATCCTGCTGGCCAATCAGGTCAGTTCGGGCCCGCGGCCAGTCACCGGGCTCATCGCGCTCACCGGTCTTTTCGTCACGCTGTTCAAGCTCTGGTGGTTCCACGATGCGCGGCACGATCTCGCGGCGCTGGTCCTGTCCGGCTCGTCCGAGCCCGGGCCGATCCGACGTTTGATGGCGGCAGGAGCGGCATGGTTCTACATGGCGACGACGGTCGTGCTCTGGATGGTCAGCAGCGGCGCGGCGATGATGTCGAACGGCGGGCGTTGGGCCGAAGCGTCGGCCCTGTCGCAGGCTGCGCTCATCATCGTCCCCATCGTTGCCGTCGGTGTCGCCAGTCTGCTCCGTTGCCGCGCGGCGCGGCGCGAGGCGGAGCAGGGCGTAACACCCGTGCTGCGCGCCACCGGTGCCGCTTTGCGGGCCGCCGCCGTCGGGTTGATCTGGGCGGCCGGCTTCTTCATCCTTGCGCGCCTCTGGGCGGGGCTTCTGCTTGGTGTCAGTTCGGCGCAGTTCGCTGCCGTCATGCGCCAGACTGGCGGCGTCGCGGTGTTCGCCTTCGTCGGCTGGGTGGCCCTGGTCTTCCTGCACGCGTTCTTCGATGCCTATGCGCCGCGACACCGCGTGGTCGGCCCCGCCGATGAGGACGTCGCGCATGAGGAGGACGTGCCGAGCCGTCTGGCCACCGTGCTGCCGGTGCTGCGCGGCGTCGTGCTCGGCGCCGTGCTCGGCCTCACCGTCCTGGTGGTGCTCTCGCGCCTGGGCGTTGATATCGGTCCGCTGCTGGCAGGTTTCGGTATTCTCGGCCTCGCGATTTCCTTCGGCTCGCAGGCCCTGGTGCGCGACATCGTCTCGGGCGTGTTCTTCATGCTCGAAGATGCCTTCCGCGTCGGCGAATATGTCGATACCGGCCGGCTCAAGGGCACGGTCGAGAAGATCTCGCTGCGCTCGATGCAGCTGCGCCATCAGAGCGGGCAGATCCACACCGTGCCCTTCGGCCAGGTCCAGTCGCTGACCAATGCCAGCCGCGACTGGGCGACAGTGAAGTTCAATGTCCGCCTCGACCATTCCGCCGATCTCGAGCAGGCGCGCAAGGCCATCAAGAAGGTTGGCCTCGCCTTGCTGGAGGACCCCGAATACGGGCCTCACTTCATCGCGCCGCTCAAGATGCAGGGTGTGGCGGATATTACCGACCAGGCGATCGTGGTCCGGCTGAAATTCACCGGCAAGCCCAATCAGGCGTCGATGCTGCAGCGCGAGGCGCTCAAGCGCGTCTATCGCGCGTTGAACGAGGCGCACATTCCCTTCGCTTCCAACGCCGTCACCGTGCGCGGCGGCGAGGGAGGAGCGCAGAGCCAAGCTGCCGCCGCGATCTCGACGGTGCCGCCGCCGACCCCGCTGGCGCCGGCAGCGAGCTGATAGGCGAGAGACGGGTTCGCCGATCGGCTCGCGGTGAAAGCTGATCGGAACGGCTAGAGCAAGAAGAACAGGCCGAATCCCACGACAGTCAGTCCGCCCCCGAACAGACTGGCGAGGCGGGCCGTGCTGGCGACGACGCCACGTTCAGCGCTACGATTTGCGCGCTCGGCGTGGTCGAAACCCGCCTCGGCGCGATACTGGCTGGCGTGGAGATCGGGCGTCATTTGCGGGCCGATCGGCCGATTGCCTTCGAGTTCGATCCTGACTGCGAGGAAGACGACGAGGAGGCCGAGGAGCCCGACGCCGAACCAGCCTATGGCGCACCAGGCGAGATAGGCCAGACCGAGCAGCCCGATCGCGCACAGGAGGAGGAGAACGTCACGTTCCCTGTTTCGAGGCGGCTGCATCGGCTTCTTCCCGGCTCGGCGATCATCCATCGACCACAATGCCGAGCCGGCGCCAGGCTGCCAAGCACCGCGAAAAACAAAGCCCGCCGCGGGTGGCGGCGGGCTTCGTTATCTACCGTTCGGAAACCGGGCGCTCAGGAGCGGCCGGCGAGCCTGTTCCACCAGCCGCCGCGCTTCGGCCGGTTCGGGTCCGGCTCCGTCAGCACGACCGCGACGGGCTCCTCGGCCGGGGCGGGCGCGGGGGCCGGCTCGGGCGCTGCAGCGGGCTCGGCCGGGGCCGCGGCTTCCTCGGCGGCTTCCGTTACGGCTTCAGGCTGCGCCTCAGCGGGGGCCGGAGCGGTGTCCGCGGCTGCTTCCCCGCCTTCGGTGATCGGCACGACCTTCTTGCGCGAGCGGCTGCGCTTCGGCTTCTCCGCAGGCGCGGCTTCCGCCGTGACCGTCTCAGCCTTGTCTTCGGCCTCCTTGGCGGCCTCAGCCTTCGGCTTGCGGGCGCGGCTGCGCTTCGGCTTCGCCGGCTCGGCAGATGCCGCCTCTTCGGCGGCCGGTTCCGGCGCGGCTTCGGCGACAGGCGCCTCGATCACGGCCTCGGCAATGACCTCGACATCCGCGCCCTCGGCCGCGTCGTCTCCCTCCTCGCCCTCATCACCCTCGGCGTCCTGGCCCGCGTCGAGCTGCTGGCCCTGGTCGTCGCGCTCTCCGCCACGCCGACGACGGCGGCGACGGCGGCGGCGGCGATTCTCGCGGTCGCCTTCGCCGCGTTCGCCCTGGGCTTCGCCGGCGGTCGTCTCGTTGTCGCCGGTCTCGGCGTCGAGAGCGGCAGCCTCAGCAGCAGCGTCCAGCGCCTCGTCATCGACATCGGAGGCGATGGCTTCGGCCTTGAAGCCGGTCGGGATCACGCGACCTTCATTGCCGACGAACTCGCCGCGCTCGACCTCGAAGTAGCGAGTGCCTAGCAGGTTCGGATCGGTCGAGATCGTGATCGCGATGGCGAACCGGTTCTCGAGATCGGTGAGATGGGCGCGCTTCTGGTTGAGGACGTAGAGCGCGACCTCCGGCCGGGTGCGGACGGTCAGGTTGTGCGAGGCGCTCTTGATCAGCGTCTCCTCCAGCGCGCGCAGGATCTGCAGCGCGACGGACGGCGTCGAGCGGATCATGCCGGCGCCGGCGCAGTGCGGGCAGGGCACCGAGGAGCTCTCCAGCACGCCGGTGCGGATGCGCTGGCGCGACATCTCCAGCAGACCGAAGGCGGAGATGCGGCCGACCTGGATGCGGGCGCGGTCGTCCTTCAGGCACTCCTTCAGCTTCTTCTCGACGGCGCGGTTGTTCCGGTTCTCCTCCATGTCGATGAAATCGATCACGATGAGACCGGCGAGGTCGCGCAGCCTGAGCTGCCTTGCGATCTCTTCCGCCGCTTCGAGATTGGTCTTGAGCGCAGTGTCCTCGATGTTGTGCTCGCGGGTCGAGCGGCCCGAGTTGATGTCGATCGCGACCAGCGCTTCCGTCTGGTTGATGACCAGATAGCCGCCGGACTTCAGCGTCACGGTATTGGAGAACATAGCGTCGAGCTGGCTCTCGACGCCGAAGGCGGCGAAGAGCGGGGTCTGGTCGCGATAGGGCTTCACGCTCTTGGCATGGCTCGGCATGAGCATGCGCATGAAGTCCTTGGCCTCGCGATAGGCCGTCTCGCCGGCGACGTGAACCTCGTCGATGTCCTTGTTGTAGAGGTCACGAATCGAGCGCTTGACGAGGTTGCCCTCCTCATAGACCAGCGCGGGCGCGACCGAGGCGAGCGTCAGCTCGCGCACGCTCTCCCACATCCGCATCAGGTATTCGTAGTCGCGCCGGATCTCGACCTTGGTGCGCGAGGCGCCGGCCGTGCGCAGGATGAGGCCCATCCCCTCCGGAACCTCGAGCTCCTGGGCGATTTCCTTCAGGCGCTTGCGATCCTCGGCGTTGGTAATCTTGCGCGAGATGCCGCCGCCCTTGCCGGTGTTCGGCATCAGCACCGAATAGCGGCCGGCGAGCGAGAGATAGGTGGTGAGCGCCGCGCCCTTGTTGCCGCGCTCTTCCTTGACGACCTGGACCAGGATGATCTGGCGGCGCTTGATCACCTCCTGGATCTTGTACTGGCGGCGCGACTGGCGGTGCGGGCGCTCCGGCATGTCGTCGAGGGCGTCGCCGCCGCCGAGCTGCTCCGGCTGCTCGTCGGCCTCGTCGCCGTTTTCCTCGTCGTCGCCGTCCTCGGAGCCTTCGTCCTCGGAAGGCTTGCGGGCCTCGACTTCCGAAGCCTCGGCGTCTTCGGCGGAAGCCTCATGAGCCGAGTCGGTCGTCTCGACCGTCTCGAAGGTCAGCGGCGCGGCATTCTCGGCGGCGTCCTCGGTCGTCGATTCGGCAACCGCCGGGGCGAAGTACTCGCCGAAGGCCGGCGCGCCCTCGTTGACCATGGCGGCTTCCTTGCCGTCGGTCTCGACACGCTCCTCGGCGTCCTCGCCATTCGCCTCGACCTCGGCCGAGACGGTCTCGTCGGCGACAGCCTTCTTCGCGCGATTGTCGCGGTCTCCGCCACGGCGGCGATCGCGCCGGCCGCGCTTCTCGCGGCGCTCCTCGTCGCGCTCCTCGTCACGCTCGGCCCGCGCCTCGTCGTCGATGAGCGCCTGCCGGTCGGCGACCGGAATCTGGTAGTAGTCGGGGTGGATTTCGGAGAAGGCGAGGAATCCGTGCCGGTTGCCGCCATATTCGACGAAGGCAGCCTGGAGCGACGGCTCCACGCGCGTCACCTTGGCGAGATAGATATTGCCGCGGAGCGGCTTCCGGCTGGCGGATTCGAAATCAAACTCTTCGACGCGGGATCCGCGGACCACCACGACCCGGGTCTCCTCCGGGTGGGTGGCATCGATAAGCATCTTGTTGGCCATATGAAACTTCCATTGGCGCGGTCGCCGGTGCAGGCGCGGCTACGGATGACAATCCGCCGTCGCGTGCAGGGGCGCCGCGTGAAGGCCGGAACGAGCCGGCATGTTGCAGGAGGTGGGAAAGACTGGCCTGAACAGGAATACGGTTCGGGACACCCGCTCGGGCTTGAAGCCCGGCGCGGTCCCGCAGGTTCGGACGGTTCACCTGAGGTGCTAGCGTCGTCTTATGCCCCGTCATCTGTCCTGACCTGCGATGTGCCTGCCTGGCGGCCGGCCCATCGCGTTTGCACGCTCGCGAGACAAGGTGGGGCGCAGAACACTCGCAATCCCCATACCAACCGTCTGCGGACGATCCGTTGCGGCTATCCCGCCGCCGCTCCCGAGGGAGAAGGTGGCACAGCCTGACCGGACGCCGACGGATCGCTCGATCCGGGTGTGTCCCATGGGCAGGCTGACGGGCAGCCAATTCCATTACAGACAGGTGATGGTGATTTGCAAGTCACATGACGGCCGCATTTCGCCGACCCCGTCCCCAAGCGGTTCACGCCCTCCATAAGAGGTGGTAACCGCCTCTTAAGATTTCACCCCCGTTATGGTTAAGCCTTGGTGACATCAAACGGGATTTTCCAGCTGTTTTTGCGCATGCGCCACGCTGTTCAGGGCCCTGAAGGTCGGTCGTCCCGCGGTTTCCTGCGGGGCGCTGCCCTCATCGCCTTTGCGTGCGGGCTCGCGCTCGCCTCTGCGCCGGCCCGCAGCGAGAGCAAGCCGCAGACCGAGTATCCGGTCGCGACCGACGCTCGCCTCGAGCAGAGCGGCGAAAGCGTGCGCCTGACCATGACGCTGTCCTCGATTGTGGAAGTGGAGGCCTGGGTGCAGGCATCGCCCGACCGCGTCATCGTCGAGATGCCGTCGACCAATTTCCAGATCCAGGGGAATGCCAGGAAGACGGCCGGCTTCGTCAGTGCCTATCGCTACGGCCTCTTCACTGCCGACAAGGCCCGAATCATCATCGATCTCTCGCAGCCGGCCACGATCGCCAGGACCGAGGTGAAGCCCGTGCGCGGCGGCTTCGGCGAACTCACGATCGAATTGAAGAAGACCGCGCGCGCCGATTTCCTCGCCGAAGCGGCCAAGACAAAGAAGGCGCAGGAGACGCCGGCACCGGCGATCCCTGCCGTCAAGCCGCCCGGCGAGACACGCCGAATCGTCGTCATCGACCCCGGCCATGGCGGCATCGACCCCGGCACCATGGTCGCTTCCATCTCCGAGAAATCTGTCGTGCTGGCCTTCGGCAAGGCGCTCAGGGAGCTGCTTGAAGCATCCGGCCGCTATCGCGTCGTGATGACCCGCGACGACGACCGCTTCGTCTCGCTCTCGGACCGGGTGCAGACGGGGCGCAGTGAGCAGGCGGACCTGTTCATCTCGATCCATGCCGATTCGCTGATGCAGGCGCAGGATGTGCGCGGGGCCACAGTCTATACCCGCTCCGAACGGGCGACCGACGCCGAGGCCGCCAAGCTCGCCGCCAAGGAAAACGAGGCGGATGCCGCCGCAGGCCTGGAGACGCGCGAGGAAGTGCAGGATGTCGCCGGCATTCTGATGGATCTCGCGCGACGCGAGACGCGGACCTTCACCGGCGTCTTCGCCCGCAACCTCGTCGACAAGCTCGGCGGCTCGATCAAGATGCACAAGATCCCGCTGCGCTCGGCGCGCTTCTGGGTGCTGAGCGCGCCGGACGTGCCCTCGGTGCTGATCGAGCTCGGCTATATGTCGAGCCCGAAGGATGCCGAACTGCTCAATTCCCCAGAATGGCGCGACAAGGCCGTGGCGGCGGTTTCCGCTGCTGTCGACGAGTATTTCGCGAGAGCGCGCGCCTCCGTCGGCAAGGCTGCGGAGAATCGCAACTAGCGCGTTTTCGGGCGAGGTGAATGCCGGTTCGCGTGAAGAAAACGCGATCAAACGACGAAACGGGGCAGCTCTGCGATTCGCAGAAGCGCGAAAATGCTCTGGAACCGGATCCGGTCAGGTTGAAACGACCCGATCGGCCAATCCGTCTTTCACATATCGATCACATATCGATGGAGAGCGGATGATTCGATCGGATTGCAGTGCAATCTGATCGGCGGGGGCTCCAGTATTGCGGTGGAACCGCTTCGTTCCGACCCATTGTCGGATCATGCGAAATGTGGTCTCAAGGCCACGGTTCCGCCATCTACGTCATGTTATAGCTCTGATTTGCGACGCGCCCCGATTTGGCGCCCGCCGGGTGGCAAAGATGGGGTCCAAGGCCTGAGATGCGGTTCATTCTGCGAATCTTCGGATGGTTGTTCGCCGCCGGTGCGATCGCCTTCGTGATCGTTGCTGCCTTGGCCGGCGGCCTGATCTGGCATTATTCGCAAGACCTGCCCGACTACGCCCAGCTCCGGAACTACGAGCCGCCGGTGATGACCCGCGTGCATGCGGGCGACGGCAGCCTGATCGCCGAATATGCCCGCGAGCGCCGTCTCTACCTGCCGATTCAGGCCGTGCCGAAGCTCGTCGTCGACGCCTATATCTCGGCCGAGGACAAGAACTTCTACAAGCATATGGGCGTCGATCCCGAAGGCCTGGTCCGCGCCGCGATCTCCAACTACCGTAACCGCAGCGCCAATCGCCGGCCGCAGGGCGCCTCGACCATCACCCAGCAGGTGGCGAAGAACTTCTTCCTGAGCCCCGAGCAGTCGATCGAGCGCAAGATCCGCGAGGCGCTCGTCGCGCTGAAGCTCGAATCGACCTACTCCAAGGACAAGATTCTCGAGCTCTACTTGAACGAGATCTATCTCGGCGCGCCGGCGCCGGGGCAGGGCAGCTATGGCATCGCCGCTGCCGCGCTGAACTATTTCGGCAAGTCGGTCCATGAGCTCAACCTGCAGGAGGCGGCTTACCTCGCCGCCCTGCCGAAGGCGCCCTCCGATCTGCATCCCTTCCGCAACCGCGACCGCGCGATCGAGCGCCGCAACTACGTGATCGACCGCATGGTCGAGAACGGCTACGTCAAGCGCGAGGTCGCCGAGGACGCGAAGAAGCAGCCGCTCGGCGTCAATCCGCGCACGGTTTCACCGAATCAGATCGCCGCCGGCTATTTCGCCGAGGAGATTCGGCGCGAGCTTCAGGACCGTTACGGCGAGAAGAAGCTGCTCGAAGGCGGCCTGTCGGTGCGCGCCACCGTCGATCCCAAGACGCAGTTGATGGCACGCAAGGCGCTGGTCGACGGTCTCGTGCGCTTCGACGAGGCGCGCGGCTGGCGCGGCGCGATCCAGAAGCTCGATATCGGCCGCGATTGGGGCGCCGCGGTTGGCGAATTGCCGGTCCTCGGCGACGTCGCACCCTGGCGGCTTGCCGTCGTGCTCGAATCCAGCGGTGACAGCGCCAAGCTCGGCCTGCATCCGCTGCGCGACAATGCCGGCCATCTCAACAAGGAGCGCCAGACCGTCACCCTTGCTGCCGACGGCATCAAGTGGACGCGCCGCGCGCGCGTCTCCCAGGCCGTCTCGGCCGGCGACGTCGTCTATGTCGAGCCGATCGACAGCCGGCCCGGCTATGTGCGCCTGCGTCAGCTCCCGGAGGTCAACGGCGCCATCGTGGTGATGGACCCGTTCTCGGGCCGTGTGCTCGCCATGGTCGGCGGCTTCTCGCATGACCAGTCGGAGTTCAACCGCGCGACGCAGGCGCTGCGGCAGCCCGGTTCGTCGTTCAAGCCCTTCGTCTACGCGACCGCGCTCGACAACGGCTACACCCCGTCCAGCATCATCCTGGACGCGCCGATCGAGATCGATCAGGGGCCGGGGCTCGGCATGTGGCGGCCAGAGAATTTCGACGGCAAGTCGACCGGCCCGCGCACGCTGCGCTACGGCATCCAGTTCTCGAAGAACCTGATGACGGTGCGCCTCGCCAAGGATGTCGGCATGCCGCTGATCGCGGAATATGCCCGCCGCTTCGGCATCTATGACGATCTTCAGCCCGTGCTGTCGATGTCGCTCGGCGCCGGCGAGACGACGGTGATGCGCATGACCGCCGGCTATTCGATGCTGGTCAATGGCGGCCGTCGCATCCGTCCGACCCTGATCGACCGCATCCAGGACCGCACCGGCACGACCATCTATCGTCACGATCAGCGCGTCTGCGAAGGCTGCAATGCCGACAAATGGGCGAACCAGTCGGAGCCGCGCCTGGTCGACAACCGCGAGCAGGTGCTCGATCCGCTGACCGCGTATCAGATGGTCTCGATCCTGGAAGGCGTCGTCAACGCCGGCACTGCGACAGTGGTGAAGTCGGTCGGCAAGCCGCTCGCTGGCAAGACCGGCACGACCAACGACGCCAAGGACGTCTGGTTCGTCGGCTTCTCGCCGGATCTCGCGGTCGGCGTCTATATGGGCTTCGACAAGCCGAAATCGCTCGGCACTTCGGCCACCGCCGGCCAGTATGCCGCGCCGATCTTCCGCGACTTCATGACGGTCGCGCTGAAGGACAAGCCGGCCACGCCGTTCCGTGTGCCGGCCGGCATCAAGCTGATCCGCGTCGACCCGAGGACCGGCATGCGGGCCGGCGGCGAGGGCGGCATCCTCGAAGCCTTCAAGCCCGGCACCGCCCCTCCGGACAGCTATTCGGTGATCGGCGCGGCGGGTGACGGCAGCGCGCCGCTTTCCGTCGGCCCCGGCGGCGGCGGGCGCGCCATCGGCTCGGGAACCGGCGGCCTCTACTGACGCCGGCACGGGACTTTTCGATGCCCGGAGCGATGCTCCGGGCATTTTGCATTCCCTGGACCAGGCACGCTCTTGCAACTCGCCTCGGCGCGGGCGTTTACAGCCGGCGCATTCCCCCCTATCTCAGCCCTCGAACACAGATCACAAGGACGTTTCGACGGAATCATGCGCCCCGAAATCCAGACGCAACTCGACAACGCCAAGCAGTCGATCGGACTGCTGAGGAGGCATCTTTGACTGGGATCAAGCCCAGCGCCGCCTAGCGGAACTCAACGCTCTCTCCGAGGGCCCCGATTTCTGGAACGATGCCGAAGCCGCGCAGAAGCTGATGCGCGAGCGGACCTCGCTGGAAACCCAGATCGAAGGCATCAGCAAGCTCGAGCGTGATCTCGACGATGCGCTGACGCTGATCGAACTCGGCGAGATGGAGGAGGACGACGCCACCGTCACCGAGGGCGAGCAGGCGATCAAGGCCATTCAGGACGAATCGGCGCGCCTTCAGGTCGAGACTCTGCTCTCCGGCGAAGCCGATATGCTCGACACCTATGTCGAGATCCATCCCGGCGCCGGCGGCACCGAGAGCCAGGACTGGGCCGAGATGCTGCTGCGCATGTACCGGCGCTGGGGCGAACGGCGGAAGTTCAAGGTCGAGACGCTCGAATACCAGGACGGCGATACCGCCGGCATCAAATCGGCGACGCTCCAGTTCAAGGGGCACAACGCCTATGGCTGGCTGAAGACCGAATCCGGCGTGCACCGGCTCGTGCGCATCTCGCCCTTCGATTCGAATGCGCGGCGGCAGACCTCGTTTGCGTCGGTCTGGGTCTATCCGGTCGTCGACGACCGCATCGTCATCGATGTGAAGGAGTCGGACTGCCGGATCGACACCTACCGCGCCCAGGGCGCCGGTGGGCAGCACATCAACACGACCGATTCCGCGGTGCGCATCACGCATATTCCCAGCGGCATCGCGGTCGCCTGCCAGCAGGAGCGCTCGCAGCACAAGAACCGGGCCAAGGCCTGGGAAATGCTGCGCGCTCGCCTCTACGAGGTCGAGCTGAAGAAACGCGAAGAGAAGGCCAACGCCGAGCAGGCTTCCAAGACCGATATCGGCTGGGGCCACCAGATCCGCTCCTATGTGCTGCAGCCCTATCAGCTCGTGAAGGACCTGCGCACCGGCGTGAGCTCAACGGCGCCTTCGGAGGTGCTCGACGGCGATCTCGATCCCTTCATGGAGGCGTCGCTGGCCCAGCGCGTCTACGGCACGGAGGTCGAGGTCGAGGATATCGACTGAGCCTTGCTCCGTTTCCCACGGTCCAAACAGAAAAAGCCGCGCAGGTTGCGCGGCTTTTTCATTGGATCAGAGGCTCAGAGTGCGTTGGCGAAGAGCTTGCCGCCAGCCCGCAGGAACCGTGTCGGGTCGACCGGTTCGTCGTTGATCCGGGTCTCGTAGTGCAGATGCGGCCCGGTCGAGCGGCCGGTCGAGCCGACCCGGCCGACCACCGTGCCGGCCTTGACCGTCTGCCCGACCGAGACCGAGATCGCCGACATATGGGCGTAGCGCGTGCTCAGGCCGTTGGCGTGCTCGACTTCGACCATGTTGCCGTAGCCGCCATTGTACTCCGCCGCGACGACCTTGCCGGGCGCCGTGGCGAGGATCGACGAGCCAGTCTCGGCGCGGAAGTCGACGCCCGTATGCATGGCGAGGCCCCGGGTGAAGGGGTCGGTCCGGTAGCCGAAATTGGATGTGAAATCGTGGTCGCCGGCCATCGGCCGGGCGAGGGGGAGCTGATCGATGACGCCGCGCAGGCGCATGACCGAGGCCATGCGCGGCTGCAGGGCGGCCAGCGTCGCCTCGAAGGGGCCGGCGGCGGGGTCCAGCTTGACCGGGACGAAGGGTCCGCCGACGCCTCCTGCGCTGTCCGGAGGCGTGAGGCGCTCGGCGTCGAGGCCGGTTTCCGCCAATGCGCTGCGGAGCCGCTTCTGAGTGGCGGCCAGCGTTTCGTCCATATCCTTCAACGCGACGATCTGAGCTTCGGTCGTGCTGGCCATGGCCTTGTCGAGCCGGGTCAGGGTTGCTTCGACGCGCTTCGCGGGCGGCTCGGCCGGTGCCTCGCCCGACTGCCAGCCCTCGGCCGCGTTGGCGTCGGCGCCACGCAGCGGCGGCGCTTCCGGCGCGGGCATCGGCTTGCTCGGCATGATCGGCGCGAAACTCGTGACGCCCGAGGCGCGGATCGGCTCGCCCGGCTTGATGACGTTCGCGCGCAGCGGCAGCTTCACGGCCGGCACGAGGCCGCTGGATTGAAGCGTGTCGGCGAGGGCGGCGACGAGCGACTGGCGCGATTCGAGTTCCGCCTGCCGGGTCGCAAGCTCGTCGACGCGGGTTTCGACACCGTCCTGGTCGAGCAGGGCGCGGCTGGCATAGCGGTCGATATCGGCGCGCAGGGCGGCGATTCGGTCCTCATAGGCGTATTGGCGGGTCGTTTCGCGGGCGATCAGCCGGGCGGCGAGATCGTCCCGGCTGAGGATGTACCAGCCGGCGCCGCCGGAGCAGGCCGTGGTCAGGGCGAGCCACGCCAGCCCGGCGACCATCGTAGAGCGGCGGATCGTGTAGGTCTTGTGGGTGACCAGGCCGACGGTCGAGAGAGCTGGGCCCGTTTGTGACTGATGATGCATACGCGGAACCGGAAAGAACGCTGCCGATGCCGCGATTAGAGATCGTTAGGGTTAATCTTTCGCAAATTCGGACGGAGCCGGCTCACAAGGCCCGAGCGGCCGCCAGCACTTCCTCGGCATGGCCGGCGACCTTGACCTTGCGCCAGATGCGGGCGAGGCGGCCCTCGGCGTCGATCAGAAATGTCGATCGCTCGATCCCCATGTACTTTCGGCCATACAGGCTCTTCTCGACCCAGATGCCGTAGGCGGAAGCGAGCTTCTGCTCCTCGTCGGCCAGCAGCGCGAAATCCAGCTCATATTTGCGCTTGAAATTGCCGTGACGTTGCACGGAATCCGGGGAGACGCCGATAATCTCCGTGCCGCAATCCGCGAAGGCCTGGCGCAGGCGGTTGAAGGCGATCGCTTCCTCGGTGCATCCCGGGGTGTTGTCCTTCGGATAGGCGTAGAGAGCGACCTTCCGGCCGCGCAGCTCCGACAGACCGACCTCGCCGCCGCCGTCGCGCGGCAGCCTGAAATCGGGCGCCGGATCTCCTTCCTGCAATGTCATGGCCGTTGCCTTCCTTTTGTCGCCTTCTCACTGCATGGACCGCCGAACACGACAAGGCAGGCCGGCGATACCATCGGTCAGCGAAGCATGTGGCACGTCCTTTCCGGATTGCCGAATCGCTTCGTCTGGCCTCATCGACATGCATGCCGTCTGGCGGGATTGCGGCAAGAGGCGAACAGACGCACTCTGCGGCAGGCCGATGCCCGGCGCCGAAAAGGACCACGCGCATCTTGGCGGATGAGGAAGTAGGGGCCACGGCTTCGGGGCGAGCGGAAGCGCAGCCCGAGCGCGAAGCCTGTGAAGTCGAGATCGTGAAGCGCCGCGCGAAAGCCGGGCTCGCGACGATCTGCGTCGCGATCACGGTGGCCATTGTGGTTCTGGCAGGCGCGGCGGTCACGCTTCTGGCGACCGGCATCGTCCCGTTGTCGGGCCTCGAGGGGCGTATCTCCGCAGCGATCGAGGAGCGGCTGGGGCCGGGCTGGGAAGTCGAGGCCGCATCGGCGGAACTCAGCCGGACCGACGGACATTCGCAGCTCAAGGTTCGTCAAGTCCTCTTCCGCCATGCCAGCGGCGCCATCATCCGCGCCCCTGAAGCGGTTCTCGGCTACGAGCCGCTCGCTCTCCTCAAGGGCGATATCCGGCTGGTTTCGGTCGATCTGCGCGGGGTCAATGTCCGCCTCGGCGTCAACAAGGAAGGCGTCCTCGTCGTCAATGCAGACTCGGCGCCTGCCGAGACCCCGCCGACACCGGCACTGCCAGACGCCGCGCAATGGAACGCCTTCACCGGCATCATGGGCGCGATCTCGATGCTGGCGCGCGGCGACGGATTGCTTGGTTCGCTGGAGACCGCCGGCATGAACGGTGCGCGCCTGGCGCTCGTCGATCCCGATGGTCGCCTGAAGGCCGGCCTCGAGGATGTCGAGATCAGGCTCACGCGCTCCGGCGAGCGCGGAACCCGCCTGACGATGAAGGGGCGCACCGGCCAGCGCTGGAAGGACATCGCCGTCGATCTGTCGACGGAGGCCGATGGAACGCAGCGGGCCGACATCAACATCCTGCGCTTCGAGCCCGCGGAGATCGTGGCGCTGGCTTTGGGCACCGGGGTGAGCCTGGAAGGCTTGCCGCTCCAGGGCAAGGCGACGCTCCGCCAGACGCCGGACGGGCACAAGTCGATCACGGCGCAGATCGATGTCCATGCCGGCCATGTCCGCTTCCCGGACGGGCCGATGCCGCCGCTGGCGGTCGATTCCGTTCATCTCGAACTGGCGAGCGGCGCCGATCTCACGCAGCTCGACATCCAGAAGGCCGAGTTCAAGGCCGGAGCGACGCAACTGACCGCGACCGGCTCTCTACGCACCGACGATGGGGCCTGGCGGCTTGCCCTCGACGCCAGGGGTCAGCTCGCCGGCCTCGATGCGACGGATGCCGCCGTTCGGATCGATAGCCTGAAGGCAGCGCTCAAGATCGACCCGGCGAACGCTACGGTGACGATCGAGCAGGCAGCGATCCGCGGACCTGCCGCGACCGTCGACATGACCGCCTATATCCAGAAGCAAGGCGAATCCCCGCTGCAGCGCTTCGCGATCAAGGCGAGCGATTCCGACGTGCGGGCGCTGCTCGCGATCTGGCCCGAGTTCACCACCCCCCAGGTGCATCAGACCCTGCACCATCAGCTCGCAGCCGGCCGGATGAAGTCGCTGTCCGTCGATCTCGACCTGCCGGCGGCCGATCATGCCCGCCTGATCCGCGGCCACGGCCTGCCGGACGGCGCCCTTTCGGTCGTGATCGATGCCAATCAGGTCCGCTATCTGCCCGATCCCGGCCTGCCGCCGCTGGCGGATGCCACCGTCACCGGCAAGGTGACGGGGCGGACCGTGCAACTGGCGATCGGCAATGCCACCGCCGAGCTCGGCAATGGACGGCAGTTGCAGCTCAGCGAAGGCAGCTTCGCCATGCCCGACTACGCCGTACATCGAGCCCCGGGCCGCATCGGCTTTCGTTCGCAGGGCTCGATGGACGCGCTGGCCGCGCTCTTCGCCTTTCCGGCCCTCAAGGATTTCAATCTCGGACAGATCGACCCCGGCGCCATCAAGGGCGCGAGCGATCTGAAGGTCACCATCGCGCTGCCGCTCGCACATGATCTCAAGCCGGACGAAATCACCGTCACCGGCGCGGGAACGCTGACGAATGTCAGTTCGGATACGCTTCTTGGAACGGAGAGGCTGGAAGGCGGCAATCTTTCCGTCAATGTCGACCGCAACGGTCTTGCCCTGCGCGGCGATGCACGCATCGGCGGCGACAAGGGCACCATCGAGCTGAAGCAGAACGGCAAGGGGCAGGGCGAAGCCACGCTGCAACTCAACCTGGACGCCGCCGCTCGGCAGCGGCGTGGACTCGGCGCGGATTCAGGTATTTCGGGCACGCTCCCCGTGAAGGTCACGAAGCTTCTCGGCAAGGGCGGCGATGGGCCGCCGCGCATCGAGATCGATCTGACCAAGGTGGCGCTCGATGGCGTCGTTCCCGGCCTGAGCAAGCCTGCTGGCCGGCCCGGCAAGCTCAGCTTCCTCTATGTCTCCAGTGCCGACGGGCCCGACCTGGAGGACTTCACGCTCGATGCAGCGCCTGCCCTGATCAAGGGGCGGGTGGAGCTGAACAGGCAGAACGGCCTCGACGCCGCCAGCCTCTCGCAGTTCCGGATCTCTCCCGGCGACAATCTGAAGCTCGACGTGAAGCGGGACGGCAATGTCACCAAGCTCGCGGTGCGCGGCGCCGTGGCGGATCTGCGCCCCTTCATCAAGGATATCCAGGGCGCTGCCCCTCCATCCAGGGGCGCAGACAAGGCGGGGCCGAAGGATAGCGACTACGACATCGATCTCGATGTGCCGATCCTGACCGGCTTCAACAACGAGGCCATTACCAACGGCACGCTCAAGCTCTCCAAGCGGAGCGGCGAGGTGCGGTCGGCAAACTTCCAGGGGCGGATCGGCAAGGCCGATGTGACGGCGCGCCAGGGCCGGCAGGGTGAGCGCCTTGTCGTTCAATCCGAGAACGGCGGCTCGCTCCTGCGCTTCCTCGATCTCTACAACAAGGCCCATGGCGGCGATCTCGTCCTGACCATGGGGTCGGGAGCAAGCCAGAGCGGCGATCTGATGTTCCGGAACTTCATCGTACGCGACGAGCCGGCCCTGCGTCGCGTGGTCGGTGCTCAATCCGCAAACGCCTTCTCGGGGGATCGCCCCGAGGAGCAGCGTATCGACACCTCCGAGGTCGCCTTCACCAAGCTCAAGGCGGAGTTCACCCGCTCGACCAGCCGGCTCGACGTTTCCGAGATGGTGATCTGGGGCCAGCAGGTCGGTTTCACCCTGCAGGGCCATGTCGACTATGGGCGTGACCGCGTCGATATCGGTGGCACCTTCGTGCCAGGCTATGCCTTCAACAACGCCTTCGCCCAAGTGCCGGTGGTCGGCGCCTTGCTCGGCGGCGGCAGCCAGTATGGCGGTCTCTTCGCCGTGAACTTCCGGATTTCGGGCCCGGCCAGCGCGCCGACCATGACGATCAATCCGCTCTCTGCAATCGCACCCGGCATCCTGCGCCGCTTCGTCGATCCGCTCGGCGGCGCGCCGGCGCAACGCCCGGTCCAGCCGGGCGAGGCGCCGCGACGCTGAGCGACGTGCTGCGGCCTATTCGGGCCGCAACAGGATGTGCTTCTTCTTGCCGAAGGAGAGCTTGATCACGCCTTCCGACGACAGGTCGGAGAGCCCGAGCAAAGCGCGCTCATCCGTTACGACCACGTCGTTGACGCGCAGGCCGCCGGCCTTGACCTGGCGGCGGGCCTCGCCGGTGGAGGGCACCAGCCCCGCCTTGACGAAGGCGGTCAGCACCCCGACGCCCGGCTCGATCTCGGCCCGGGCGATCGCGACGCTCGGCAGGTCGGCCGCGAGCGCGCCTTCTTCGAAGGTCTTGCGCGCGGTCTCGGCGGCGGCTTCCGCCGCCTCGCGGCCATGGACGATCGCGGTGATCTCGGTGGCGAGAATCTTCTTCGCCTCGTTCAGCTCGGCCCCACCGAGCGCGGCGAGTCTGGCGATCTCGTCCAGCGGCAGCCGGGTGAACACCTTGAGGAAGCGGCCGACATCGGCGTCCTCGGTGTTGCGGAAATACTGCCAGAAATCATAGGGGCTGAAGACGTCGGCATTGAGCCAGACCGCGCCGTTGGCTGTCTTGCCCATCTTGGCGCCGGAGGAGGTCGTCAGCAGCGGGGTCGTCACGCAGTAGAGCTGCGGGCCGCCCATCCGGTGCGAGAGATCGACGCCGTTGATGATGTTGCCCCACTGGTCGGAGCCGCCCATCTGCAGACGGCAGCCATAGCGGCGGTTGAGCTCGACGAAGTCGTAGCCCTGCATGATCATGTAGTTGAATTCGAGGAAGGACAGAGACTGCTCGCGGTCGAGCCGGAGCTTCACCGAATCGAAGGACAGCATGCGGTTGACCGAGAAATGCCGGCCGACATCGCGCAGGAACTCGACATAGTTCAGCTTCAGCAGCCAGTCGGCATTGTTGGCCATCATCGCGTCGGTCGGCCCGTCGCCATAGAGCAGGATGCGGCCGAAGACCCGCTTGATGCTCTCGATATTGCTGGCGATCTCCTCGACCGTGAGCAGCTTGCGCTGATCGTCGCGGAACGAGGGGTCGCCCACCATGGAGGTGCCGCCGCCCATCAGCGTGATCGGGCGGTGGCCGGTCTCCTGGAACCAGTAGAGCATCGTCAGCGAGATCAGGTTGCCGATATGGATGCTGGTCGCTGTCGCGTCATAGCCGACATAGGCCGTCTGGGTTCCCTGCCGGCACAGAGCATCGAGGCCCGCCGGATCGGAGACCTGATGGATGAGGCCGCGCTCGTCGAGCACGCGCAGGAAATCGGACTTGTAGGTGGTCATGGCGGCTTGCGATCTGGTGAATGTCGTTCCGCCGTCGTCTAGAGCATGGACCGAAAAGTGGAAACCACTTTTCGGAAAATCCGATGCCAAACAAAGAGCTGGATCGCCACTTTGCGCCCGACAGGACACCAGGCGATCCAGCATGTTCAGCCAAAGTGGAAACCGCTTTTGCGGCAGGAGCACCTGCTGGCTTACCCTGGGACGCGGTTGAGCCAGAGCGCCGCAGGGGCGGATGGGCGCGGCGGGTCGACGATCTCGCGCGACAGTCCGAGATCGCAGAGGGCACGATCGTCGAGCGTTGCGAGATAGCGCTGCGCCCGGGCGGCAGCGAAGTGGCGCCGCCAGACCAGCAGCCAGCCGAGCGGGAAGGAAGCGCCGCTCTGCGGAGCGAGCGGTGCCGTTTGCGACAGACAAGTCATGATCCGACCCTCGGGAAGGCGGGCGGCGGCGCCCGCTGATGTGAGTTCGAATCTGGACGAGCCGCGGCGCCGTCACAAAGCGGAAGATTGTCATCTGCCATAAAGACAGCTTATGCTTCGGCATGCCCATGCATCCACCGCCACCGAAGCTTCCGCCCCTTGCAGCGGTCCGCGTCTTCGAGGCCGCGGCGCGCCACCAGAACTTCACCCGCGCGGCTGAGGAGCTTGGCATGACGCAGGCCGCGGTGAGCTATCAGATCCGGTTGCTCGAGGATCGCGTCGGTGCGGCGCTGTTCGTGCGCCAACCGCGCCAGGTTGTTCTGACGGCGATCGGCCAGCGGCTCGCCGGGCCCGTTGCAAAGGCGCTCTTCGATATAGGCACCGTGTTTCGCGGGCTGTGCGAGGAGAACCAGGCCGTCCTGACGATCTCCTCGCTGCAGACCATGGCGATCACCTGGCTGTCGCCGCGCCTGGCCCAGTTCCAGGTCGAGAATCCGCAATTCGAGGTGCGGGTGGGAACGACAGAGCACCTCGTCAATTTTGCGACGGAATCGGTTGATCTCGCATTGCGGTACGGGCGGGGGGAATGGCCCGGCCTCGTGGCGGAACGGCTGTTTGCCTGTCATTACGCGCCGCTATGCACGCCCGAGCTGCGCGAGCAGCTGCAGCTGCGCGAGCCCCGGGACCTGCTGCGGGCGCCGATGCTGAGCCCGATGGATATCTGCTGGAAGAGCTGGTTCGCCGATGTCGGCGTCGACGTGCCCAAGCTCGGTGGGCGCGCGACGATGGCGCTGCAGATGCAGGCGATGAGCATTCAGGCGGCGCTGCGCGGGCATGGCGTCGCGATGGCGATACCGGAGCTCTTCGCCTACGACATCGCAGCCGGGCGGCTGGTCTTCGCCATCGACCATGCCGTTCGCGACGAGCGTTCCTATTGGGTCGTCTACCCGCAGGAGCGCCAGCGCGAGCGCAAGATCAGGCTGTTCCGCGACTGGGTTCTGGCGGAAGCCCGGGCAGCCTGCATGAAGCTGCCCGTTCTCGCCGGAAGCCGGGGCGTTACCGTCCCGGCGGTCTGAGCCTCCGGGTCAGGCCTGTTCCTGCTCGGACTTGAGGATCTCGGGGCCGACCTTCCGGTCAAGATAGACGCCGACCTGCTCCATGAGCTGCTCGACGCGGCCGTCGAAGAAGTGGTTCGCGCCGTCGACCACGGCATGCTCGATCTGGATGCCCTTCTGGGTCTTCACCTTCTCGATCACCGCCATCACCTCCTTCACCGGGGCGACGCGATCCTCGGAGCCATGGACGAACAGGCCCGAGGACGGGCAGGGCGCCAGGAAGGAGAAGTCGTAGCGGTTGGCCATTGCCGCGATCGAGAGGAAGCCCTCGATCTCCGGGCGGCGCATCAGCAGCTGCATGCCGATCCAGGCGCCGAAGGAGACGCCGGCGATCCAGCAGCTCTTGGCCTCGGGGTTGAGCGCCTGCATCCAGTCGAGCGCGGCGGCCGCGTCCGAGAGCTCGCCGGCGCCGTGGTCGAACTGGCCCTGGCTGCGGCCGACGCCGCGGAAATTGAAGCGCAGCGCCGAGAAACCGCGGTTCACGAAGGTGTAGAACAGATTGTAGACGATCTGGTTGTTCATCGTCCCGCCGAATTGCGGGTGCGGGTGCAGGATGATCGCCAGCGGCGCACCGCGCTTCTTGGCGGGCTGATAGCGGCCCTCGATACGACCTGCCGGCCCGTTGAAAATCACCTCTGGCATCGTCTCACCGCTTCCTGTCGGGGACGCCGGCACGGGCGGGCAGAAAGCGGGCGCATGCCTGCTCGAAACCCGGCCGCCCTTGACGACGCCACCATGCGCGCCCTAGATAAAGAGCGCTTAGAATAGTTCTAACAGCCGTGAACAAGTCGAGAACAAAACGGTGGATCGCTTGAGCGGACCGCGTCTCGACCGTTCCGGCCGGTTCGGATGGGCGGCTATAGCACGGCGCACAGGTGCGATTTCAAGCATTTCGTATCGACGAGCCGGGCAATGACGATGATGGAGCAGGAAGGATCGTGACGGCGGGGCGTGCCTATCTCGACCACAACGCCACCACCCCGGTCCGACCGGAGGTGTTGAAGGCGGTCGCGCATGCTCTTTCGCTGCCGGGCAATCCGTCTTCCGTTCATGGCGAGGGGCGGGCTGCGCGCGGCGCGCTGGAACGCGCGCGTGAGCAGGTCGCGGCGCTCGTCGGGGCCAAGGCGTCGAACGTCGTGTTCACCAGCGGCGGGACCGAGGCCAATGTCACGGTGCTTTCGCCCGGCCTGATGGATTGCGATGGCGGGCGCGACTGCGTGCGGACGCCCGCCTCGCTGCTGCTTCATAGCGCGACCGAGCACGCCTGTGTGCGCGAGGGGCATCGTTTCCCCTCCGGTGCCGCCGAGGCGATGCCGGTTGACGGCAATGGCGTGATCGATCTGGGCTGGCTCGACGAGCGGCTGGCGCGTTTCGTGGCGGATAGTCCTGGCGCGCGGGCGTTGGTCTCGATCCATCTCGCCAATAACGAGACCGGAGTCGTCCAGCCGATCGCCGACGCCGCCGAGATCGTGCATCGCCATGGCGGCTTGCTGCACAGCGACGCCGTGCAGGCGGCCGGCAAGATCGCCATCGACATCATGGCTGTTGGCGCCGACGTGCTGACGCTCTCGGCGCACAAGATCGGGGGTCCGAAGGGCGTCGGCGCAATTGTCTTCCGCACTGGTGCGCTCGAACTCGCCGACAAGCCAATGCGCGGCGGTGGGCAGGAGCGCGGCTGGCGCGCGGGAACCGAAAATCTCCCGGGAATCATCGGCTTCGGTGCCGCAGCTGAAGTCGCGCGCGAGCGTCTCGTTGAAGAGGCGGAGCGCGTCGCGAACCTGCGCGACCGCCTGGAAGCAGGGCTGGCCACTCTCTCGCCGGAGACGGCGATCTTCGGCCGCGCTGCGCCACGCCTGCCCAACACCAGCGCCTTCGCGACGCCGGGCCTCAAGGCCGAGACCGTGCTGATCAAGCTCGATCTGGCCGGGGCCGCGCTGTCCTCCGGCTCGGCCTGCTCCTCGGGCAAGGTCAAGCGTTCGCATGTGCTCGACGCGATGAAAATCGACCCCGCCATGAGCGCAGGGGCCTTGCGGGCCTCGCTCGGATGGACCACCTGCGAGGCAGATATCGACCTTTTCCTCGCGGCCTACGGCAAGCTCGTGGCCGCGGACACCGATCGGAGCGCCCGGGCTGCCGCCTGAGCGTTCCGCAACACGAAGACTGAACCGGCGGGCCCTTGAACCCGCGACTGGAGACTGAGCATGGCAGCGGTCCAGGAGACCATCGATCAGGTCAAGTCGATTGACGTGACCGAGTACAAATATGGCTTCGTCACCGAGATCGAGGTCGAGAAGCCGGCCAAGGGCCTGACCGAGGACACGGTCCGCTACATCTCGGCCCGCAAGAACGAGCCGGAATGGATGCTCGCATGGCGGCTGGACGCCTTCCGCCGCTGGAAGACCATGATCGAGCCGACCTGGTCGCGCGTGAACTATCCGCCGATCGATTATCAGGACCTCTATTACTATGCCGCGCCCAAGAAGGGCGCTTCGCCGAAGTCCCTCGACGAGGTCGATCCGGCGATTCTGGATACCTACAAGAAGCTCGGCATACCGCTGCGCGAGCAGGAGATTCTCGCCGGCGTCGCGCCGGAGAACCGCGTCGCGGTCGATGCGGTGTTCGATTCCGTCTCGGTGGTGACGACCTTCAAGGAGGAGCTCGCCAAGGCCGGTGTGATCTTCTGCTCGATCTCGGAGGCCATCCAGGAGCATCCGGAGCTGGTGAAGAAGTACCTCGCCAGCGTCGTGCCGGTGACGGACAACTATTTCGCCACGCTCAACAGCGCGGTCTTCACCGACGGCTCCTTCGTCTACATCCCCAAGGGCGTGCGCTGCCCGATGGAGCTGTCGACCTATTTCCGCATCAACGAGCAGAACACCGGCCAGTTCGAGCGCACGCTCATCATCGCCGACGAAGGCTCCTATGTGAGCTATCTCGAAGGCTGCACGGCGCCCAAGCGCGACGAGAACCAGCTTCACGCCGCCGTGGTCGAGCTGATCGCGCTGGACGACGCCGAGATCAAGTACTCGACCGTACAGAACTGGTATCCCGGCGACGCCGACGGCAAGGGCGGCATCTACAACTTCGTGACCAAGCGCGGCGATTGCCGCGGCAGGAATTCGAAGATCTCGTGGACGCAGGTCGAGACCGGCTCGGCGATCACCTGGAAATATCCGTCCTGCATCCTGCGCGGCGACGGATCGCGCGGCGAGTTCTACTCGATCGCGGTATCCAACGGGGCACAGCAGGTCGATAGCGGCACGAAGATGCTGCATCTCGGCAAGAACACGACCTCGAAGATCATCGCCAAGGGCATCGCGGCCGGCAAGTCGGACTCGACCTATCGCGGCATGGTCTCGGCCCATCGCAAGGCGACCGGCGCGCGCAACTTCACCAACTGCGACTCGCTGCTGATCGGCGACCAGTGCGGCGCGCACACGATCCCCTATATCGAGGCCAAGACCGCGACGGCGATCTTCGAGCACGAGGCCACGACCTCGAAGATCGGAGAGGACCAGATGTTCTACTGCCAGCAGCGCGGTCTTTCCGAGGAGGAGGCGGTGGCGCTGATCGTCAACGGCTTCGTCAAGGAGGTGCTGCAGCAGCTCCCGATGGAGTTCGCCGTCGAGGCGCAGAAGCTGATCACCATTTCCCTTGAAGGCTCCGTGGGCTGACGCCCGATCGTTTCCGAGATGCCCGGGCCAAGCCCGGGCAGGACGCCAGGACCAAGCGCGTCATGGTCGGGCTCGCCCCGACCATCTCCTGCAGAATGGAACTCTGAACAATGCTCGAAATTCGCAATCTGGTCGTCAAGATCGCCGACGAGGACAAGCAGATCCTCAATGGCCTGAACCTCACCGTGAACGACGGCGAGGTCGCCGCCATCATGGGGCCGAACGGCTCCGGCAAGTCGACGCTCAGCTATGTCATCGCCGGCAAGGAGGACTATGAGGTTCTCGACGGCGAAATCCTGCTCAACGGCCAGAACGTGCTGGAGATGGAGGCCGACCAGCGCGCCGCCGCCGGCATCTTCCTCGCCTTCCAGTATCCGCTGGAGATCCCCGGCGTCGCCACCATGACCTTCCTGAAGGCCGCGATGAACGCCCAGCGCAGGGCACGCGGGCAGGACGAGCTGCTGACGCCGGACTTCATCAAGCAGGTCAACGCCGCCGCCGACAAGCTCGGCATCGCCAAGGACATGCTGCGTCGCCCGCTCAATGTCGGCTTCTCCGGCGGTGAGAAGAAGCGCATGGAAATCCTTCAGATGGCTCTGCTTTCGCCGTCCATGTGCATCCTCGACGAGACCGATTCCGGCCTCGACATCGACGCGCTGCGCATTGTTGCCGAGGGCGTCAACGCGCTCCGCGACAAGAGCCGTGGCTTCCTGGTCATCACCCACTATCAGCGCCTGCTCGACCATATCGTGCCGGACACCGTCCACGTCATGTCGAAGGGCAGGATCGTGAAGACCGGCGGCAAGGAGCTGGCGCTCGAGCTCGAGAAGAGCGGCTACGCGGCCTATGGGGAGGCGGCGTAATGGCCATTGTCACCCCGCTGAAGACGGCTGCCGAGCAGCAGCTCGTCCAGCAATACGCGGACAGCAAGGCCGAGCTGCCCGGCGGCCCGGCCGTGCGCAAGCTGCGCGAGGAAGCCTTCGCCGGCTTCGAGGCCAAGGGTTTGCCGCATCGCCGGCTCGAATCCTGGCGCTATACCGACCTGCGCTCGCTGTTGCGCGAGGCACGCCCGCTCGCAGGCGGCACCGCCGTCACCGAGGCGGTGAAGGCACGGCTTGGCGAGCTGAAGCTCGGCGGCCTGCGCCTCATGCTGGTCGACGGCGCCTTCGCGCCGGAACTGTCCACGCTCGACGCGATTCCCGAGGGCGTCTCGGTGCAATCGCTTGCCGATGCGCTGGTCTCGCCGCGCGAGGATCTGACCCGCATCCTCGCCGGCCCCTCGGTCGGCGCGGACGACACCGGCCTGATGCTCAACACCGCGCTGATGCGTGACGGCGTCTTCGTCGAGATCGCCGAGGGCGTCGAGCTTGAGCAGCCCGTCGTAATCATCTCGCTCGCCTCGGGCGAGGAGGAGCGGGCGGTGTTCCACCGCTCGGTCGTGCTCGCCGGCAAGGGCGCCAAGGGAACGATCGTCGAAGTCAGCGAGGCGGCGGGCACCGCCGCGCAGCAGATCAACGGCGCCATCGTCTTCGAGACCGGTGACGAAAGCGAGATCCAGCATATCCGCCTCGTCACGCGCCAGGCCGCCGCGAGCGTGCAGGTGCAAAGCCTGCTCGTCACTGTCGGTGCCCACGCCAAGTTCGACTCCTTCGCCCTCGTCGCCAACGCGGGCACGCTGCGCCAGCAGCACTTCGTCCGCTATGCCGGCGAACACAGCGAGATCGGCCTGCGCGGCGTCAATCTGCTCCGTGGCTCCGAGCACTCCGACGTGACGCTGATCGTCGACCACGAGGTGCCGCACGGCACCAGCCGCGAGCTGTTCAAGACGATCGCGGGCGGCGAGGCCACCGGCGTCTTCCAGGGCAAGGTCATCGTGCGCCAGCATGCGCAGAAGACCGACGGCAGCATGAAGAGCAACGCGCTGCTGTTGAACGACGGCGCGACGATGTTCAACAAGCCCGAGCTCGAGATCTTCGCCGACGACGTGGTCTGCGGCCATGGCGCAACCGTGGCGCAGATCGACGGCGACCAGCTCTTCTACCTGATGGCGCGCGGCCTGCCGCGGCCGCAGGCGGAAGCGCTGGTGCTGCAGGCCTTCGCCGGCGAGGCGGCCGAGTTCATCGCCGACGAGAACCTGCGCGATCTGGTCATGGCCGAGGTCGAATCCTGGCTCAAGGCCCGCGAGGCCGCTTCCGAGGTGAGCACCGTCTGATGCCCTACATCAATCTCCAGATCACCAAGGGCGCGACGCGCGAGCAGAAGGCGCAGATCGTCAAGGAATTCACCGAGACGCTCGTGAAGGTGCTCGGCAAGAACCCGCAGAACACCCATATCGTGATCCAGGAGATTGAGCGGGAGGATTGGGGGCATGCCGGCGCGCTCGTCGCCGACCGGCAGCCCGGCACCGGAAAGGCGTGAGGATGAACGCGGTCACCGGCCAGCCCGTGCTAAAGCCCTATGACGTCGAGACCGTCAGGCGGGATTTCCCGATCCTGTCGCGCGAGGTCTACGGCAAGCCGCTCGTCTATCTCGACAACGCCGCCTCGGCGCAGAAGCCCGAGGTGGTGATCGAGGCGATGTCGCGGCTGATGCGCGAGGACTATTCCAACGTCCATCGCGGGCTGCACTATCTCGCGAACGCTTCGACCGAAGCCTATGAAGCCGCTCGCGAAAGTGCGCGGCGCTTCCTCAATGCCAAGCACCTTGAGGAGATCGTCTTCACGCGCTCCTCGACCGGGGCGCTCAACACGGTCGCATCCTCCCTCGGGCGCCATCTGAACCTCGGCGAGGGTGACGAGATCATCGTCTCGATCCTCGAGCACCACTCCAACATCGTGCCCTGGCACTATTGGCGCGAGCGCCATGGCGCCGTGCTGAAATGGGCTGGTATCGACGAGGACGGCAATTTCCTCGTCGAGGAATTCGAGAAGCTGATCACGCCGCGCACCAAGGTCGTCGCGCTGACGCATATGTCGAACGCGACCGGTACCATCGTGCCGATCGCCGAGATCGCCAAGATCTGCCGGGCGCACGGCATCCCGCTTGTGGTCGACGGCAGCCAGGGCGCCGTGCACCTGCCGGTCGACGTGCAGGCGCTGGGCTGCGACTTCTACGCCTTCACCGGCCACAAGACCTATGGGCCGACCGGTTCCGGCATCCTCTGGGGCCGCAAGGAATGGCTAGACAAGCTGCCGCCCTATGAAGGCGGCGGCGAGATGATCGTCACCGTCACCGAGGATACGGTGACCTATAACGACCCGCCGCATCGCTTCGAGGCCGGCACGCCGGCAATCGTCGAGGCTGTGGGGCTGGGCGCTGCGCTCGACTACATGATGGCGCTCGGCCGCGAGAACATCGCGGCGCATGAGGCCAGGCTCGGCGCCTATGCGATGGAACGTCTCGGCGAGATGAATTCCATCCGCATCTTCGGCAAGGCGAAGGAGAAGGGCGCGATCGTCGCCTTCGAGATGAAGGGCGCCCATGCCCATGACGTCGCGACGGTGATCGACCGCGCCGGTGTCGCAGTTCGCGCCGGCACCCATTGCGCCATGCCGCTTTTGGCACGATATGGGGTGACATCGACCTGCCGTGCCTCCTTCGGCCTCTACAACACGCTGGAAGAGGTCGACAAGCTGGTGGAAGCCCTGCGGAAGGCCGAGAGCCTTTTCGCCTGATAATCGAGGATTTTGAGCCTTGGCCACCTCCGAGCCCATCGCGTTGAAGGAAGACTTGAAGCCGAACGAGCCGCAGGTCGGCTCCGGCACGTCGCTTCCGCCCGAGGAGATCGACCGCCTGACCGATGACATCGTCGCGGCGCTGAAGACGGTCTACGACCCCGAGATCCCGGCTGACATCTACGAGCTCGGCCTGATCTATCGCGTCGACATCGCCGATGACCGCCAGGTCACCATCGACATGACGCTGACCGCGCCGGGCTGCCCCGTCGCCGGCGAGATGCCGGGCTGGGTCGAGAACGCCGTCAGCACGGTGCAGGGCATCGCGGGCGTGACGGTCAACATGACCTTCGACCCGCCCTGGGATCAGTCGCGTATGTCCGACGAGGCGCGCGTCGCTCTCGACATGTGGTGAAAAACGCCGGCTTCATGCCGGCGTGATGGATCGCATTCCATCGCTTCATTGGCTTTCGGCGCGTCCCGCTGGCAGGAAAGGCGATAGAGCCTCAGCTGCCTTTCGGAGCCTGCCATGCCGAGCTTTCCCTTTGAGACCGTCGACGTCTTCACCGACACGCCATTCGGCGGCAACCAGCTCGCCGTCTTCACCGATGCACGCGGCCTCTCCGACACCCAGATGCAGGCGCTGGCGGCGGAGATGAACTACAGCGAGACGACCTTCGTTCTGCCGCCGGACGATCCGGCCAACGACGCCAGGGTCCGGATCTTCACGCGTACGCATGAGATGCCTTTTGCCGGGCATCCGAATGTCGGCACGGCTTTCGTGCTCGCGCGCCACGGTCGCGACCGCGGCGGCGTGCTGCGCTTCGAGGAGATCGCCGGGCTGGTCGAGGTCAAGGTCGCGCGCGATGCCGCAGGCACGGTCACGGGGGCGACGATCGCCGCGCCCCAGCCCCTGACGAAAAGCATCGAGCTGCCGGCCGACGCGATCGCGGCCTGCGCGGGTCTGGCGCCATCGGATATTGTGGTGACGAACCACCAGCCGGTTCGTGCCTCGGTCGGGGTCTTCTTCGTTCTCGCGGAAATGACCGTGGAAGCGCTTTCCCGCGCCACGCCGGATCTGAGCCGTTTCCGGGCGGTGCGCGACGGCACGCCGGGGCTGGAAGGCCGCCTTTCGCTGTTCCTGTATGCGCGGGACGGCGCCGCCGATATCCGCGCGCGGATGTTCGCGCCGATCAGCGGCACCTGGGAGGATCCGGCGACCGGCAGTGCCAGCGCCACGGTCGCAGCCCTGCTGCTCTCGCTCAGTGGCAAGAACGATGCGAGCTTCACGCTGACGCAGGGCGTCGAGATGGGCCGGCCCAGCCTTCTGCACCTGACCGCGCGCCGTGGCGAGGACGGCATCCGCGCCACCGTCGGCGGCTCCTGCGCGCAGATGTTCCGGGGCGAAGCGCTCCTATAGGCCGAGCTCTGCACGCACCCGCTTCGTCAGCCCGGCCGCGGCGAGGCGGTGGCTCTCGCGCAGATAGTCCTGCAAGGCATCGTCCGGCATGCTCTCGGCCGTGAGCCATTGGATCCATTTCATGCCGCGCGAGGCGAGGTAGGGCGCCGGCCGAAGGCCCGGCTGCTCCCTGAGGATGTCGAAGGTCATAGGCGAGCATTTGAAGCTCACGGCCATCTCGCCGTCTTCCTGCTGCCGGGCGATGGCGAAGACCTTCCCGCCGACCTTCCAGACATCGGCGCCGCCCCATTGCACGACATGGCTCGTCGCCGGCAGCGAGGCGCAGAAGGCATTGTAGGCCTCGGGCGACATGTCGGCCTCAGTAGCTCTCGGCGTCGATGCCGTGGCGTGCCGCGGCGGCCTTGATCTGTGACCAGGTCTCGTCGTCGAGCGGGATGCCCGCGGCGCCGCGCTCGGCCCGGACCTTGCGCTCCTTGTCGCCCGGCGCGAGCACTGGATTGGCCGGGTCCTGCGGCTTCGCCGCGCGCACGAAGGCGAGGTAGCTTTCGGTGCGGCTCTTGCGCAGCTCGGCATCCGGCTCCAGCCGGGCCGGATCGATGATCACGCCGAAGAGCGAGTTGATGATCCAGCTCTTCTGCGGCTTCTGGTCGATGCGGGCGGCGCCCATCAATCCGGCCGATAGCAATTCGGCGATCAGCGAAAGGCCGGCGCCCTTGTGGTCGCCGAAGGGCAGCAGCGCGCCGAGCGGGTGGTCCGGGCTGGCGAAGACATGCGCCGGATCGGTGGTCGGTCGGCCTTCGCCATCGATGATGTAGCCGGGTGGCACCTGCTCGCCTTTGTTGAGGGCGACGCGGGCCTTGCCGTGGGCCATGCGGCTGGTGGCGAAATCGAGGATGAGCGGCTCGCCCCCGGGAACCGGGATGCCGATCGCATGCGGATTGGTGCCGAAGCGCGCCTCCTTGGCGGCATAGGGCGCGACGATGGGCGGGCGGCCGGCGACATTGACCCAGAAGAACGAGATCAGCCCGGCGGCTGCGGCGACCTCGGCATAGTGGCCGATCCGCCCGATATGATGCGAATCAAGCAGGTTCACGATGGCGACGCCGCCGGCCTTGGCCATCTCGATGGCGCGATCCACGGCGTTGCGCGCATTCGGCTGGCCGAGCGCGACCGCCCCGTCGATGATCAGGAAAGGCGCGGCGTCGACCCGGGCCTGCGGCTGCGATGTCGGGCTGAGATTGCCGTCAGCCAGCGACTGGAAATAGAGCGGGATCATGCCGACCCCGTGGCTGTCATGGCCGCTCAGATTGGCGAGCACGAGATGGTCGGCGGTTTCCTGCGCCTCCGCTTCCGTCCAGCCGGCCTTCATCACCATATCGTGGACGAGGGCGCGCAACGATTCGGGACGGTGCAGGCGATGAGGCATGGTTCTTCCGGGAGTTGGGCGGCCAGGCAGGATGAAACCGCCAGAGTGCATGCCCCGGGCGGATGCGCAATGCATCTGGCGATGGACGCAGGGCTGGGGATTGCATGGCGAGCTGCGTCCATCTCGACGCGAGCCGCCGCGATCCCTATGTTAGAGATGCAATCTTGCTTCACCGGGCCTTGAACCCGGTCGAGGAGGGACGAGGAATGTTTTCGATACCGGGCCTGAAGGTCATTTCGCTGACCGACGCAGCGGCCGCCCGCATCCGCGAGATCATGGCGCAGTCGGCTGGCGGCGACATGCCGGCGCTCGGCCTGCGCGTCGGCGTCAAGAAGGGCGGCTGCGCCGGGATGGAGTACACCTTCGAAATCGCCCGCGCGGTCAACAAGGGCGACGATGTCGTGACCGAGAAGGACGCGACCGTGGTTGTCGACGCCAAGGCGGTGCTGTTCCTGCTGGGCACCGAGCTCGATTTCAAGACCGACCGCTTCTCCTCGACTTTCGTCTTCAACAATCCCAATCAGGTCTCGGCCTGTGGCTGCGGCGAGTCGGTCGAGATCAAGCCGCGCAGCGAAAGCGCGCTCACGGCTCCCTGAACGGTCGACGTGGCCGCGCTCAGGCGGCTGGGCGAGCAGAGCGCCGCCCTCAAGCGCTGGACACAGGGCTCGCGCGGGCGGCCGCCTGCGAGGCGGCCGCCGGACCGCTCAGGCCACGCGGCTCGTCGTCTCGAGCACGTCCTCGGTAACCGTGCGGTTGCGGCCGTCGCGCTTGGCCTGCATCAGCGCCTGATCGGCCCGATCGACCAGCGAGCCGGCGGTGTCGCCGCGGCGGTAGCTCGACACGCCGAGCGAGATGGTGATGCGGCCGAGATTCTCGCTGGTCGAGCGCTTGATCAACTCGCGGGTCAGCAATGCCTGCCGGACGGTCTCGGCGCCGAACTTGCCGGCGATCAGGTCGGCCTCGGGCAGGATGATAGCGAACTCCTCGCCGCCGAACCGGCTGATGACCGCCTTTTCCTTGAACTTGTCCTTCATCGTGCGGGCAACCAGGCGCAGAACCTGATCGCCGGTGAGATGGCCATGGGCGTCGTTGAAGCGCTTGAAGAAGTCGATATCGGCCATCACCAGCGCGAAGGGTTCGCGCCGCAGCGTCGCCTGATCGATCGACTTCTGCAGCATCTCCTCGAAATGCCTGCGATTGGCGAGCCCGGTCAGCGGGTCGGTCAGGGCTTCGGCGCGGGTCGATTCCAGCGCCTCGCGGAGGTTGCGGATCTCGTTGGAGCTGTTGCGCAACTCGGCTTCGAGCTGAGCCTTGCGCGTCACCTCTTCGCGGGTCGAGAGCACGAGCGCCTCGACCCACTCACGCAGCTTCTGCCGGTCCGTCATCGGCGGCACGTCTTCCGACATCGCCGTCAGGCGGCCGTGAAAGAGCTCGCTCGACCCCAGGGCCTTGTCGACCAGTTCCATCATGGCATCGATCTCGCCGAGGACCTGGAGGCTGGTGCGTTCGGCCTGACGGGAAAAGCGCTCCGTGCTGATGAAACGCTCGTAGAGGCTGTCGATGTCGGCAGCGGTGACCTTGCCGTCGTTGCCGGCGAGGATGGCGTTCATTGCCATGCTGACGGCCGGCATCTCGCCGCTGAGATGCGCGTACCAGACCTCGAAAGCGCGGGGATAGCTCGGCGAACCGTGGTGCCGCATAGCGGCGACGACGCGCTCGGCGAGATCGTTGGTGCGGGCGGAAACCGAAGCTTCGTCGTCCATGCCTTCGCCATTCCGATATGAAGCGGAATCGTGGCCTTCGGCCACGTCAGCTTCGATTGATCCAATCGAAGCGGGACATCCTGTCCGTCTATACGGCGGCATGCGCCCGTCCGCTGCCGCGGTGTTCCCGCAGCAGCGACGATCAATCTAGTCAGACGACGTTAAAATCGGGTTGATGACGCAAGGTTATCCGACGCGGGCAGGACGCAGCAGAAAGGCCGGCACGTGATCGCCGAGTCCCTTGACCTGAGGCCCGTCATCCTCGTCGCGCGAGCGGGAATTCCGGCCGCGGCGCGTGCTGTCCTGCTCGCGACGCGCGACCGGCGCAGCCGAGACCTCGGCATCCGGCCTGACGGGCTGGCGGCGTCCGGCGTTGCGCGGGCTGTCCTCGGCTTTCTCGGCCGCTTGAGGGCGAACCGGTTCGGTGGCAGCACGTGAGCCGTGTTCCGGCCGCCCGCGTCCGCGCGCGGGGCGCTTGTCGTCACGGCGACCGCGCCGTTCCTCGCGCGGCTCGCCGGGAGGCAGATCGGCGACGCTGCCGCCTTCGAAGGCGATCGTCTGGCCGGTCAGCTTCTCGATCGCGGCGACGAGCTTTTCGTCATGGCGGGTAACGATGGTGAAGGAGGCGCCTTCGCGCCCGGCGCGGCCAGTACGGCCGATGCGGTGGACATAGTCCTCGGCATGGGTCGGCACGTCGAAGTTGAAGACGTGGCTGACGGCCGGGATGTCGAGGCCGCGCGCGGCGACATCGCTGGCGACGAGGATCGGATTCTCGCCGGTGCGGAAGGATTCGAGTGCCGCCATGCGGGCGTACTGGTCCATGTCGCCATGCAGGGCGACCGCCGGGAAGCCGTGGCGCAACAGCGATTTGTGCAGCGTCGCGACATCGCGCTTGCGGTTGCAGAAGACGATGGCGTTCTGCAGGTCGGTCGCGCCCTTGATCAGGCGACGCAGCGTCTCCCGCTTTTCGAAATCCTGCGAATTCGAGGCGATCAGGCGCTGGGTGATCGTCGTCGCCGCCGTCGCCGGGCGCGAAACCTCGACGCGGACCGGATTGTGCAGGAACTGCTCGGAGATGCGGGTGATCTCCGGCGGCATGGTCGCCGTGAAGAACAGCGTCTGCCGGGTGAAGGGCACGAGCTTGCAGATGCGCTCGATGTCCGGGATGAAGCCCATGTCGAGCATGCGGTCGGCTTCGTCGATGACGAGCAGCTCGACGCCGGTGAGCAGCAGCTTGCCGCGCTCGACATGATCGAGCAGGCGGCCGGGCGTCGCGATCAGCACATCGACGCCGCGCGTGATCTTGGCGTCCTGGTCGCCGAAGGAGACGCCGCCGATCAGCAGCGCCACCGAAAGCTTCTGGTTGACGCCGTAGCGGACGAAGTTTTCCTCGACCTGCGCAGCGAGCTCGCGCGTCGGCTCCAGGATCAGCGTGCGTGGCATCCGGGCACGGGCACGGCCGTTTTCCAGAATGGTGAGCATCGGCAGCGTGAACGCTGCGGTCTTGCCCGTGCCGGTCTGGGCGATGCCCAGAACGTCCTTGCGCGCAAGGACATGCGGAATGGCCTGGGCCTGGATGGGGGTCGGCGTGCTATAGCCTGCGGCCGTGACAGCCGTCAGAACCTTTTCGCTCAAGCCGAGTTCGGCAAATGACATCGCTTATGGCGCTTCTTCAGGGTCGGTGAAACGCGGTGGGGCGACCTGCTCGACCACCGCGTTGGCGCGACAACACTTCCTGCGCGCCTTCGGACCCGTGTGGAATGCAAAGAAAACGCGGCAAAGTCAATCATCTAACCTTGAAAGGACTGCTTTAGCCCCATGAAGGAACCGCTTGTCCTCGTTCCCGGGCTAAGCGCCAACGCCTCGCTCTATGCGCCGCAATGGCCCGCGCTTGCCGATGGACGCCCGATCCTGGTCGCCGAACACAGCTTGGACGACACGCTTTCAGGCATCGCGCAACGCCTTCTGGCGGCAGCGCCGGCCCGCTTCGCGCTCTGCGGCCTGTCGATGGGCGGCTATGTCGCCTTCGAGGTCCTGCGGCAGGCCCCGGAGCGCGTGACGCGCCTTGCCTTGCTCGGCACCACCGCCAAGCCGGCAACGCCGGAAACCAATGTTCCGCGCGAGCAGATGATCGCGTTGACGGAAAAAGGTGCCTTCGACAACGTTACGACCCTGCTCTGGCAGAAGCTCGTGGCGCCGGCGCGGCTCACCGACGAGCCGCTGCGGTTGCTCGTGCGGCAGATGGCGGAGGATGTCGGCGCGGACGGCTTCATTCGGCAGCAGCGGGCGATCATGCAGCGGCCGGACTCGCGGCCGGCGCTGGCCAGCTCAACCTGTCCGGTACTGGTTCTCGTCGGCGAGAAGGACGAAATCACACCTCCCGCGGAGGCCCGCGAAATGGCCGCGCTGGTCGGCGGGCGCGGGCGACTGGCCATTATTCCGGGCAGCGGGCACCTCTCGACGCTGGAGGTGTCAGACGGGGTCACCGCAGAGCTGCTGCGCTGGCTCGACTGAGCTCAGCGGGGCAGGGCGCAGGGATCGAGGCGGGTGTCGCTGGCCGCCTTCGTAATCGAGCCGGTGGTCAGCGGATCGACCGGCTGGCGCTTGGAGACGGCGAGGCTGACAGCCGCCATCCGCTCCTTGTCCAGCGGCACGGTACGGCTCGACATGAAGTTGGCGGCGATCACCGACAGGAAGGCGATGGCCGCGCCGGCCTTGGCGACATCGGCGACCACCGTGCCGCGGTCGTTCTTCCAGAACAGTTCGATCAGGCGCATGGCGCACTCTCCGCGTCTCGTGACCTCACGAGCACCACAGACGACCTTACGGAAGAGCCGTAAAAGCTTGGTTAGCCGGTTCTTGCTGGAAATCGCTCGATCTGAGTGATCTCAACCGGCTTGATCGCATCTCCCGCCAGGAGCGACCGCTGGTCGCGGAAGAGCTTGCGCAGCGCGCCGAGCACGGCGATGACGCCGGGCCGGCTGCGCGAGATATCGTGCGAGACCAGATAGATGTCGTCGCCGGTCAGCTCCGGTGGCGGCTCCAGCCGACGCAATGTCGAATCCGCATCGCCCATGAAGCAGGGCGCCATCGAGAGGGCGCCAGCCGAGCGGATGCTCTCGTAGCGGGCCGCCGAGTCGCCGACGCGCGCGGCAATCGGCCTGCCGGCGGCATAGGTCATGATGTAGTCGTCGATCCGGGACGAGGTTTCACGGTTGACCGAGATGATCGGGGCGGTGGCGGGGTCGACGTCGTGCCGGACATAGAGCGCCTGCATCAGACGGCCGAGCTTCTGCGCGTAATGCCCCGGCTCGATCGGCACCTTGCTCATGCGCAGCGCGATATCGGCCTCGCCGCGGGCAAGATCGAGCCGGCTGCGCGTGCTGATGATGACGATCTCGACGCCGCCGGCCGCGGCCGAGAGCGCGGTCGCATGCATGGTCAGAAGGAGGCTGATCGACGTCGTCGCGGTGACGCGCACCGGAGCATTGGCACGCGGTTTCGCCGCCTCCGCGCGGATCGCGAAGCGGCGAGCGGCAGCCTCGATCTCGCCGGCCTCGGCCGCAAGCTCCAGTCCAATCACCGTCGGGACGAGGCGATTGGCCTCGCGCGCGAAGAGCTGGAGGCCAAGGTCGCGCTCGAGCGCCTTGAGGCGGCGCGCAACAGTGGCCTCGCTCAGCCCGAGCTGAGCCGCCGCCACGGCCATCGACCCGCCGACGGCAATGGCGTGGAAGATCCGGATGTCGTCCCAGGAGGCGCTCCCGGCGGCTGCCGCCAGATCGCCGTCGCGTCGAGATGGAGATGGAGCAGGCTCGGCCATAGCGTCAGCGGCCAGTCGCCCGCCGCGGTCCGGCGCTTGTCGTCATGACGTTCTGTGGAGAGGGGCGGGTTCGGCATCCGCGAACCCTGCCTGCAACGGCAGCGTCGGGCAGCCCGGCGGCCGTGAAGCCCAGCCCCTCAGAGTTGCGGGGCTCGTTCGTCACAGGTCGATAAGCTCCCCGGCGAAGGCGGCGCGTTCCTGGATGAAGGTGAAGCGTGCTTCCGGCTTGTTGCCCATCAGCCGCTCGACCGTATCCGAGGTTTCCTCCTTCGCCTCATGGTCCACCATGACCTTGAGCAGAATGCGCTTGGCTGGGTCCATGGTGGTTTCCTTGAGCTGCTGCGGCATCATCTCGCCCAGGCCCTTGAAGCGTGAGATCTCCGGCTTCTTGCCCTTGAATGCGGTCTCCAGCAGTTCGTCCTTATGAGCGTCGTCGCGGGCGTAGATGCTCTTGCCGCCATGCTGCAGCCGGTAGAGCGGCGGCACGGCGAGATAGAGATGCCCCTTCTCGATCAGCCGCGGCATCTGCCGCCAGAAGAAGGTGACGAGCAGCGACGCGATGTGGGCGCCGTCGACATCGGCGTCCGTCATCACGATGACCTTGTCATAGCGTAGATCGTCCTCGCGGAACTGCGTGCCGATACCGCAGCCAAGCGCCAGGATCAGGTCGGCGAGCTGCTGGTTGGCATTAAGTTTCTCGCGTGTCGCATTGGCAACATTGAGGATTTTCCCGCGCAGGGGCAGAATCGCCTGATTCGCGCGGTTGCGCGCCTGCTTGGCTGAGCCGCCGGCCGAGTCGCCCTCGACGATGAAGAGCTCCGAGCCGGCCGCGCCGGCATTAGAGCAGTCGGCGAGCTTGCCGGGCAGGCGCAGCTTGCGTGTCGCGGTCTTGCGCGAGACCTCCTTTTCGAGGCGCCGCCGCAAGCGCTCCTCGGCACGATCCACCGACCAGTCGAGCAGGCGCAGCGCTTGCTGCGGGGCGGCGGCGAGCCAATGATCGAACGCGTCGCGCACCGCGCCCTCGACGATGCGGGAGGCTTCCAGCGTCGCCAGCTTGTCCTTGGTCTGGCCCTGGAATTCCGGCTCGCGGATGAAGACAGAAAGCATGGCCGCGCAGGTCGCCATCACATCGTCGGAGGTGACCTGCGCCATGCGCTTCGACTGGCCGATGCGTTCGGCATGGTCGCGCAAGCCGCGCAGCAGGGCGATGCGCAGGCCCTGCTCATGGGTGCCGCCATCAGGCGTCGGAATGGTGTTGCAGTAGGAGGAGGAGAAGCCGTCCTCGCCGGTCGCGAGCCAGGCCACGGCCCATTCGAGCGAGCCATGGCTGCCTTCCTTGGTGATCTTGCCCGAGAAGATCGGCTCGGCGACCAGGTCCTTGCCCTCGATCTCGCGGCCGAGATAGTCGCGCAAGCCGCCGGGGAAGCGGAACACGGCCTCCGCCGCGACATCGCCTTCCGGCTTCAGCAGCGACGGCGCACAGGTCCAGCGGATCTCGACGCCGCCGAAGAGATAGGCCTTCGAGCGCGCCATGCGGAACAGGCGGGCCGGGGAGAAATGCGCGCCTTCGCCGAAGATCTGTGCATCGGGATGGAAGCGCACCTTGGTGCCGCGCCGGTTGGCGACGGCGCCGACCGTCTCCAGCGGTCCCTGCGGCAGGCCGCGCGAGAAGATCTGGCGATAGAGCGTCTTGCCGCGCGCAACCTCGACCTCGAGCCGGTCGGACAGCGCATTGACGACGGAGACGCCGACGCCGTGCAGGCCGCCCGAAGTCTCATAGGCCTTGGAGTCGAATTTTCCGCCGGCATGCAGCGTCGTCATGATGACTTCGAGCGCCGATTTGCCGGGGAATTTCGGGTGCGGATCGACCGGAATGCCGCGGCCGTTATCGGTGACGGCAATCGAGCCGTCCTCGAACAATTCGACATCGATGAAGGTGGCATGGCCCGCCACCGCTTCGTCCATGGCGTTGTCGATCACCTCGGCGAAGAGGTGGTGCAGCGCGCGCTCGTCGGTGCCGCCGATATACATGCCGGGCCGGCGCCGGACCGGCTCCAGTCCCTCCAGCACTTCGATGGCTGAGGCGTCATAGCCGGCCTCGGAAAGCGTGCCGTTGCGCGGCGCAGCGCCGGAACCGGCCGGCGCCTTCGGAGCTGCGGCCGGCGAGCGCGCTTCCGGCTTGGGATCAGCCGCGCGAGGCCGCTCCGGCTCCCCGCCGAAAAGATCGCCGTTCTCGTCCATCACTGCCTGATGTTTCCTGATTCGTTCCGCCCAATCCTAGTGCATGAAGGACGGATTGTGCGACTTGGTTATTTGATCCGGCATTCGATCAGGCTCGGTTGCGGCACCGGGCGCCGCGCCTAAGCCGATCTGCTTATAGACAGCTCCCCGACACATCGAAACTCTCTCGTTGGAGCCATGCACCGGTCGTCATCTGCGTGTGACGTTGCCGTGGCAGAAGAGCACCGGAACCGAGGCATTCAGCCTGCGTTAACCATCGCCACCGAGGATCGGTGTCACGATCGGGCCTATGCGGAGAATCGCAATGCGCTATGATCGGGCTGGGAGGGAGAAGACCGTGGCGTCGCGTCAGTCAGTGCCGGTGAAGGGCATCGCGGGTCTGCAGCGCACGGCGCGCCTCGCGGGGGAATGCTTCGGCCATGAGGATGTCGTCGGCGGCTCCCTTTCAGCGGCGCCCGAAAGCGCCTTATCGCGCTGGCTGTGGTGGGGCGCAGCGATCGCCGCAGCGGCCGGGCTCGCCGCTCTGCATTTCTACTGATCGCTCGGACGGCCTGCGCAGAAATATCAACCTTTTGGCCCTACCCCTGAGGGCGGAGGGGCCTTCCGCACATGCGTTGCGTCATCGTCAGCGATTTTGGTTCGGTCAATGGCGGCGCGGCGAAGGTTGCGATCGAAAGCGCGCGTGGCCTCGCGGAGGCCGGCGTCCGGATCGTCTTCGCCTGCATGATCGGTCCCGTGTCCGAGCGGCTGCAGCACCCGAATATCGAGGTGGCACTGTTCGAGGGCGAAGAGGTCTGGAAGGTCGGCAGCCGGCTCGCCGCCGCCCGTCAGGGCATCTGGAACGCAAAGGCGCATGACGCGCTCGGCGCCCTGCTGCGCCGGCAGCCGCCCGGGGAAACGCTCGTCCACCTGCATCAATGGACCAAGGCGTTCAGCCCGGCCGCCATCGCCGCCGCCGGTGAGAGCGGCTTGCCGGTCGCCATCACCATGCACGACTATTTCTCGTTCTGTCCGGTCGGCGGCTATTTCGACTTCCGCGCCGGCAGACCTTGCCACCGCCAGCCGCTGTCGGCGTCCTGCATCGGCAGGAATTGTGATCGCGCCTCCTATGGCCACAAGCTCGTCCGGGTCGCGCGCCAATGGCGCTCGGACGCGGCGCTGCATCGACTGCGCGCGCCGCTCTTCATCCATGTCAGCCCCTTTGCCCGCAGCTTCGCCGAGCCCTTCCTGCCGAAGAATGCCCGCCACATCGTCGTCGAGAACATGATGGAGGCGCAGAAGCGCGCGCCAGCCGATGTCGCGGCCAACCGCCACGCGCTCTTCCTCGGGCGCTTCACGCAGGAAAAGGCGGCCGATCTTCTGGCTGAAGCGGCGGTTGTCGCGGGAATGCCGGTGCGCTTTGTCGGCGAGGGGCCGATGGAGACAGAGATCCGGCGCCTCAACCCGGCGGCGGAGGTGCGGGGCTGGGTTCCGGCCGACGCCGTGTTCGATGAGATCGAGCAGGCGCGCTGCCTCGTCCTGCCGTCGCTCTGGTACGAACCCGGGCCGCTCGTGATCGCCGAGGCGCGCTCGCGCGGCGTGCCGGTCATCCTCGCCCGCACGACCGGCCCGGCGAGCTGGATCGGCGACGGTGAGGATGGGCTTCTGGTCGAGGGCGGCGACGTCGCCGGTCTGGCCAAAGCGCTGGCGACATTGCGCGACGACGATATCGCGACCCGCATGGGCGCCGCCGCCTATCGCAACTACTGGGCCGAGCCGCTGACTCTCGAACGGCATGTCAGGCGGTCGATGGCGGGCTATGAAGCCCTGCTGGCACAGGCGGCGTGAGGGCGGCATGGCGAAGCTCGGTGCGCTCGCAGCCTATCTATACCAGGCGGTCTTCGCTTTCGGGCTGCTGATCGTTCTCTCGCATCTGCTGCCGGCCGGCGACTACGCCGCCTATTCGCTGTTCGCCTCGATCGCGCAGTTCGGAGCGATCGCCTTCTTCGAATGGGTGCGCTTCGCCTGTAGCCGCTTCTATCCCGGCCCGGACGCAGCGAGCGAAGCGGCGGAGCGCGGCACGATCACCCTGGAGTTCGTCATAAGCGCCGCGCTCTGTGTCGTTGCCGGGCTTGCCGCGATGACATGGGGCGCATCGGCCTGGACCGGGCTGGCAGGGGCGGGCGCGGCGATCATGATCGCCGCAGGAGAACTGCACCTGACCATGCTGCGCTTCCGCGGCGCCTTCAGCCTGTTCTCGCGGCTGCAGAGTCTGCGCGCCTCGCTGATCGGGGCCGCGACCGTCGGCGGAGCCCTCGTCTCGGCCGATTTCATCCATGTCGTCATGGGCGTCCTGCTCGGCAACGCCCTGTATTGCCTCATCGCCTTCATCGCCGCGCGCCATGTGCTGGGTTGGTCCCTGCGGGCCGATATCGGCGCCGCGCGGCGTCATCTCGCCTATGGCGGGGTCTCGGCCGGCGCCTCCATCGCAGGGCTGCTGGGACCCCTCGGCCTGAAGGCGATCCTGGTCTCCGCCTTCGGCGCCACGCCCGCCGCCGGCGCGCTGCTGGCGCTCGACCTGCTGCAGCGCCCCTTCATCCTGATCGTGTCCTCCCTGCAGGCGATTCGCTATCCCGACCTCGTCGCGCTTTATGATCGCTCGGGCGCCGGGGGCGCCCTTCGGCAGGAGCTCGGGCGCTACTACGCGCTGCTCGCAAGCCTGACGCTGGTCGGCGGCGCATTGCTGCTGGCCGTGATGCAAGGGGCGGCCGAGCTCGTCGTCCCGCGCGACCTGCAGGCGGCATTCCTGCGGACGGCGCCGGCTTTCACGCTGATGGCGCTGATCCGCGCGCTGGTGCAGGCGCTGCTGCCGACACCGGCGCATCTGCTGCGGCGCCTGCTTGCCATCGCCGGCCTCGCAGCCCTGGATTGTGCCTTGATGTGTGCCGGTGCCCTGTTTGCGATGTGGCTGGCGCCCGGAGGCGACGCCGTCATCGCCATCGGCGCCGCCCTGGGCGCGGGGCTTGCGATGCTGACGGGCCTGCCGCTGCTGAGGCTCTTGCCCTTCGAGATGCCCTGGCGCCCGGTCGTGCTGGCGATCCTCGCTCTGGTCGCGGCCCAGCTTATCGCGACAGGGATGTCCGGAAACGTCCTGCTGTCGACGGTGGCGGGTCTCGCCGCTGTCCTGCTTCTGGGCGCAGCGCCGATGCTGACCGCCTTCCGCTGGGCGATCCGATAGACCTCGAACTCCGCCGGGCTTTCGAACGAGGGGACCTGCGTTCCCGGGCGGGGGCGTTTGCGTGAAGCGGGCGCCCGGCTCTCATTCGGCAAGCGCCAACGAAAAACCGGGGCGTTGCCGCCCCGGCTTCCCGGCTGGCCGCGGGTCCGCGGCCGTTGGGATCGCCGGCCGGCTCCTTGCGAAGCCGGCCGAAACCCTCAGTAGGAGTAGTACATCGCGAACTCGATCGGGTGCGGCGTCATCTCGAAGCGCGCCACATCCTGCATCTTGAGCTCGATGTAGCTCTCGATGAAGTCGTCGTTGAAGACGCCGCCGGCCTTGAGATAGGCGTTGTCCTTCTTGAGCGCTTCCAGCGCCTCGCGCAGCGAACCGCAGACGGTCGGGATCTTCTTCAGCTCGCGCGGCGGCAGGTCGTAGAGATCCTTGTCCATCGCCGGGCCGGGGTCGATCTTGTTCACGATGCCGTCGAGGCCGGCCATCAGCATGGCCGCGAAGGCGAGGTAGGGGTTCGCCATCGGATCGGGGAAGCGGACCTCGACGCGCTTGGCCTTCGGCGAGGTCGTCCACGGAATACGGCACGAAGCCGAGCGGTTGCGCGCCGAATAGGCGAGCAGCACCGGAGCCTCATAGCCCGGGACGAGGCGCTTGTAGGAGTTGGTCGAGGGGTTGGTGAAGGCGTTCAGCGACTTGGCGTGCTTGATGATGCCGCCGATGTACCACAGGCACTCCTGCGAGAGGTCGGCATACTTGTTGCCGGCGAAGAGCGGCTTGCCGTTCTTCCAGATCGACTGGTGCACGTGCATGCCCGAGCCGTTGTCGCCATAGATCGGCTTCGGCATGAAGGTCGCGGTCTTGCCGTAGCTCTGGGCCACGTTGTGGATCGCGTACTTGTAGATCTGCATCAGGTCGGCGGTGTGCGTCAGCGTGTCGAACTTCATGCCGAGTTCGTGCTGGGCCGAGGCGACCTCGTGGTGATGCTTCTCGACCTTGACGCCCATGGCCTGCATGGCCGCCAGCATCTCGCCGCGCATGTCCTGCGCCGAATCCTGCGGCGGAACCGGGAAGTAGCCGCCCTTGGTGGCGATGCGGTGGCCGAGATTGCCGCCCTCGTAATCGGCATAGCCGTTGATCGGCAGCTCGACGTTATCGAGCTTGAAGCCGGTGTGGTACGGATCGGCCGCGATCTTGACGTCGTCGAAGACGAAGAACTCGGCCTCGGGGCCGACATACACCGTGTCGCCGATGCCGGTCGACTTCAGATAGGCCTCGGCCTTCTTGGCGATGCCGCGCGGGTCACGGCCGTAGGGCTCACCGGTGGCCGGCTCGAGCACGTCGCAGTTGATGACCATCGTGGCGGCCGAGAAGAACGGATCCATCGTCGCGGTGGTCGGATCAGGCATCAGCAGCATGTCGGACTCGTTGATGGCCTTCCAGCCAGCGATCGAGGAACCGTCGAACATCGTGCCTTCGGCGAAGATGTCCTCGTCGACCATGCCGACGTCGAACGTCACGTGCTGCCACTTGCCGCGCGGGTCGGTGAAGCGGAAGTCGACGTATTTGACGTCATTGTCCTTGATCGCCTTGAGGACATCCTTGGCGCTTTTCATTTCAGCATTCCTCTTGCCAGCAGTTTTCAAACTCGTAGGCCGTCGCTGGCTCCAATCCAGCCGCGGCCTTTGATCCCTTGATGCGGGGGAAATAGCTCAGATCGCGTCCGCGCCGGTCTCGCCGGTCCGGATGCGGATCGCCCCCTCGACCGTCGATACAAAAATCTTGCCATCCCCGATGCGGCCGGTCTGAGCGGCCTTGACGATGGCTTCGATGGCGCGGTCCACCATTTCGTCGTTCAGCACGATCTCGATCTTCACCTTCGGCAGGAAGTCGACGACGTACTCGGCGCCGCGATAGAGCTCGGTATGGCCCTTCTGGCGGCCGAAGCCCTTTGCTTCGAGCACCGTGATACCCTGCAGGCCGACCTCCTGAAGCGCCTCCTTCACCTCGTCCAGCTTGAAGGGCTTGATGATCGCTTCGATCTTCTTCATGCGCCGATCGACCTCCACTGCGCTTCCAGGGTCCGGCACGTGCCGGAAAGAGAACTGCAAAAATCCGTCGTCGCGGGCTGGGCGCCCCTCGGCTTCGAACGATTGCGACCGTACGTCTGCTCATAGCATTGGCGCAAACGCCCCGCCATGCGGCAGCCCCCTTCGAAGCGCCCGTGCAGGAGGCAAAAAACAGCACAAAAATGGATCATGTGCCTAATTTTATAGCAAGTCATTCGAGGCGCCTTCTCTTGCGATATCGCGCCAGGCCGTCCCATCATGTCGCATGACGATTTCTGAAGCCGAAGCGATGCAGCTATCGGGTCTCGCCCTGCTTTCGACAGACCAGATGCGCCGGGCGGACGGCATCGCGATCGCCGCCGGCACGGCGGGCATCGCTCTGATGGAGCGCGCTGGAAGCGCGGTCGCCGAGGCTACGTTGCGGCGCGTCGGGAAGGGGGCCAGGGTCGCGATCGCCTGCGGCCCCGGCAACAATGGCGGCGATGGCTTCGTTGCGGCCCGGCTGCTGCATGCGCACGGGGTCACGGTGCAGGTCGCGCTGCTGGGTTCTCCGGACGCCCTCCGGGGCGATGCCGCGCTCGCGTTCGCGCAGTGGAGCGGGCCGGTTCTACCGCTCGCATCGCTCGCCGACGGGGCGATCGATCTCTATGTCGATGCGCTGTTCGGTGCAGGCCTCGCGCGGCCGCTTGCCGGCGAGGCAGCTGAAGCCGTCACGCTCATGAATGGCGCGGGCCGCCCGGTGATCTCTGTCGATATTCCCAGCGGCGTATCCGGGGATACCGGTCAGGCCGAAGGCCCCGCCGTTCGCGCGACTGAAACCGTGACCTTCTTCCGGCTGAAGCCCGGCCACCTCCTGCTGCCGGGACGCTCCCTCTGCGGGGAGATCGTCGTGGCCGATATCGGTATTCCCGCCGCGGCGGCATTGTCCGAGATCGCGCCGGCTGCCTTCCGCAACGAACCGGCACTTTGGCTCGCTGCCGTGCCGCATCACGGCCTCGACACGCATAAGTTCCGGCGCGGGGCCGTTGCTGTCGCCGCAGGCGGCATCGCCGGTGTCGGCGCGCCGCGTTTGAGCGCGCGGGCTGCGTTGCGGATCGGCGCCGGGCTCGTGACGATCCTGTGCGCGCCGGGGGCTCTGGCAGCCCACGCCTCGCGCGGCCCGGACGCAGTGATGCAGCGCCCGGTGGCGGGCGGCGAGGCGCTTGCGGAATTCCTGCAGGACCGGCGGATCTCCGCGATCGTGGCAGGCCCGGCGCTGGGACTGGATGAGCGGGCCGCCGCCCTGGTCCGCTCAGCCCTCGCCAGCGACAGGCCGGTCGTGCTCGATGCCGACGCCCTGACCTTGCTTGCGACATCGCTGCGCGAGGAGGCCTCGCCCCCGAACCCCGCTCATCCTCGCGTGTTCACGCCGCATGAAGGTGAGTTCCAGCGCCTGTTCGGCAAGGAACCCGCGATTGCGACGGAAGCCTCGAAGCTGGAGCGCGCGCGCAAGGCGGCGGCTCGCTCGGGCGCCATCCTCGTCTACAAGGGGGCTGATACGGTCATCGCCGCGCCGGACGGGCGGGCGGCGATCAACGCCACCGGCTCGCCGGCTCTGGCCACTGCGGGTTCCGGCGATGTGCTGGCGGGGCTGATCGCTGGCCTGCTCGCGCAAGGGATGAGCGCCTTCGAAGCGGCTTGCGCCGCCGTTTGGCTGCATGGCCGGGCAGGAGAGGCGCTTGGCATGGGGTTGATCGCGGACGATCTGCCGGAGGCGATCCCGCCATTGCTCCGCAACCTGTCCGTCGGGTGAAGCGCCACGCCGAGGAGAAGCCCGCCCTTGTGGGGCGGGCCTCGCTCGGCTCCCCAAGCGAGTATCGCTTAGCTGCCCGAATAGGTTACGGCAGGCGCCGCGTGGAGCTGGTCCTTGGTCATCGTGATCTTGCCGTGGTCCGGATACATCGCCGGCGCCTTGGGAGCCGCCGCGGCCGGAGGCGTGGACGGCATCGCGCCGCCGGTCCCGGCTGCACCACTGCTACCCGACGAGGCCGGCGCCGGCGCGGGAGGCGCGATCGGCTGGTCGCTCCAGCTCACCTGCTCGAACGGAATCGCAACATCCTTCGAGCCGATACCGAGGAACCCGCCAACGCCGATAGTCACCATCTCGACCTTGCCGGTCTTGTCCATGATCACTTCCGTGACGTCGCCAACTTTCTTGTCGTCAGGGCCGTAGATGTCGACGCCGATCAGCTTGGTGGCGCGCCACTTGCCGTGGCCGGCGAGATTGGTCGGGGCCGGCATGCTGCTCTCGGCAGAGGTCGAGGCTTTCGGCGCTGAAGACGGCGGCGAGGGCGCATTGGTCTGGGCGAGCGCGGTCGCCGCGAGCAGGCTCGCGGCGACAGATGCGAACACAACATGTTTGATCATGTTTTCCTCCTGAGTGCTTCCGCAGAGATGCGGGTCGTCTTAACAACAACCGCGAGTAAAATTTGTTCAGATCCTGTGTTTCGAAGCTGGCCCGAAGCATTTCGGAAAATAACATCTATCCGAAGACGGTGACTTCGATTCGGTCCTGAAAGAATTTGCTCGCGGAACGAGGCCATGCTCGTATGCTGCGGAGGAAGAACGCCGGGAGCACGGCACTGTTCCATCTGAGGAGGAGACTGCAATGTCGCCGGCTATGGTTACGGTTGCGCTGAGCAGGGAGGTTCTGGCAGCGCTCGATCACTACATCACCACGCAGAACCCGCCCCGCACCCACGCCGAATTGATCGCCGAGATCGTTTCGCAATGGGCCGCGACGCATGGCGGGCAGGGCGGTCCGCCGGATGAGGGGTTGCGCCCCGAGGAACTCAACGCCAGCAACGACTCCTAGAGAATGTCCGCGTTTCTCCGAATCGCGGACATTCTCTATCTCTTTGTTTTATCGTACTTTCTTCACGAAAACTGATGTCCGCTTCGCTCGAAAATGCTTGAGGGGTGCGCGTATTGCCCCCCGGCTAGCTGCGCCGACATCAATCGTCGGCGTCGTCGCGGCGAAGCTCGAAGGAGAGCATAGCTTCGGCGAGGGCATGTAGTTCCTTTTCCTTGTCCGGGGTGTCCGGCAAGGCGTTCAGTTCCTTCACCCGTTGCTGGGCGCGGTCGTAGTCCTCGTCGCTATGGATGACGATGGGCAGTTTCACGTTGCGATCTCCTTTGCTCGTCTAGCTCGCCGCCCCGCCTCCAGGGCGCATCGCGGCGATCCTGCGCTCGTCGGGAGCCGATGAAGCGGCCAGGTGGCGCACTTCGGTTCCGAAGGCCCCGCTTAAGCGTTCGGCAAGGGCATGTCGGTCATCATAGGGCTCTGGGATTGGACGGGAAGAGGCGATGAACAGGTTGTTCCTCCTGGCGCTGCTGGCCGGCGGCACTTTGCCGGCTGCGTCGCTGCCGGCCGCGGCCTTCTGGCAGCGCTCGCAGGTCTCCCGCTGCAACGACGCGACCACCGAGGCTGAGCGCCAGAGGCTGCGCTGCTGGGAGCTCAACGCCTATGCCGATCCCGGCTGGCCGGCGCTCGGTGCCGGCGTTGGCCTGGGAGGTGCCTATTACCTCGGGCCGCCGGCCCCGCCTGTGCATAAGGGCGGCGTAACGCGCCGCCTCGGCTGAACGCGCGAAAACTGCCGTCTCCCTGCGTAAGGGGCTCGCGAAGCAGCCGGCGTTCGTGCCAGAATTGCGTAGCGCGCCGACAAGGCCAGACGCCTTTTGCCAAAGACGCACTTGTTTGACGTGACGGCGATCGGAGATGCCGCCGGCTGCCGACCTTGCAAGCCGTCTCCGTGACGAAGGAAGAGTTGGAGGAATCCATGACCCTGCGGATCAATGACACGGCCCCGGACTTTGCAGCCGATACGACGGAGGGACCGATCCAATTCCATGACTGGATCGGCGACAGCTGGGCGGTTCTGTTTTCCCATCCCAAGAACTTCACCCCGATCTGCACCACCGAACTCGGCATGATGGCCGGCATCAAGGGCGAGTTCGACAAGCGCAACGTCAAGATCATCGGCATCTCGGTCGATCCGGTGGAGAGCCACCACAAGTGGAAGGCCGACATCCAGACCGCGACCGGTCACAACGTCACCTATCCGATGATCGGCGACAATGAGCTCAAGGTCGCCAAGCTCTACGACATGCTGCCGGCCTCGTCCGGCGACACCTCAGAAGGCCGCACGCCGGCCGACAACCAGACCGTGCGTTCGGTCTTCCTCATCGGCCCGGACAAGAAGATCAAGCTGACGCTCACCTATCCGATGACGACGGGCCGGAACTTCCAGGAGATCCTGCGCGCGATCGACTCCATCCAGCTGACGGCGAAGTATCCTGTGGCGACCCCGGCGGACTGGAAGCCGGGCGAGGATGTCGTCATCGCCGGCTCGGTCTCGGACGAGGACGCCTCCAAGCGCTTCGGCCTCTTCGAACGTGTCCTGCCTTATCTCCGCAAGACGAGGCAGCCTTCCGCTTGAGGAGGCTACGGCGCCCGCGACAGGCGTGGCGGGTGCCGATCGGCCCGGAGGCATTGCCTTGCCGCGGCCGTATTCGGCGTTGACGCAGGCAGGGGAGCGTTGAAGTGGACATCACGCAGCTCAAGCCGTCGGTCCGGGGATTCTACGATCCGCCGACCGGCTCGATCCAGTACGTCGTCGCCGACCCGGTGACGCGGCACTGTGCGATCATCGATGCGGTCCTCGATTTCGACGAGAAGTCCGGGGCGGTCGGCACCGAGAATGCCGATGCCCTGCTCGGCTACCTGCAGGCCGAGGGCCTCACCCTCCAGTGGATCCTCGAAACCCACCCGCATGCCGACCATCTCTCGGCCGCGCATTATCTCAAGAGCAGGACCGGCGCGCCGACTGCGATCGGCGAGCGCATCGTCGACGTCCAGAAGCTCTGGAAGGCGATCTACAACTGGCCCGGCTTTCCGGCCGACGGCTCCCAATGGGACCACCTGTTCGCCGATGGCGAAGAATTCCTGATCGGCGAGATGCCGGTCCGGGTCCTGTTCTCCCCCGGCCATACGCTCGCCTCGATAGCCTACCTCGTTGGCGATGCGGCCTTCATCCACGACACGCTGTTCATGCCCGACAGCGGGACGGCGCGGGCCGATTTTCCGGGCGGCGATGCCGGCCGGCTCTGGCGCTCGATCCAGGCCATCCTCGCCTTGCCGGACCGGACGCGGCTGTTCACCGGCCATGACTACCGGCCGGAAGGCCGGCCGCCCCAATGGGAGAGCACGGTCTCCGAGCAGAAGGCCGCCAATACCCACATCGTCAAATGCCGGAGCGAGGCGGAGTTCGTCGCCCTGCGCGAGGCGCGCGACAGGACGCTGCCGATGCCGCGCCTGATCCTCCATGCCCTGCAGGTCAACATCAATGGCGGGCGCCTGCCGGAGCCCGAAGCCAACGGGCAGCGCTACCTGAAGTTTCCGCTCAACGCGCTGAAGGCTTGCGGCGCCTGAGCCGAATAGCGAACGGGTCGGGCATCTGCGCCGGTGGCGCGGCGCTCTTCTCGGCAGGCTCGAGCGCTCGCGCCTCGCCTTCGCTGCGGCGAGGACGGTGGTTCACGCATGCTTCTGATCGCCCGCGCGAAGCGCACGAGCGTGAGAACGGGGCTGGCGGAGCGCCGCGAGGCGCGGGGTAGAGTGACCACTTCCATTGAGCCAGGAAGCGGCGCGGATGGAGCCCCATCCGCACGCCCCGCGGCGCTCCGCCTTCGGCGATTTCAGTCTCCGGGCCGCGCTTCTACGGCTCTTCGGTGCCGGCCCCGCTCGCCTCGACGCCAGCTCGGTTCTTCACCTCGTCGCGTCTCGGCTTGCGGGGCCTTTCCCGTCGAACGTCCCAGCGATGCTCCTCGCGCAGGGGCCATAGTACCCCCAGGGCGGTGCCCCGAAGCCTCCCGGGAGCGGGGCGTAACCCCCGCCCGCAGGCGCCGGCCCTCACCCAACCTCCAGCATACCTCCGGACGGCCGCCCCGTTTGGGTGATGGGCGATGGCAGGATAGGGGACAGGCGAGGGGCGGGGATAAGTCCGGTTGGACAAGCGTCATGCGCGGGCTCGCCCCGAGCATCTCATGACGGCGAGACTCCGGCGCCTCCTCCGGCCCGAGAATGACGAGGAGGCGAGGGAACCGCGACGCCTCTTTCCTTCTCCCGCCCATCCCGGGCCTGCCCGAGATCAGCAGTTGAAGTGTCGAAGCCGGCAACAGCGGCTTCGATGCGGGAGAAGGTTCCCCGCGCAATTCATCGCCGGGCGGCCCGCAGCATCACAGCCGCAGGACGTGGATGCTCGGGACAAGCCCGCGCATGACGCCGAGGCAAGGCGACCCCGCCGCCACGCAATTGACGATTCCACCGGCACTGCCCCATGACACGGGCCTCGACAAAGGAGTGCCCCGCCATGAAAGCCGTCGTCTACGAAGCCTTCGGGCAGGCCCCCGAACTGCGCATCCTGCCGGACCCAGTGCCGGAGCCGCACAGCGTCATCATCAAGGTCGAAGCGACCGGCCTGTGCCGCAGCGACTGGCATGGCTGGGTCGGCCACGATCCCGATATCCGCCTGCCGCATGTGCCGGGCCATGAGCTGGCCGGCGTCATCGCCGCGGTCGGCCGCAGCGTCGTGCGCTTCCGCGAGGGCGACCGCGTCACCGTGCCCTTCGTCGCGGGCTGCGGCTCCTGCCCGCAATGCCATTCCGGCAACCAGCAGGTCTGCGACGACCAGTTCCAGCCCGGCTTCACGCATTGGGGCTCGTTCGCGGAATATGTCCGCATCGACCGGGCCGATTTCAACCTTGTGCGCCTGCCCGAGGAGATCGATTTCGCGACGGCGGCCAGCCTCGGCTGCCGTTTCGTGACCTCGTTCCGCGCCGTGGTCGACCAGGGCCAAGTCTCGGGCGGGCAATGGGTCGCCGTCCACGGCTGCGGCGGCGTCGGCCTCTCCGCGATCATGATCGCCAATGCGCTCGGCGCCCAAGTCGTCGCCGTCGACATCTCCGACGACAAGCTGAAGCTCGCCCGCGAGGTCGGCGCCGCGGTGACGATCAACGCCAAAACGCAACCCGATGTCGTCGCCGCCGTCCGCGACGCCACAGGCGGCGGCGCCCATGTCTCGCTCGATGCGCTCGGCCATCCGCAGACCTGCTTCAATTCGGTGGCGAACCTGCGCAAGCGCGGCAAGCATATCCAGGTCGGGCTGCTGCTGGCGGAGCAGGCGACGCCGCCGATCCCGATGGCGCAGGTCATCGCCCACGAGCTGGAAATCCTCGGCAGCCACGGCATGCAGGCGCATCGCTATGGCGCGATGCTCGACATGATCAGCGCCGGCAAGCTCACCCCGCAGCAGCTCGTCGGCCGCCGCATCGACCTCGCCGCATCGATCCCCGCGCTGATGGCGATGGACCGCTTCGAGGGCACGGGCGTGACGATCATCGACCGGTTCTGAGGGGGCGGCGAGGGGCGTAAGCCAGCGTCGCGACCGCCCTCACTCGCGTCATGCTCGGGCTTGACCCGAGCATCTCATGACGAAGAGGCTCCGACGCCTCATCCGGCTAGAGATTCTCGGGTCTGCGCTGCGCTCCGCCCGAGAATGACGCCCTGTTATTCCCCGCCCCGAGCGATCTCCCCGGCGACGCGGGCCTGCGCCCGCTCCATCGCCTCGCCGGGAGAGAGCCCGGCAGCGCGGTTGTCCAGCGCGTAGCGGATCTCCCGGCGCTCATCGTCCGGAATCGCCTGCATGAAGGCGCGCAGGCAGGCCGTGTCCTGGCCCTGGCAACGGCGCGCCCGGCTGCAGGCCTTGTTCGCGCAAACCTCCCAGACGCCGAGAATGTCGGCGAAGCGGCGCAGGATCAGCGGCCGCGCCCTCTGGCAGCTCTCGAAATCGGTGATCGGCGGAATCTCGGTGGGGGTGTTCTGGCGTTTCGGCATGGCGGGTCTCCCTAGGGTCAGGCACGCAGGATCATCCGCCCGCGCGGATGCGCGGCGGGAGCGAGCGGGGCTGGCGGAGCGCCGCGAGGCGCGAGGGATATCCGCAACCGTTGAGCCAGGCTGCGGCGCGGCGGGATTGAGCCACCCGTCGCACGCCCCGTGGCGCCAAGCAGGCAAGTTTACGCAGCCTGCGAACACTTGGCTGCGTGCTCCGGCGACTTTTGGCTCCGGGCCGCGCTTATCGGGCAAAGGCGGTTCGGGATGGGCCGGTTTCGACGCCAGTTTCCCTCAGCAGGTCGTCGCGCCGTCGCCATGCCCCTCCGTCACCGGCCGAGCCTTCCAGCGAGCTCCTCGCACAGGGACCGTAGTGTCCCCAGGGCGGTGCCCCGAAGCCTCCCGGGAGCAGGGCGTACCCCCCGCCCGCAGGCGCCGACCCTCACCCAACCTCCAGCATACCTCCGGACGGCCGCCCCGTTTGGGTGATGGGCGAGGGCAGGATAGGGCGGGTGAGAAGGGGCGGGGATAAGTTTGGTGTCAGGAGGAAAGCCGCAGAGCCGCAACGCTTCTCTCTCCGGGGCGGGAGAGGGTGGCGAGGAGTATTGCCCGTTTTGCTAAACGATCAATAATTCATTCTGGGGATAGGCCGATATCCCTCAACAAAGCCAACGCCTTTTGCAGCCGACCATTGTCCGTCTTGCCTGCCTTGCGAACTTCAATTTCGGCTCGCCAATCATCGACTTTCTCGATGAAAGCAAGCCAATGAACCGTGGCGGCGAGTTCCAGTACTGTGGCCGTGCATCCGGAGAATTTCTCTAACAGCGCGCGCGCGCGCACAGCATTCAAGGCCCCAAGACTATCGGGGGGGGGGCTGTCAGTCTTGAAGGTGCTGTATGGGGCGCCATCGGCTACACGAAAACTCACTGTTTCGTTAAGGTTTCCCCAAAACTTCGCGTCTGTGACTGCATCTGAAATCACTTCAGAATATGGCCCGTAATGATGGTACTCAAACGGTGCCCCGCTCTGCATACCAAGCTGATCCAAGAGGTATATGACCTTTTGGATGCGAATACGGCCAACGAGCGCCCCGCCCGATAGGGCGACTGTGCCGACCACCAAATTATCAAGCTGCGGCATAGCTCTCTCCAGAGATGCTCAGGACTTTCTTGCGATCGGTATCGTTAAGGAAATAATAACGAAGTATTTCTTGCTCTTGAAATAGCGCAGCGATGGGCTTTGACAAAGACGTTATGTCAACAATCTTGCCGCCGTCGCGGCGAACGTAGACTTTCTTGTGCGGCTTAACGCTCTCTTTGCTTGGGTCTTTATAAATAGAAAGTGGGGCTCTATCCTCAAATACTGTCTTTCCGATATCGTTTTTCATTGTTTGATCGAGGAATTTGCGCCGTGCAATGTCGGTTGGCTGTGGGTTTACCATGTCAATTGCAACGCCTTTCAGGATTTTCCGAGAGCAGATGCGCTCAGCAAAATCTCGAATCGGGCCATCGCCTTTAACAGCAGATATCTCCAAGGCGCTCCAGACAACCGCATCATCAAGGGCGAAATAACTTTTTAGGTCCGGTGTTGCCTTGCTGTAATAGGCTCTCAATGGGTGATCTCTCGGCACGGCAAGGTGGGCCTTCGAGCCTTTGGCTGCCTCCTCACTGAATGCAAGCAGGAACGCAGACAGCATTTGTTCGATGCCGCGCGTAGCTTTATGTAAATAAACCTGCGAGTAAAGGTGAAATCTGGCAAGTATGAAATTCTCAGCCGCCTGCATCGCTTTTTCTTCAAAGGCGAATGCCTGAATGGTGTCCCCAGTTTCTTCTGTGTCTTCGCCGCTGATTGTTGTGACCTCTACAACGCGCAAGTTGTCTAGAAGCCAATCAAAATCTATCGCTCCGGCCCCAGAGCCGGTCATTAGACGATCGCGCCGTAGATAATCAAGGCGATCCGCGTCGAACGAGCTCGAAACTACAGAGGAATAAAGATCTTGCTCGTCGCCTCGAAGCATTGCTGCGATGTCCTCGGCAACAGATCCGTCCCCTCCAAAGCGCTCTTTAAGGATGCGGCGGATATTACCATCTCTGCGGCAGATAAGTTCCGCTGTCCAATGCTCATGATCTCGGTATTTTTCTTTAGGAAGTCTGATTTTTTCAGCATTCTCAAATGCATGGCTGAATGGGCCGTGGCCAAGGTCGTGCAAAAGCGCAGCTAATAAAGCTGCGCGAACCCTATGTGGTTTTCGTTTGTCACCCGGCACGTAACGTTCAGCAACTTCCATCAACTGACGCGCGATATGGAAGACCCCAATCGAGTGAGCGAGTCGCGTATGCGTGGCGCCTGGATATGTAAACTCCGATACTCCAAGCTGTTTTACACGCCTAAGCCGCTGAAACTCAGGTGTGTCGATAAGCTCCCACGCGGCTCTATCAACCTCATCATCGAGGTTGAACGTGATGAGCCCGTGTATCGGATCTCGGATGCGCTTCAGCATAACCATTGCCATGAACAAATAGGGAACAAAATTGATTCATGCAACTGAATTCCTAGCGATCACGGCTTTGACACTTCAGCAAGAATCAATCGCAGTGAGCGCATAGAAGCGATCTTGGATTGCAGCTCATGGCCAGCGCAACCAAGTTTATGCCAGTTCCACAAGACGATGAGGTTTGTTCGCGAGCTAGGTTTTCTGGCTCTCCGGCTAATGCGGTGGTGGTGCGCCTACTCCGCTGCCTGCCGTGCCACGCTCTTCCCCTTCTTGATCGGCCGGCGGTCGAGCACTTCCTTGAGGAAGCGCGCGGTGTGGCCCTTGCCGATGCGGACGATGTCCTCCGGCGTGCCTTCGGCCACCACCTGGCCGCCGCCGTCGCCGCCTTCGGGGCCCATGTCGATCACCCAGTCGGCGGTCTTCACCACCTCGAGATTGTGCTCGATCACCACCACCGAATTGCCCTGGTCGACCAGCTCGTGCAGCACCTCCATGAGCTTGGCGACGTCGTGGAAATGCAGGCCGGTCGTCGGCTCGTCGAGGATGTAGAGCGTGCGGCCGGTGGCGCGCTTCGACAGCTCCTTGGAGAGCTTGACGCGCTGCGCCTCGCCGCCCGAGAGCGTCGTCGCCTGCTGGCCGACCTTGACATAGTCGAGGCCGACGCGCGCCAGCGTCTCCATCTTGTCGCGGATCGAGGGCACCGCCTTGAACAGGCCCTTCGCCTCCTCGACCGACATGTCGAGCACGTCGGCGATCGACTTGTCGCGGTATTTCACTTCGAGGGTCTCGCGGTCGTAGCGCTTGCCCTTGCAGACGTCGCAGGTGACGTAGACATCCGGCAGGAAGTGCATCTCGATCTTGATGACGCCGTCGCCCTGGCAGGCCTCGCAGCGGCCGCCCTTGACGTTGAACGAGAAGCGCCCGGCCTGATAGCCGCGCGCCTTCGCCTCCGGCAGGCCGGCGAACCATTCGCGGATCGGCGTAAAGGCGCCGGTATAGGTCGCCGGGTTCGAGCGCGGCGTGCGGCCGATCGGCGACTGGTCGATATCGATGACCTTGTCGAGATGCTCGATGCCCTCGATGCGGTCATGCGGGGCCGGGTGGTCGATCGCGCCGTTCAGCTTGCGCGCCACCGCCTTGTAGAGCGTGTCGATCACCAGCGTCGACTTGCCGCCGCCGGAAACGCCGGTGATGCAGGTGAACATCCCCAGGGGAATCTCGACATCGACATTCTTGAGGTTGTTGCCGCGCGCGCCGACGATCTTGAGGCTGCGGCCCTTCTGCGCCTTGCGGCGCTTGGGCGGCACCGGCACCGACATCTCGCCGGTGAGGTATTTGCCGGTGAGCGAGTTCGGGTCGTCGAGAATGTCCTGCGGCGTGCCCTTGGCGACGATCTCGCCGCCATGGATGCCGGCGCCGGGGCCGACATCGACGACATAGTCGGCCGTCAGGATCGCATCCTCGTCATGCTCGACCACGATCACGGTGTTGCCGAGGTCTCTTAGCCGGCGCAACGTGCCGAGCAGGCGCTCATTGTCGCGCTGGTGCAGACCGATCGAGGGCTCGTCCAGCACATAGAGCACGCCGGTGAGGCCCGAGCCGATCTGCGACGCCAAGCGGATGCGCTGGCTCTCGCCGCCCGACAGCGTGCCGGAGGCGCGGGCGAGCGTCAGGTATTCCAGCCCGACATCGAGCAGGAAGGTCAGCCGGTCGCGGATTTCCTTGAGGATGCGCGGGGCGATCTCGTTCTGCTTCTTCGACAACCGCGACGGCAGGTTGGTGACCCAGTCCAGCGCGTCCTTGACCGAGAGCTTCGAGACCTCGCCGATATGGCGCATGTCGATCTTCACCGCCAGCGCCTCGGGCTTCAGGCGATAGCCGTGGCAGGCAGCGCAGGGCGTCTCGGACATGAAGCGGCCGATCTCCTCGCGCGCCCAGTCCGATTCCGTCTCCTTCCAGCGCCGCTCCATATTGGTGATGACGCCCTCGAAGGGCTTCTTCACCTCGTAGCTGCGCAGGCCGTCATTATAGGCCATGCGCACGGCTTCCGTGCCCGTGCCGAACAGGATCGCCTTGCGCGCGCTCTCCGGCAGCTCCGACCAGGGCTTGGTCATCGAGAAGCCGAAATGCCTGGCGAGCGCTTCCAGCGTCTGACCGTAATAGGGCGAGGTCGACTTGGCCCAGGGCGCGATCGCGCCCTTCTTCAGCGTCATCGAGTGATCCGGCACGATCATGTCCGGGTCGATCCGCATCTCGTGGCCGAGGCCGTCGCAGACCGGGCAGGCGCCGAACGGGTTGTTGAACGAGAACAGCCGCGGCTCGATCTCGGGAATGGTGAAGCCGGAGACCGGGCAGGCGAACTTGGACGAGAAGGTGACGCGCTTGGCCTCGCCGTTCTCCTCCTTCTCGTCGGCATACTCGAAAACCGCGATGCCGTCGGTCAGCTCCAGCGCCTGCTCCAGCGAATCCGCCAGCCGCGCGCCGAGGTCGGGCCGGATCACGATCCGGTCCACGACCACGTCGATGTCGTGCTTGAACTTCTTGTCGAGGGCAGGGGCGTCCGGGATCTCGTAGAACTCGCCATTGACCTTGACGCGCTGGAAGCCGCGCTTCAGCCAGTCGGCCATCTCCTTGCGGAACTCGCCCTTGCGGCCGCGCACGACGGGCGCGAGCAGGTAGCCGCGCGTCTTCTCCGGCAGCTCGGTCATGCGGTCGACCATCTGCTGCACGGTCTGGCTCTCGATCGGCAGGCCGGTCGCGGGCGAATAGGGGATGCCGGTGCGCGCCCAGAGCAGGCGCATGTAGTCATGAATCTCGGTGACGGTGCCCACGGTCGAGCGCGGGTTCTTCGAGGTCGTCTTCTGCTCGATCGAGATGGCGGGAGAGAGCCCGTCGATCTGGTCGACATCGGGCTTCTGCATCATCTCGAGGAACTGGCGGGCATAGGCCGAGAGCGACTCGACATAGCGGCGCTGCCCTTCCGCATAGATCGTGTCGAAGGCGAGCGAGGACTTGCCCGAGCCCGAGAGGCCGGTGAACACCACGAGCTTGTCTCTGGGAATGGCGAGATCGACGTTCTTGAGGTTGTGCTCACGCGCGCCGCGCACGGTGATGGCGCGGCTGTTCGGATCGGCCGTGCGGTTGCGGTCGAACATGTCTTCCAGCGCAGCGGCCTGGGCAGCGGCGGTTTCGGTCTTGCGGGCCATCGGGGCGTCCGTTGCGGTGAAGCGCTACAGATAGGGCAAAAGCCGGGCCTTTCCAGCCTCGCGGCGATCTGCCCGGCATGAATAGCACGCAGCCGTCCCGGCTGCTGCCGTCGTCCTGACAGAAAACGTCAGCAGCGGCGAGGGTTCATGTGGGGACGATCCGGCGGATCGCAATCGACTCCGGCGCACGGCCGAATTATCTATAAAACATGACGAAGCCTGCCGAAGTCACCATCGCCGTCCGCATCGCCAGAACCCTTGCGGACAGGATCATCGCCGGAGCGATCGAGCCGGGAGCGCGGTTACGGCAGGACCACATCGCGGAGGAATTCGCGACGAGCCATGTCCCGGTGCGGGAGGCCTTCCGCCGGCTGGAGGCGCAGGGGCTGGCGATCAGCGAGCCGCGCCGCGGCGTCCGCGTCGCCTCCTTCGACCTGTCGGAGGTGAAGGAGGTCGCGGCGATGCGCGCGACGCTGGAGGTGCTGGCGCTGCGCCATGCCGCGCCGCATCTCACCGCCGCCATTCTCGACGAGGCCGAGTGGGCCCGGCGCGATTGCGACGCAGCGACCGATGTCCGGGCCTGGGAGGAGGCGAATCGCCGCTTTCACCGCACGCTGGTCGCGCCCTGCGGCATGAGGCGCCTGCTCGCGACGATCGACGACCTGCATGCGGCGAGCGCGCGCTTCCTGTTTTCGGCCTGGCGCTCGGAATGGGAAGCGCGCACCGATCACGACCACCGCACGATTCTGAATGCTCTGCGCAGCGGAGACCTTGAAACCGCGACGGCGACGCTGGCGCGGCATGCCCAGTGGATCGGCGAGCGGCCCGTCCGCACCGCCTCGGGAGCGACGCGCGGGGCCTTTGCGATCGTCGGGTGAGGGGGAAGAGCTGCGAACTCGGTCCCCGTAAAGATGCACATAACCCGGCCGTCATGCTCGGGCTTGACCCGAGCATCTCCTGCCGAAGAGGGCTCCCCGTGCCCATTCCGGCAAGAGATTCTCAGGTCTCCGCTGCGCTGCGCCCGAGAATGACGCTTGGGCCAGACGGAAGATTCCCAGGAATGCCAACCGGCTTCGCAACGAAGGGCGCGCTTGCCTTTTCCATCGATATATGGACTTTCTCATAGATCAAAGGTCAAAATTATAGATAATTTGACCTCGATGAAGGAGTGACCATGACCGATCTTGCCCTCAGCCGATCCTTCAGCCCGCTGCGGCTGGAAAGCCGCTCGCTCGCCTGGCAGGCCGGCGCCGTGATCGTCGGCAGTCTGCTGCTTGCGCTGTCTTCGCAGATCAAGGTGCCGATGTACCCGGTGCCGATGACGATGCAGACCTTCGCGGTGACGCTGATCGGCGCGCTTTATGGCTGGCGCCTCGGCGCCGTCACCGTGATCGCCTGGCTGGCCCAGGGCGCGATCGGGCTGCCCGTCTTCGCCGGCGCCGTCGGCGGCGCAGCCTATTTCGCCGGCCCGACCGGCGGCTATCTGCTGGCCTTCCCCTTTGCCGCAGCGCTCACCGGTTGGCTCGCCCAGCGCGGCTGGAACGGCAGCCGGGTCGGGCTCGCCTTCGCCGCGATGCTGGCCGGCAATGCGCTCTGCCTGGTGATCGGCGTGGCCTGGCTCGGCGTTCTCATCGGCCTGCCCAAGGCGGTCGCCCTCGGCGCAACGCCGTTCGTCCTGGGCGCCATCCTGAAGTCGGCCCTTGCCGCCGCCGCGCTCAAGGCCTTCGCTCCGCGCGGCTGAGCTGCGAACAACCCTCGCATCGCGACCCGGCGGGCTCGGCCTGCCGGGTTTTTCTATTCGACGTCCAGGATCCAAGGTGCCCGTCGTCGCATATGTCTCAGTTGGGTCGGAGGCAGACGTTATCAAACAAGGCTTGGATTGATCGGCATCGCCGGGCATTTGCGAATCACTGGAGCTTCCGAAAAATGCGCATCGCCGTTCTCGCCGATATCCACGGCAATGTCCTGGCCCTGGACGCCGTGCTGGAGGATCTGCGCCGGCGTGGTGGTGCTGAGCTGTTCGTCAATCTCGGCGACAGCGTCTCTGGTCCGTTGTGGCCGCGCGAGACTATGGAACGGCTCCAGGCGCTCAACCTGCCGACGGTGCGCGGCAACCACGACCGCCGCGTCGCCGCCGGCCCCCATGACGAGATGTGGGCCTCCGACCTCTACGCTCGGGAGCGACTGACCGCGGCGCAGCGCGAAGTGCTTTTCACCCAGCCGCTTACACTGGAGATTGCGCCCGGCGTCATCGCCTTCCACGCTCGCCCCGACGACGACGAGAAGTATCTCGCCGATACGGTCGTCAATAGCCAGTTGGTGCGCGCGCCTTTGGCGGCGATCCGGCGCCGGCTGAAGGCGCTCGACCCCGGGTGCCGCATCGCGCTGTGCGGCCATAGCCACCGCGCGGAACTGATCCGCATCCCGGACGGTCCCATCATCTTCAACCCGGGCAGCATCGGCTGCCCCGCCTATGACGATTCCACACCACCGGCCCATGTCTCCGAGCAAGGCTCGCCGCACGCACGCTACGGTATCGTCACCTTGGATGGTGCAGGCCAACCGGACCTTTTCGAGGCCATCGCCGTCGACTACGACCACGAAGCGGCGGCGCGCCAGGCCGAACACGCGGGACGGCCGGAATGGGCCCACGCGCTCAGAACCGGGTTTATGTCCGGCTGAGCGAAGCGCAGGCCGGGCTGCTCGAGCTTCACGCTGACCGGGCTTTTTCAACACAAGTGGTCGGAAGCCGACTTTCGGCGCGTGCGTCGGAGAATGCTTGCTTCCCGGCAGAAGGCCAGCCCCAACTGTTGGCGCATCACGGGCTGGCAGTGCAGACCCCGTCGGCATGGATTGTGCTCGGTCAGGTTTTCTTGCCGGACAAGCGGGATGATGCGTCAGCAATCATCTCCCGACCATGCTGGGTCATGCCTTCGTTTCCAAGCAGTGATCCCGCCATCTTCACAACAAGCCCCCCTACCATGCGAAAGGTGCTCAGGCCGGTCCTGCCCATGCTGCCGGCACCTGCAACTGCTTCGAGTTCGGCATCATTTAACTGAACAGAATTGTTGCGGTCGTCGCTCATGATCAGGCTCCCTCGCGTTTCATGGATTTGATGCGAGAATTAGGCGCGCTCATCCTTACAGGAGCCTTACTCCTCCGCGCGCTCGGGACGGGGCAATGTTGAGCGCGCTCACTCGCCTGCGCTCGGATGGCTGGGGCAGCTTCCGAAATGGGTCGGAAGCTGACATTTGCTCCCGCTGCCTAGGCAGCTAATGTGGGCTCTGAGACGGGCTAACGGGACGTTCCTATGAATAGCAGGTCAGCAATAATTTGTGCCGCGCTTTTAACATCTCTCGTCCAGTTTGCGATTATTTTTCTAGTTCTAGTTAGATTTGAATTCGGTGTCCGTGACGTGATAATCTCCGCTTTAGGCGCAATGGCATTTAGCATTGTTGTTTTGTGCGGTTTTTGCCTTCCTGTTCAATTGATAACATCGAATATAAATAGACGTAAAACATTTTTTATTCTAAGTTATATAATTGGATGCATTTTTATTTCAGTTTTCATCCATAATTATACGACGATTGTTTTGGGATGGCCGCTGGATAAGACCAATACGTTGACGTTGGATGAAACAGCCATTGGCATTATGTTTGTGACTATATTGATGATGCCGTTAAATTTTCTCAGCGCATATCTATTCGATGGGTTGTCTCGGCTTTTTCTGCGTTCATCTCAGCTAAGCGGTTGAGCCACGCAAGGGCAGAATGTGCCCGGAGCGCCGTCAGCTTTGGGTCGGTAGCAGAAGTTGGCGGGTGGTCCGGAAGCTGGCCGATGCCGCCGCGCCGGCCTTTATCGCCAGCCCCCCGCGTCGGAGCCGCCCGTGGCATTCGCGGGGCGCGCCACCCTCCGTCTTCGATCGGCATCGCCGATGACATCATCGGTTCATTCCGTTTCCCCTCGAGCCGACAAAGCTGGAACACAGTCGGCAGATCGGAAATGGAGACCGAGATGACCGACCACAGAACGGGCCCGCGCCGCATCCTCATCGCCGGGGGGAGCTCGGGCATGGGCTTCACCCTTGCGCGGCGGCTGATACGGGCCGGAGACCATGTGACGATCGTCGGCCGGAACCCTTCCCGGCTTCGGCGCGCGCACGATGATCTCGGGGCTTCTCCGCGGCTCACGACATTCGCTGCCGACATCACGTCAGAAGGCGAAGTGCAGGCTCTGTTTGCGGGCGGGGACCTGTTCGATCACATCGTCTGCACGGCAGCCGACTTTACGGGCGCTTACGAACTGCTGCCTGCGCTCGATCTCGACGCGGCCCGGCGCGCCATCGACAGCAAGATCGTTGGCCCGATCCTGCTCGCCAAGCACGGCAGCCCGAGGCTCGCCGCCGGGGGATCGCTGACCTTCACATCCGGCATCGCGGCCTACCGGCCGATGGCGCGGGGAACAGTGGTCGCAACCATCAACGCGGCACTTGAAGGCCTCGTCCGGGCCCTGGCCGTCGAACTGGCTCCGATCCGTGTGAACGCAGTATCACCGGGCTGGGTCGACACGCCGATATGGCAGGCGGTGGCGGGCGAGCGGAAGGTGGAGGTTCTCGCCGGAATGGCGGAACGCCTGCCGGTCGGCCGCGTCGGTCAGCCGGAAGATATCGCCGATGCCGTAGCCTTCCTCATCGGCAACGGGTTCACGACGGGCACCGTTCTTCACGTCGAGGGTGGTCATCGTCTCGTTTGAGAGAACGCCGCGCTCGTCCCGCCCGGGCCAGGAGGAGCGTGAGGCCAGGCGACTGAACGCGTCGGCGACGCCATACCATGTCGAGCGTCGCCACGAGTTCGAACCCAGGCGATGGGATCGCGGCGACGGCACTGCGCGCGAGCGCTTCCCTCGCGGCGAGCCGAGGCACCAGGGCATAGCCGCTGCCAGCCGCAACGAGACGCACGATTGCCTCGATGCTGCCGACCTCCGCGAACGGCCGTGGCGGCGTCAGGCCGGCCCGGCGCCAGGCCTGATCGAACAGATGCCGGTAGACGCAGCCGGGCTCGGTCGTAATGAACGGCTCGGCGGCGAGGGCAACCGGATCTGAAGGAGGCGCGAAGGCGCTTCCGACAGCCGGCGGCCCGATCATGACCAGAGGCTCCCGAGCAAATTCCCGCCGAGCGAGCCTTTCGTCCAGAGCGCCCCTGCGGAACAAAAAGGCTATGTCGTTCGAGCCGTCGAGAAGGCGCTGCAGCAGGTGATCGCTGCCCGCCACCTCGATGCGCATCCGAAGCTCGGGCTGGTTCTGTCGGAGGTCGGCGAGCAGCGCCGGCAGAACCTCCGCCGCAACGGTCTCGAGCGTGCCTATGACAAGTGACCGGTCACCCGAGAGGCTCGCGATCTTCACCGCGGCCTGAGCGTCATCCATCGTCGTCAGGATTTCCTGGGCATAAGGCACCAGCGCCTCTCCGGCGGCCGTCAGACGAAAGCCCTGCTTGGAACGCAGGAACAGGCTCGCTCCCAGAGTGTCCTCGAGGATCTGGATCTGGTCGCTCACGCTGGATTGGGCAAGGTTGAGCTCGCTGGCCGCCCGCGTAGCCGTCCGACAGCGCGCGACAGCGAGGAAAGTCTGGAGCAGGCGCGGGGTCATGTTTCGTGAAACTAGATCATGTCCCCTGCCGATGCGATCACGATTCTCCGGCTGCCGGGGAGCGGAACTTCGTATCGCCCGCGTCGGGGGCGCGAACGGACTGCCCCGCCACGTCGCTCGTTTCTCGTCGCAGCTGCGCTTCGCCGCCGTCACGCGCATAGTCCTGACGGGTGCTGACAGGGTAGGGTGTGGTTTCGCCGCTCCACTTGAGCGATGCTCCCCACAAAGAGGCCGGAAGAACGGATCAATTCGCCGGGCTCCGCGTTACAGCGCGAACCGCCCGCGCGATCGGCCCCGGCGGCTTCTGTCATGGTCAAGCGGGGGAGCGATGACGATGAAAGCTTTTCTTGGAGCCGCAACGCTTGCCATCGGCCTCGGGCTCGGCGCCCCGGCCATCGCCTGCGAGCTCGACCGCCCGTTGAAGATGGCGGGCCTCGACTACGATTCCGCCGCCTTCCACACCGCCGTCGCCAGCGCGATCGCCGAGCGCGGCTTCGGCTGCAAGGTCGAGCGCGTGCCCGGCGCCATCGCGCCTCTGGTCAACGGGCTGGCGCGCGGCGATGTCGACATCGTCATGGAAATCTGGATGGCCAACCCGGTCGAGGCCTGGGTCAAGGCGGCCGAGGCGGGCAAGGTCGAACCGCTGGGCACCGCCTTCCCGGATGCCAACGAGGGCTGGTTCGTGCCGCGCTATCTGGTCTCCGGGCCGGACGCCAAGGCGCCCGACCTGAAGTCCGCTGAGGATCTCAAGCGCTACAAAGACCTGTTCGCCGATCCCGAGGAGCCGGGGAAGGGGCGCTTCTATAACTGCGTCGCCGGCTGGGTCTGCGAGGGCATCAACACCAAGAAGCTCGCGGTCTACGGGCTCGCCGGGGATTTCACCAATACGCGGGGCGGCTCGGGCGAGGCACTGGTCGCTGCGATCGAGGGCGCGCTCAAGCGCAAGCGCCCGGTGCTGTTCTACTACTGGGGGCCGAGCTGGCTGCTGGGCGCCTATGACCTCGTCAAGCTCGAGGAGCCGCCGTTCGACCCGGTTGTTTGGGCGGAGCTGAAGGCGAGCGACACCCCCAAGCGCGCCACCGCCTATCCGACGAGCAAGGTGGTGATCGGCGCCAATGTCGAACTCGCCAGGAAGGCGCCCCAGCTGGCGAGCTTCCTGAAGAGCTACGGCACGACCAGCGACATGACCTCGAAGATGCTCGCCGAGGCGCGCGAGAAGGGCGTCACGCCCGAGCAGCAGGCCGTGGTCTTCCTCAAGACGCAGCCTGACATCTGGCGCAAATGGCTGCCGGCCGATATCGCCACGAAGGTCGCGTCGAGCCTGTGACGACCGCTTTGGTGCCGGAGTTCGGCAAGGCGCTGCAGGCCGCCGTCAACCGCGGGGTCGATGCCGTCGTCACTGGCTATGGCGACAAGCTCGACGGCCTCGGTGCGACGCTGACCGCCCCGGTCCGGCTGGTCGAGACGGCGCTCCAGCACATTCCGGTTCCGGCTTTCGTCCTGGCGGTCGCAGCCGGCGCCTGGCTTGCGACGCGGCGGATCGGCTTTGCGCTGGCGATGGCGGCCCTGCCGGTGGCTCTGGCCGGGCTCGGCGTCTGGGGCGAGGCGATGCAGTCGCTTGCCCTGGTCGCGGTCGCCGTGCTGTTCGTCGTGCTGCTCGGATTGCCGCTGGGCGTCGCGGCGGCGCGGCTGCCGCACCTCGGCCGGGCGCTCGCGCCGCTCTACGACCTGATGCAGACCATCCCGAGCTTCGTCTATCTGATCCCGGTGGCGATGGTGCTCGGCCTTGGGCGTGCGCCGGCACTGGTCGCGACGCTGATCTATGCGCTGCCGCCCTTCGCGCGGCTGACGGAACTTGGCCTGCGCGGCGTCGATCCCGGTTTCATCGAGGCCTCGCGGGCGCTGGGCCTGAAGCCACGGCAGACCTTCTGGCTGATCGAGCTGCCGCTCGCGCGGCTCACCATCCTGCAAGGGCTGAACCAGGCGATCATGATGGCGCTGGCTATGGTCGTGGTCGCTTCGATGATCGGCGCCAAGGGACTCGGAGAGATCGTCCTGCTCGGTCTGCAGCGGGCCGATCCCGGCCTCGGCTTCGTCGGCGGGCTCGGCATCGTCCTGCTCGCCGTGTTGCTGGACCGGATGGCGCAGGCCGTCCTCGTGTCGCACCGGCGGCACGGCTGATTTTGGGGCGGAGCGGGGACGTTCGCCGCTTCTTCCGCGACAAACCGGGCCGGCCACGCTATGAGCTTGCGCGCGCCGTTTCGGCGCAGGCTTTGAAACGGGCGAAGGTTACGGACGATGAATGCGACGGTCGCACTGACGATCGTTCCGCCGGGCGCGCCGCTGCGGGGCCGGGTGGAGCCCCCCGGCTCGAAATCGATCACCAACCGCGCCTTGCTCGTGGCGGCGCTGGCCGGCGGCACGAGCCGGCTGACCGGCGCCCTGAAGAGCGACGACACCCGCCACATGGCGCAGGCGGTGCGCGCGATGGGCGTCACGGTCGACGAGCCCGATGAGACCACCTTCGTCGTCTCGGGAACGGGCCGGTTGCAACCGCCCGCCGAGCCGCTCTTCCTCGGCAACGCCGGTACCGCGACACGCTTCCTGACCGCAGCCGCCGCGCTGGTCGACGGCACCGTGATCGTCGACGGCGACGAGCACATGCGCAAACGCCCGATCGCGCCGCTGGTCGAGGCGCTGCGGACATTGGACGTGGCGGTGACGGCTCCGAGCGGTTGCCCCCCGGTTACGGTCGAGGGGCAGGGGAGCTTCCCTGCCGGGCGCGTGGAGATCGATGGCGGCTTGTCCAGCCAGTACGTGTCCGCGCTGCTGATGGCGGCGGCCTGCGGGCGTGGCCCGGTCGAGATCGCCTTGACCGGCAAGGAAATCGGCGCGCGCGGCTATATCGATCTGACGCTGGCGGTGATGAAGGCCTTCGGGGCGATAGTTTCGCAGCCGGATCCGGCGACATGGCGGGTGGAACCGACCGGCTATAAGGCTGCCGACTTCCTGATCGAACCCGATGCGTCCGCCGCCACCTATCTCTGGGCGGCTGAGGTGCTGACCGGCGGTGCCATCGATCTCGGTGTCGCCCCCTCGGCCTTCACCCAGCCCGACGCGGCCGCGCACAAGATCATCGCCAGCTTCCCGCACCTGCCGGCCGTCATCGATGGCTCGCAGATGCAGGATGCGATTCCCACTCTCGCCGTGCTCGCGGCCTTCAACCAGCGGCCGGTTCGCTTCGTCGGAATCGCCAATCTGCGGGTCAAGGAATGCGACCGGGTGGCGGCGCTGGCGCAGGGGTTGTCGCGCATCCGGCCGGGCCTCGGCCGGGAGGAGGGGGACGATCTTCTGGTCGCGTCCGATCCGGCCCTCGCCGGGCAGACCCTTCCCGCGCGGATCGACAGCCATGCCGATCACCGCATCGCAATGAGCTTCGCGCTGGCGGGCCTCAAGCTCAACGGCATCACCATCCTGGACCCCGCCTGCGTCGGCAAGACCTATCCGGGTTATTGGCGGGCGCTGGCTTCGCTCGGCGTCAGGCTGGAAGGCGACCTGCCGTAGCCTTCCAGCAGTTCGTCTGCGGCGACCGCCTGGCGGTGTGATTCGACAGGGGAAAACCATTTGAACAAAACGGGAACATCATTGATAATGCCTTAATCGGCCGATAGGGTTCGGCTCCGGTCGAGCGGCCGGTTTGTGTGAAGTGCGCAGGAAATGGAGCCTGTCATGGCTGGTAGCGTCAACAAGGTCATTCTGGTCGGCAATCTCGGGCGCGATCCCGAAGTGCGCCGCCTCGGCAGCGGCGAGCCTGTCGTCAATCTGCGCATCGCCACCTCCGAGACATGGCGCGACAAGCAGAGCGGCGAGCGCAAGGAGCGCACCGAGTGGCACTCGGTCGTGATCTTCAACGAGAACCTGGCGAAGGTCGCCGAGCAGTACCTGAAGAAGGGCTCGAAGGTTTACATCGAGGGCCAGCTCCAGACCCGCAAGTGGCAGGACCAGTCCGGCGTCGAGAAATACACCACCGAGATCGTGCTGCAGCGCTTCCGCGGCGAGCTCACCATCCTCGACAGCCGCCAGGGCGGCTCGGATGAGTACGGCGAAGGCGGCGGTGGCGGCGGCTACATGGACGATCGTTCGGGCGGCGGCGGCTCCTTCGGCCGCTCCGGCGCGATGGGCGGTGGCGGTGGCGGCGGTTCGCGCCAGCCGGCCATGTCGGGCGGTGGTGGCGGCGGCGGTGGCGGCCGTTCCTCGTCGACCCATCTCGACGACGATATCCCGTTCTAGGGCCCATTCCGATCAGCTTGCACCGCAAGCCGATCGCTAAAGCCGTCTCTTTCCAAGTGAGAGCGGATTCACCGATCAGGTTGATTCAACCTGATCGGTGAATCCGCTCCAGGTCGGCGCGCGACAGAATTCGAGCGTCCGATGACGCCATTCTCTTGCATATCCCGGAGGCTGGCCGAGAGCCTCCCGCTCAGCGGGGCTGTTCTCGCGTCGAGCGGGCGCTTCGCCGTCGTCAGCGATGGCGCCAATGCGGCGGACGCCTGCGTTGGCGGCGCTGCCGCGGCGGCTGTCCGTGCTGCCGCTGGCGATTGTAGTATAGTTGCGGCCGCTGGCTGAAGGCGACATCGGCCTCATCCAGCGCGCGCGCCATCTCTTCCCCGATGGGCTGATCGTCCCCCGCCGGGGCAGCTGTTGCGCTGGTCGCGGCGCCCATCGCGGCGCATCCGAACCCTCCAAGAATGCAGGAGAGCAATGATCTCCTGCTGATCGTCGAGGCGATGCGCATGAGATTCCCTTAAGGCAGGCGTTTCTGCATTTGGCGCAGTGCAACTCCGCGCCTCCACCGACACGCATCGGGATGATCCGCCGATCGCGCGCGGCGACACGATTTCAACCGCGCCGGCGGAAGGCCGCGCGGCTGAAATCGCTGAACCTGAAGGCCCTATCAGGGGCAGCGCGCTTCGAAGGTGCGTCCGTAGCGGTCTTGGTAGATGCAGTTGTTCGGGGTGGTCGCACGTCCGATCACGGCGCCCGTCACACCGCCGACGGCGGCACCGATCGCCGCGCCGCGACCGCCGCCCGCAATGCCGCCGATCACGGCGCCAGTGCCGGCGCCGATGAGCCCGCCACCCAGCGTCCGCTGATCGGCCGAGTTGGTATTGCAGCCCGCAAGCGCCAAGCCAATGGCAAGTACGGCAAACTTCCAACGCATCGTTTTTCTCCTTCAGAAGCGCCAGATCAACGGCACGATGAAAACTGCGACGATGAAGAACCAGATCAGGAGCGGCAGCCCGAGTTTCCAGTAGTCGCTGAAGACGTAGCCGCCCGGGCCCATCACCATCAGATTGGTCGGAGTGGCGATGGGCGTCAGGAAGGCCCCGGCTGCAGCGACGGCGGTGCTCATCAGCACCGGCCGAGGCGAAATGCCCATGCTTGCCGCGGCGGCGACGCCGATCGGGATCACGATGAGCGCCGTCGCGGTGTTGCTGATGAGCTGGCCCAGGACCGCGGTCAGCACGAACAGCCCCGCGAGCAGCGCTGTCGGCCCGGCATCGCCGACCAGGGCGACCAGATGGTCGGCCATCATCTTCGCTGCGCCCGTCTCGATCATCGCGGTCGAGAGCGGCATCATCGCGCCCACCAGGATCACGGTGGTCCAGCTGATCGCGCGGTAGGACTGTTCGACGGTCATGATACCGCAGAGAACGATGGCGCCGGCTGCGAGCAGGCCCGCCACGGCGGAGGGAACGACGCCCGTCGCGAGCATCAGCACCATTGCGAACAGGATGATGATCGCCTGCTTGGCGCCCGGTCCCATCGGGACGGCCTGGCGCCGCACCAGTTCCGGCGAGCTGACGACGAGGACGTCGGGATCGTCGAGATGCGTATCGAGCGCCTTCCAGGTGCCCTGCAGCAGCATGGTGTCGCCGGCTTGCAGCACGACGCCCGCGGCCTTGGCCGCGCCGCCGCTCGGATCCTCGCCCGCACCACGCTGGACGGCGAGGATGATCAGGTCGCCGCTCTCGGTGACCATGCCCGGAAATACGGTCTGGCCAATCAGGCCGGAGCGTGGCGGGATCACGACCTCGGCCAAGCCCGAGCGGCGGTTGAACAGGGTCTCTTCGCTATCGCTCGCGCGTTCCTCGCGGAAGGCGAGATGCATCTGCGCCGCGAAACTGGCAGCGGCTTCGGCATCGCCGCGCAGCAGCAGATGGTCGCCCTCCGCGATCGTCGTGCGGCGCAGCGGCCCGGCGGTATCGCCGTCCTGGATCGCCACGAGCTGGAGACCCGGCCATTCGTCCAGCGCAACCGCGCTGGACGGCGCCCCGACATAGGGGCAGGTGGTGCGAACGCGCAGCTGGTGGATGCCGCTCGCCAGGCCGTACTGCTCGACCAGCGTCTTGGCGTGACGGCTGAAATCGGCCGGCATCGTCGCGCCGTTGCGCTGGGGCAGCAGGCGCTCGCCGAACAGGATGATGATCGCCATGGTGCCGGCCAGAAGCGGAACGCCGGCCAGCGCGAACTCGAAGAAGCCGAAGCCGCCCACGCCGGCGTCAAGCCCGGCCTCGGAAACCAGCACGTTCACCGGCGTTCCCGTCAGGGCGAGCATGGAGCCGGCATGGCCGGCGAAGACCAGCGGCATCAGGAGCTGCGAGGAGTTGCGCTTGAGCCTGACGGCGATGACGACCACGACCGGCAGCAGCGCTGCGACCGCACCGTTGAGGCTGATCAGCGCGACCAGAAGCGCCACCAGCCCCATCATCAGCAGCAGAAGCCGCGTCCGGCTTTCCTCGCCCGCGCCCTTGATCAGGAGCTGGCCCGCCCAGGCGGTGACGCCCGTGACCTCGAGGCCGGAGCTGACCACGAAGAGCGAGGCGATGAAGATGACGGCCGGGTCGCCGAAGCCGCTGAGCGCCTGCGGCAGGGTCAGCACGCCGGTCGCCCACAGGCCGAGCGCCGTGCCTATCGCGACGAGCACGACAGGCACCTTGTTCGTGATGAACAGGACGACGGCTATCGCGATGATGATGCCGGTATAGGCGATCGGACTCACGCATCAGCTCCTTGTGGGTCCCGCTCGATCGCAGACCCGTTTGAAGGGTCTCAGTCTTCGAGCGTCGCCATCAGGATGCCGAGGCGGCAGCCCTTTTCGTACTCGGCCAGATTCACATATTCCTTGATCGTATGGATCTCGGCCTGGCCGGCCCCGATCGTGATCGTCGGGACGCCGTGCTTGTCGAGCCAGTTCGCATCGAGGCCGCCATTGGAGAACAGGTAGTTCGGCTCGATCCCGAGCATGCCGAGAGCCTTGGCCGCGCGCTTCACCACCGGCGAATCTTTGGCAAGCTCGAAGGGCGGATAGGCCGGCTTGTGGGTGAAGGTCACCTTCGCCGTTTCGCCGCCATCGTCCTTGACCTCGGCCTGCGCCTTGGCGAAAGCGGCCTTGAAGGCCTCTGCGATCTTGGTCGCGAAGGCCGCCTCGGGGCTGCGCGCCTCGCCGCGGATATAGGCGTAGTCGGTGACGACGTTGGTCGCGTCGCCGGCGGCGACCGTGCCGCCCTTGCCGCCGAAGATGCCGACATTGCTGGTGCCGCGGCCGTCGGGCTTGACGATCTTGCCGAACCAGCCTTCGCGGCGGGCCTCAGCAATGGCGATCGAGCCGACCAGCGTCGCCGAGATGCCCTTCTCGGGGGCAACGCCGGCATGGGACGCCTTGCCGGTGATCTCGACTTCCCAGTTCTCCTGGCCGACCGCGCCGATCAGCAGCTCGGAGGCGAGCTGGCCGTCGACATTGATGCACATCGCGGCGCCCCCGAGATCCTTCGGGTTAAGCTCGCGCGCGCCATGCAGGCCGCTTTCCTCACGCACCGTGAACAGCAGCGTGATCGGCGGGTGGGGCAATTTATTCTTGATCAGCGTCTCCGCGAGCACGACGAGCAGCGCCACGCCGGTGCGGGCATCGCCGCCGAGCGCCGTGGTGCCGTCGGAGACGATGCGGTCCCCCTCGCGCTTCGGCTTGGCGCCGGCGCAGAGCGGCACGGTGTCGAGATGGGTCGAGAACAGCAGCCGCGGGCCGGCCTTGGTGCCGGGCAGGTCGACGATGAGGTTGCCCGTCTCGGTCGGCAGCGGGATGCGCTTGTTGGCATCGTCGAAACGGATGGCCGAGGCAGGGACGCCGACGGCCTTCAGCGCGTCGCTGACGGCGGCGCCGATATTGGCTTCCTTGCCGGTGACGCCCTCGACCGAGAGGAAGCGCATGAGATGCGCGATGGCGGCTTCGACGTCGAGCGGAATGGAGGGTGTCGTCATGATCTGCATCCGAACGGGTTGGATTGGCGACGGGAGGGTCGTGGGAAACTCACAGGCCCCAGGGCAGGCCGAGCATCTTCCAGACGGCGAAGAGCGCGGTCCACAGCACGAACATCCACACGACATAGGGCAGCATCAGCGAGACCACCGTGCCGACGCCAGCGTTCCTGTCGTATCGCTGGATGAAGCCGACCACGAGGGCGAAATAGGCGTTGAGCGGGGTGATCGCGTTCATCGGCGAATCACCGATGCGATAGGCCGCGAGCACGGCTTCCGGCTCGACGCCGAGCTTCATCAGCAAGGGCACGAAGACGGGAGCGAAGATCGCCCATTTCGCGATCGCGCCCGTCAGCAGGAGGTCGATGATCGCGACCACCACGATGAAGCCGAGCAACAGCGGCAGGGCGCCGATATTGGCGGCCTGGAGCGCGCCCGAAAGGCTCAGCGCCATGACCGTGCCGATATTGGTGTAGGTGAAGTAGGCGACGAACTGGCTGAGCACGAAGAACAGGAAGATCGTGCCGCCCATGCTTTTGATCGATTTCTCGATCGCGGCGATGACCTCCGACAGCGTCTTCAGCGTGCCGGCACCGATGCCGTAGGTCCAGCCGGTGACCAGGAACATCAGCATGATCAGCGCGATCAGGCCGTTCATGAAGGGCGAGTTGCCGATCAGCTCGCCGGTCGTCGGGTTGCGCAGGGGCGCGCCCGCGGGGAGCGTCAGAAGACAGAACACCGCGATCAGCGCCAGCAGGCCGAACCCGGCGAAGCGCAGACCGCGCGACTCCGCCTCGGACAGCACGGCGCCTTGTTCGGTGACCGTTCCCTCGGCCGCCAGCTTCGGATCGTAGGTGCCGAGGCGCGGCGAAATCATCTTGTCGGTGATGAACGCGATGATCACGGTCAGGAACAGCACCGAGGCGATCGAGAACCAGAGATTGGAGGCGAGGCCGATCGTGCGGTTGGGGTCGACGAGGCGGGCGGCATCGTTGGTGAACTCGACCAGAACCGCATCGAGCGGCTTGATCAGCATGTTGACGGTGAAGGCGCCGGCGACCGCCGCGAAGCCCAGCGCCAGACCTGCGACCGGATGGCGCCCGACCGCGAGATAGGCGATGCCGGCAAGCGGGATCAGCACGAGATAGCCTGCATCGGCCGCGATGCTGGCGATGATGCCGACGAAGGCCAGGATATAGGTCAGCGCCCAGTGCGGCGAGACGATCACCAGCTTGCGGATCAGGGCGGTGACGAGCCCGGATTCCTCGGCGACGCCGGCACCGATCATCGCGACGATCATGAGGCCCACGGCGGTGAAGCTCATGAAGTTCGGGATCAGCGACGAATACATGAAGCGGATGCCATCGATCGTCAGCAGGCTCTGGATCGCCGTGCTCGCCGTCTCGATCTTGTGCGTGTCGGGATTGATCCGCTCGAAGGTGACGGCGGTGCCGAAGAGTCCGAGCACGGCCGACAGCACGATGACGATGCCGATGAGGATCAGGAAGATGACGACGGGGTGAGGAACCATGTTCCCCACCTTCTCGACAGTGTCGAGGAACCTCTGCATGGTCGTCTTCGGCGCAGCGGCGTCGGTCGTCATCGCTCTTATCCCCCTTGAGCCAAAGTCTTAGGCGCCAGATCTGCGGCAGGCGCGCACGACCTGATGATCCAGGCGCCGACAAGAATCCGAGTCTCGAACGCGAACCATAAATCCGGGTACGGGGAGGGCATCGGCAGAGAATCCCAAACTTTGGGCCTCCTGTCCCAAAGTTGAATCCGTCATAGCTGCGGGACTCGCTTGCGCTTGCCGTCGGCGGAGCGGTTTTCTACGGTCTGCTGCGCATGCGAAGTGCCGCCTACCGGTAACGGACAGAGTCGAAGTGATGCCAGCTCGAGGCAAAGAGAATGGCTACGCAAGCCGGGCTGGGGCCTGCTTCGCGGCGAACGACAAGCTTCGGTGCGGGCGCTGCTCGCGCATCGGCCGGATCGTTCTGTCCCGCCTTGCGCTTCTGGCATTCGCCGTCGGTCTCGGCGCTTGCGCTTCGACACCGCAAGGCCTGCTGCAGCCTGTCGCTGCGATTCCCGGAACCGACAAGGTCAACATGCTGGCGGCGACGACGCGCGCGCCTTCGCCCGATCCCGGCATTCTCTTCAGCGGCGAGCGGGGCGAGGGGGTTTCGTTCAGCAACATCGTCGTCTCGATCCCGCGCGAGCGCGAGGTCGGCACGATCCAGCTGCCGCGTTCGGTTCCCGGCAACCCGGCCACGGATTTCGTGGTGACCGCCTCGACGCCGCTGCCGAAAGCCAAGCTCGCCGACTGGTTCCGGTCGACGAGCGGGCGGTCGAAGCGCGTCTTCGTCTTCGTCCACGGGTTCAACACGCCGTTCGACCGTGCGGTCTTCCGCTTCGCGCAGCTGGCGCACGACGCCGATGCCGATGCCGCGCCGGTGCTGTTCTCCTGGCCGTCGCGCGGCTATCTGCTCGACTACAGCCGCGATTTCGACAACGCTTCCTATTCGCGCTCGGATCTGGCGGATCTGCTGGAGGTGGCGGCCGCGGCCCCGTCCGTCCGGGAAATCGTGATCCTGGCCCATTCGATGGGGAGCTGGCCGGCAGTCGAAGCGGTCAGGCAGATCGCGCTGAAGGACGGCGGCGTCCCGCGCAAGATCAGCAATCTCATCCTGGCGTCGCCCGACCTCGATGTCGGAGTCTTCCGGCGCCAGATCGAGGACATGGGCTCGAAACGGCCCCAGATCACCCTGTTCACGGCTCAGCATGACCGGGCCCTGCAGCTCTCGCGCTTCATTTCGCGCGGCGCGACCCGGCTCGGCGGCATCGATCCGACGCAGGAAGAGTATCGCAGCCAGTTCGCCGGGTTGTCCGGGATCACCGTGATCGACCTGTCGGCAGTCAATGCCGGGGACAGGATCAACCATGATCTGTTTGCGGCCAGCCCGGATGCCGTTCGCCTGATCGGCGGCAGGCTGCTTCAGGGGCAGGTGATCACCGATTTCGACGTTCCCACCCCCCTGGCTGCGGCGGGGGCGCTCGGTTCCGCGGCAACCCTTCTGGTCACGGCCCCGATCAGGGTGTTCGATGCCGCAGCGGCGCCCTAGGGTTGACGCGCTATGTTCGGGATGTCAATATTTGAATGGTACTTTTAAATTTAAAATTCCGATCAATAAATACTAGTCTTGTCATCATTTATTGATCTCGGTCAATTTCAATGGAACTTGATCGATGCCAGAATTTTAGCCTATTTTTGAAGATCCAGGACGATCGGAGTGTCCGATGCCGGCTTTCTCTCAGGGCGGAGTGAGGACGGACGTCAGCGTATTTGCTGTAGCGCACTTTTGTACGACTGATCTCCAGCCACGAGATCAGTTCGACGCCTGGCGGACTTTGCACTCGAACACCATCGAGCTTTTCCCGACGCGCGAGCCCTCGGCGGGCTTCGCAGCCGAGTTCTCCTCATGGCGCCTGGGCGAACTCGCTCTGACGCGTGTCGTCTACGCGGGAGCGCCGGACAGGCAGTGGCGGCATCGCCCCAGATCCTATCTCGACCATTGGTGCGTGGTGCTGGCGCGAACGCCTGCGGCCGATGGCCGGCTGCATGAGGAGCTGAGCTTCCGCTCCCTTGCTCTGCCCTTCGAGGGGAGGGCTCAGGACAGCGAGGTCATCACCCTCTACCTCCCGCGCGACCAGTCCGCTGCCGACGAGCAGCGCCTGGACTGGGCCCACGACCTGGCCGTCAGCCAGGATTTCGCCCCCCTGCTCATCGGCTATCTCGACAGCCTGGTGCGACAGCTGCCTCACGTCACGCCCGAGCATGCCGCGAGCCTCGAGATGCCGACAAGGGCGCTCGTCGCCGCCTGCATCATCCCGCAATCGGTCTATCACGAGGCCGCAAGGGCGCCTCTGGGCTCGGTCCTCATCGACCGGGCGCGCAGCGTCGTGCGCCAGAACATGGCCTCACCGGAGTTCGGCCCCGACCGGCTGGCCCGCCTGCTCGCAATGTCCCGCTCGAAACTCTACCGGCTCTTTGAGAACAGCGGCGGGGTAGCCCATTTCATCAACAGGGAACGCCTGCGCAAGGCGCATCTCCGATTGAGCTCGCAGCGCGAAACCCTTTCCGTCCACGCCATCGGAAACGAGGTCGGATTTGTCGATCACTCGACCTTCAGCCGGGCTTTCCGGCGGGAGTTTGGCTACAGCCCGACCGAGGCGCGAGAGCGCGGGATCCTGCGCTCCCTCGCCGATGAAGGGGACGAGCCGGCCCAAGGCTGAACGATGCGGCTTGGATCACGCGCGAGAACGCGGCTTTTCGGCCGGTGGGGCTCTGATTGCGCTGCTCGGCCGGTGCGCAGGGCGGGCCTGGCGGCAGATGTGCCCACCGGACGGCTTTCGTTTCTCTATGCATTTCTGTTCTTCGAGCTCGGGGTCAATCTCCCGTTCTTCCCGCTTTGGCTGCAGGCACAGGCTCTCGACGCCGATGCGATCGGCGTCGTTCTGGCGGCGCCGCTGCTGATACGGATCATCGCGAATCCGACGGTCGGGGCTCTCGCCGACCGGAGCGGACGCATCTCGGCGACGCTTGCGATCTGCGCAGTGCTGGTTGCGGCCGGAACCGGGCTTCTGACCGTCGCGCGCGGCTTCTGGCCGATCCTCGCCGTCGTCATCGCCATTGCTCTGGCGCAGGGGCCTTTGATCGCACTGGCCGATGCGATGACACTCGGCCGTCTTGCCGAAACACCGCGGGCGGAGCTGATATATGGGCGCATCCGCCTGTGGGGATCGCTCGGCTTCGCTGCCGCCAATCTCGCGGCCGGCTGGTCGCTCGAATGGTTTTCGACCTCCTCGGTCGTCGCATTGCTGCTGCTGTCGTCCATCCTCACCGCCGCCGCGGCGGGAAGCTGCATGGCCCCCGAAGCAAACACCTCTCGGGATGCAGAAAGCAGCGAGGTACCGACGGCGCGCCCGCTGCTGCTCGTCGGCGTAATAGCCGGCGCGGCATTGGTGCAGGCGAGCCACGCGGCGTTCTACGGCTTCGGCACGCTGCATTGGCAGGCAACCGGCGTTTCCGGACCGGCGATGGGTGGGCTCTGGGCGCTCGGCGTCCTGTCCGAAGTCGTCTTGTTCTCGTTCCTGGGCTACCGCATGAACGGTGCCTCGAGTGCTGCCGGCCTGCTGGTCGTCGCATCCGTCGCTGCGACCCTGCGCTGGGCAGCGATGTCGCAGGATCCGGGCATTTCCACGCTGATGTTTCTCCAATTGACGCATGGGGTGAGTTTCGGTGCCACGCATCTCGCCAGCATCTTTCTGCTCGCGAGGCTGGCGCCGGGCAGGATGCAGGCGCGTGCGCAGGCCTGGCTCGCGGGCGGCTGGGCCGGCGCCATGGCCGTCCTGACGACGCTTTGCGGCCGGCTTTACGAGACGTGGGGAGAGCAGATCTACCTCGTCATGGCCGCGGTTGCCGCGGTTGGGCTGTCCCTGCTCTTGCCGGTCGCCCTCGGCCTGCGTCGTGTAGCGGCGCGGGAACCGTTGGGCTTGACCTAGCGGGAGAGCGACCCGTCCCAACAATGGGATGAGTAGCCCAGAGTTGGGATTCTGAGCTAATCCGCGCCCCCTCGGCTGTTGCTAGCGTCCGAGCACCGTCCCGAAGAGCTTCGCAGGGCGCAAACGCGCGTGCGGACGCGCAATGCGGCAGCCGTCAGAGGAACAGTTCGATGCAGAGGCGAGGCTTACGGCGTCCGGGTGAACCGACACGGAACCGGGAAGCTGCCGCGGAGCGGGCATGAGACGCAGCGAAGCTTCATCACGCCTCGGCTGCGCTTCGGTCGCGGCCGTCATTGCGCTCGTCGTCGCCTCCTGCAATCGGGAGGAGAAGGCGCCGCCGCCGCCAGTGCGCTTCGTCCGGACCGTAACGGTCGAACCGCCGCGTCAGGCGCCCGATCTCACCTTCACCGGACATATCGAGCCGCAGGACCAGGCTGCACTGGCGTTCCGCATCGGCGGACGCCTGGCGGAGCGGCTGGTCGGCGTCGGCGCGAGCGTCAGGGAGGGAGAGACTGTCGCGCGGCTCGACCCTGAGAACGAGCTCAACGATCTGCGCTCGGCCCAGGCCGCGCTGACCGCGGCCCAGGGCGATCTGCGGAAGGCGGACAACCAGTTCCAGCGCCAGAGCCATCTACTCGAACGCCACATCACCACGCAGGCGGATTTCGAGGCCGCCAACCAGGCGCTCACGGCCGCCCGTGCCCAGGTCAATGCCGCTCAGGCACGGGTTCGCTCCGCGGAGGACGTCGTCGGCTTCACAACGCTGACGGCCGATGCGCCCGGTATCGTCACGCGCGTCGGGGCCGAGCCCTCCGAAGTCGTCACAGCCGGTCGGATGATCGTTCAGCTGGCAAGACGCGACGGACGGGACGCCGTCTTCGAGATCCCGGCGGAACGGGTACGGCAGCTCGCGCCCGGCATGCCGGTGCGGGTCGCGCTGACCGGGGAGGGCGGCGCCGAAGCGGCCGGCCGCGTGCGCGAGATCGCGCCGCAGGCGGACCCGGTGACCCGGACCTTCCGGATCAGGGTCGGACTCACCGATCCGTCGCCGGCCTTCCGGCTCGGGGCAGCCGTCTCGGGCTCGGTCCGTGCCGGCGGGGGCGGGGCCATCACCATCCCGGCGACGGCTCTGACGCAACGCGATCAGGGCCTCGGCGTCTGGGTGGTCGATCCCAAGAACCTGACCGTCTCGCTGCGCAAGCTCGACGTGGCGAGCTCCGACCCTGCCGCCGCGAAGATCTCCAAGGGGTTGGATATAGGCGACATCGTCGTCACCGCCGGTGCCGGACTTCTGCGTGAAGGCCAGCGCGTGCGCCTGATCGGAGCGGAGTCGCGATGAGATTCAACCTGTCGGAATGGGCGCTGAAGAGCCGCTCGGTCGTGATCTATCTCATGATCGTGGCGGTCGCTGCCGGCGTCTTCGCCTTCATCCGGCTCGGCCGCAACGAGGACCCCGCCTTCGTCATCAAGACGATGGTCGTCTCCGCGGTCTGGCCGGGCGCCACCATGGAAGACACGCTGAGCCAGGTGACCGAGCGCCTCGAGCGGCAGCTCGAGGAGACGCCGGGCCTCGACAGCGTGCGCAGCTACACCAAGCCCGGTGTGACGACGATCTTCGTCAACCTCAAGGGCGAAGTGCCCGGGCGCCTGGTCCAGGATACCTGGTACAGGGTGCGCAATCTCGTCGCCGACATGCGGCACACGCTGCCGGCCGGCACGCTCGGGCCGTTCTTCAACGACCGCTTCGGCGACACCTTCGGCATCATCTACGGCTTCACCTCGGACGGCTTCACCAGCCGGGACTTGCGCGATCAAGTCGAGACGATCCGGTCGCGGCTGCTGCTGGTGCCCGACGTCTCGAAGATCGAGATCATCGGCGCGCAGGACGAGCGCATCTTCATCGAGTTCTCGGTCAGGGAACTCGCCAATCTCGGCCTCGATCGTTCGGCGCTGCTCGCGGCGCTGCAGGCGCAGAACGTCGTGCGGCCGGCGGGCGAGGTGCAGACGCAGGACGAGAAGTTCTCGGTGCGCGTCTCCGGCGCCTTCCAATCCGAAGCCGATCTGCTGAACATCAACTTCCCGGCGGGCGACCGCATGGTGCGGCTCGCCGACATCGCGACGATCAGGCGCGGGCAGGCCGATCCGCCGACGCCGATGTTCCGCGTCAACGGGCGCGATGCGATCGGGCTCGGCATCGCCATGCGCGATGGCGGCGACATCCTGGCGCTCGGCAACAACGTCAAGAAGGCGATGGCCGAGGTCACCGCCGGCCTGCCGCTCGGCATCGAGCCCTATCTCGTCGCCGACCAGGCCGTGACCGTCTCGCACGCGATCGACGACTTCATGACGTCGCTCTGGCAGGCGGTCGGCATCATCCTCGTCGTCAGCTTCATCAGCCTTGGCGTGCGGCCGGGCCTCGTCGTGGCGCTCGCGATCCCGCTGACGCTCGCCATCGTCTTCGCCTGCATGCTGGTCGCCGGCATCGACATGCAGCGCATCTCGCTCGGCGCCCTGATCATCGCGCTCGCGCTCCTGGTCGACGACGCCATGACCACGACCGACGCCATGGTCACGCGGCTTGCCGCGGGCGAGGAGAAAATGAAGGCGGCGACCTTCGCCTTCGAGAAATACGCCACCGCGATGCTGGCGGGCACGCTGGTGACGATCGCCGGCTTCGTGCCGATCGGCTTCGCCGCGAGCTCGGCCGGCGAATACACCTTCTCGCTCTTCGCGGTGGTGACGATCGCGCTCGTCGTCTCCTGGTTCGTGGCCGTCCTCTTTGCGCCCGTGCTCGGCGTCGCCATGCTGAAGGCACCCGACGCCTCTGCACAGCAGAAGGAGCCGGGGCGTGTCGAGCGCGGCTTCCGAAGCTTTCTCTCAAGCGCGATCAAGCTGCGCTGGGTGACGATCGCGGTGACGCTCGCGCTGTTCGCCGCCGCCATCCTGGCGCTGCCGCTGGTGCCGCGGCAGTTCTTCCCGGCTTCGGACCGGCCGGAGCTGCTCGTCGACCTCACCCTGCCGCAGAACGCCTCGATCTATGCGAGCGAGGACCTCGTGAACCGCTTCGAGGCCTCGCTGAAGGGCGATCCCGACATCGAGCGCTGGAGCACCTATGTCGGCCGCGGCGCGATCCGCTTCTACCTGCCGCTGAATGCGCAATTGCCGAACGACTTCTTCAGCCAGGCGGTGATCGTCGCCAAGGACGTGGCGGCGCGCGAGCGGCTGCAGAAGAAGCTGGAGTCGCTTCTCGCCAAGGACTTCCCCAACGTGGTCGGGCGCGTCTCGCCGCTCGAGCTCGGCCCGCCGGTCGGCTGGCCGGTCCAGTACCGCGTCAGCGGCCCGGACATCGCCGAAGTCCGCAGCATCGCGATGCGGCTCGCCCAGGTCGTCGCGGCGAACCCCAAGGCCCTCCAGATCAATTTCGACTGGGTCGAGCCCGCCCGCGAACTGCGACTGCGCGTCGATCAGGACGAGGCGCGTCGGCTCGGCCTCAGCTCCGCTGCGGTCGCCGCGATCGTCAACACGGTGGTCTCCGGCACGGTCGTCACGCAGGTGCGCGATTCCATTTATCTCGTCGACGTCGTCGTGCGGGCCCAGGACGCCGACCGCGCCTCGTTGGATACGCTGCGCAGCATGCAGGTCGCGCTGCCGAGCGGCCGCTCTGTGCCGGTATCCCAGTTCGTGAGCTTCAGCTACGGGCTCGACTCGCCGCTGATCTGGCGTCGCGACCGGGTGCCGAACCTGACGGTCTCGGCCGATGTGCCGCCCGGCACCTTGCCGGATGCCGTGGTCAGCGCGCTGCAGCCTTCGGTGGACGCACTCCGGAAGGCGCTGCCGGCCGGGTACGACATCACCGTCGGCGGCACGGTCGAGGAGAGCGCCAAGTCGCAGGCCTCCGTCATCGCCGTGATCCCCGTGATGCTGCTGATCATGTTCACGGTACTGATGGCCCAGCTCAGGAGCTTCAGGCTGTTCGCCATCGTGCTCAGCATCGCCCCGCTCGGGCTGATCGGCGTCGTCGCGGCGCTGCTGCTCTCGGGCAAGCCGCTCGGCTTCGTCGCCCTGCTCGGCATCCTCGCCCTGATCGGCATCATCACCAAGAACGCGGTGATCCTGGTCGGGCAGATCGAGGACGAGCGCGCGGCCGGCAAAGGCGTCGTCGAAGCTGCGGTCGATGCCGCCGGCACACGCTTCCGTCCGATCGTGCTGACCGCGATCTCGACGGTGCTCGGCATGATCCCGATCGCGCCGACCGTGTTCTGGGGGCCGATGGCCTTCGCGATCATGGGTGGCCTGCTGGTCGCGACGGTGCTGACCCTCGTCCTTCTCCCCGTCCTCTACGTCACCGTGTTCGGCGCCGCGAGCGCGCGCAACGGCAAGGCGAGACGGACGGCCAGTGCGGGAGCCTCCCGGTCATGAGCGCGATCATCACGAGGCGGATGCCGGCGAGGGATCTGGGACGGGTTGCTGCCGTCACGCTGCTGGGCGCGGTCCTCGCTTCCTGCGGCAGCGAGAAGGCGCCGCAGGCTGAGGGAAGGCCGGTCGGGGTCGTCACCGTCGAGGCCGGGCAGTTCTCCGACGACATCCAGCTCAGCGGCGAGATCCAGGCGAAGAAGGATGTCGGGCTCGCCTTCCGCATCGGCGGGCGCGTTCTCGAGCGCCCAGTCAATGTCGGCGACAAGGTGAAGGCGGGGCAGCTCATCGCCCGGCTGGAGCCCGCACTCGAACAGAATGCGCTGGCCGCAGCCAAGGCGGCACTGGAAGCGGCGCACGGCGAGGTCGACACGGCGCGCAACACCTTCGAGCGCCAGGAGCGCCTGATGGCGCAGGGCTTCACCACGAGGCCGCGCTTCGACCAGGCACAGCGGGCTCAGGAGACCGCGCAGGCACGGCTCGAGAATGCCGAGGCGCAGCTCGAACTGGCCAGGGATCGGCTCGGCTTCACGGAACTGCGCACGGACGTCGACGGCGTCGTGACGGCGCGGCAGATCGAGCCGGGCGAGGTTGTGCAGCCCGGGCAGGTCGTCGTCCAGATCGCCCGCGACGACGACCGCGACGCGGTGTTCAACGTGCCGGCCGCGGTGCTCGACACCCATCTCAGCGATGCCCGGATCCGCGTTGCGCTCGCGGATGCGCCCGCTGTGACGGCCTATGGCTCGGTGCGCGAGGTCGCGCCGCAGGCCGATCCGGTGACGCGGACCTTCGCGATCAGGGTCGGATTGCGGAACCCGCCGGAAGCGATGCGTCTCGGCTCCACGGTCGTCGGCACCATCGAACTCACCACCGCGGCGATCGTTTCGATCCCGGCGAGCGCGCTGACCCAGCAGGGCCGCTCGCCCGCCGTTTGGATCGTCGATCCCGCCAAGTCGACCGTCTCGCTGCGCAGCGTCGATGTGCTGCGTTTCGATCCGGGCACGGTCATCCTGTCCCAGGGACTGGAGCCCGGCGAAACGATCGTCTCGGCCGGTATCCAGGCGCTGCACCCCGGCCAGCGCGTCAGGCCGTTGCCCGGACAGCGGCCTTCGCAGCGGCAGCAAGCCGCTGCGGCGCTGCCGCCGTGACACGGGCGACAAGAGCTCGCGCGGATACCAAGCCCGAGCGTTTCGGGGTCTGGCCGACAGACCTGACGTTTCCCTGGCAGAGGACATCGATGGAGATCATTCCGGCAGTGGGAGAAGCAGAGAAACTCGGGACCGACCTGCTCGTCCTGGGTGTCTTTCGCGATGGCCCGCTGACAGGGTCGGCGCGGGCTGTGAACGATCGCTGCGCGGGCCGGCTCGCCGGCCTCCTCGACCAGGCCGATCTCGGGGAGGCGGTCGGTGCGACGTGCATGATCGGGCGCCTGCCCGGCATCGCCGCAAAGCGTCTGCTCCTGGTCGGTCTCGGGCGGGCGGAAACCTTTTCGGACAAGGCTTATCGCCAGGCACTTTCCGTCGTGGCCAAAGCCCTCAATGACGACCCCGCGGCGGAGGTGGTCGTAACACTGGCGGAGAATGAAGTTCCGCGCCGGACTCTCAGCTGGCGGATGCAGCAGGCCGGGCGGGCTCTCGCCGATGGCCGTTATGATTTTGGCCTTCCCGACGGCTCCGTTCGGGAAGAGCGGCGCAATATCGTGCTGCTCGTGCCGCAGGCCTTGACCTCCGAACTCGTCCGGGCCCTGCAGCAGGGGGTGGCGATCGGGGAGGGGGTCTCCTTCGCCAAGGAACTCGGAAACCTGCCGCCCGATTTATGCACGCCGGCCTTCATCGCGCAGACAGTGGAGGCGATGGCGAGCCAGTTCGGCTTCGGCGTCCAGGTGCTGGGTCGGCACGACTTCGAAGAACATGGATTGGCCGCCTTTCTGGCGGGCGAGGAGGTCGCGGCCGGCGCCTGCAAGCTGATGGTCATCAAAAGCGATCGACGCATGGCAGCGGGCCGCCCCATCGTCCTGATCGGCGACGGCATCGCGGCTTTCGAGGCGCTTCCTGAACATGAGCAGCATCTGCACCGGGCCCCGATCCGCGACATGCGCGGCATCGGCGGTGTTTTGGGTGCGATGCGCGCCGTCGAGCGTCTCGGCCTCGCCTTGAATGTCGTGGGCCTGATCGTGACCAGCCAGGGCGAATTTCCCCAAGGCGCCGGGCGACAGACAGCCATGTCGGCGGCTGGCCTCGGGCATTTCCCACCGGAAGCGTCGCTGTTGGGGGACGTGCTCGGCTATGCCGCGCATTTCTCGCCGAGTTGCGTCATCGACGTCGCCGCTCTGACGCGCGCCTGCGTCCTCGCATTGGGCAGCCACACCAGTGGCCTGTTCGCCAATGATCAGGCGCTGGCGTCGGAATTGGTGAAGTGCGGCGGAAATTCCGGAGACCGCGTCTGGCAGCTCCCCTTGTGGGACGACGATCCGGCGTCCTCTCCGGGCGGCGAGGCAGATCTGGCCGATGGCCCGCCCGATGCGATCGCCGCGGCGTCGAACCTGGCGCGATTCGCCACCGCCTATCCCTGGGCGCATCTGGACATTTCCGGCACGGCCTCGACCGCCGGCCGCACGCGCCGGGCGACCGGGCGCCCGGTCCCGTTGCTGGCCGAATTCCTCATCGGCCGGGCGCGGACGGTCCCGGGCCAGCCGATCTTTACCCCCCGCCCCAAAACGGAGCTGCACTCATGAGCGATCTCGTCTTCATCGCCTTTCCGACCGAACAGAAGGCCGAGGAGGTCCGCCAGAAGGTCCTCTCGCTTCAGCGCGAATACCTGATCGAGCTCGGCGACGCCGTCGTCGTCGTCAAGGACGAAAAAGGCCACGTCAAACTCAACCAGATGATCAACCTGACCGCCACGGGGGCGGCTTCCGGGGCACTCTGGGGCACGCTGATCGGCTTCATCTTCCTGTCGCCGCTGCTCGGCACCGCGATCGGCGCTGCCTCGGGCGCGCTGGGCGGCAAGTTCAGCGACATCGGCATCAACGACCAGTTCATGAAAGATGCCGCCTCGGCTCTGCAGCCGAACACTGCGGGCCTCTTCCTGCTCATCCGCAAGATGACGACGGACAAGGTTCTGGCCGATCTCAAGGGAGCCGGCGGCACGTTGATCAGCACCTCCTTCGACGAGACGAAGGAGGCCCAGCTGCGCGAAGCCCTTTCCGCCGCCGCGGACACGCAAGCGGCGGCGACGTGACCCTGGACTGGAGCCTGGGGGCGGAGGCCGCCGTCTGGGCGGAATCGACCGCGCGGCTCGACAATTTCCGGCCTCTGCTTCGGGCGGAGGAGGAGATCGTCGCCAGGCTCCAGTCCGGCAATTTCGACAGGCTGGGGGACGGCGTTCTGCCCACGGAGCCGGACCCGGCTCGGCTGGTGCGCGCCACCTTCCTGCGTTTCCTGATTCTGGGCGGAGAGGTCGGCTGCCGGCCCCATGAGAAGGGCGTGCTCGTCCGGGGCGCCTGGATCTCGGAGGCGCTCGATCTCGAAGCCTGCCGCGTGTTCCGCGATATCGGCCTGAACGACTGTCATTTCGAGGCGACGCCGATCCTGCGCGCGGCGATCATCAACCGGCTGTTCCTTGACGGCTCGCGGCTGCCAGGGCTTCAGGCGGAGCGGCTCGAAGCGCGCGGCGGGGTCTATCTGCGTGGTGCGGAGGTCGAGGGTGCGGTCAACCTCGACCAGGCCCGCCTCGGCGGGAATCTCCAATGCGATGGCGCAACGATCCGCAACCGTGGAGACTACGCCTTGCTGGGCCGAAGCCTGGAGGCGCGCAACGTGCTCCTGCGCGGCACGACGCTGCGCGGCGGCGTCAACCTGTCCGGCGCCGTCCTGGCCGCCGATCTCGATGCCGCAGGGGCGACCATCCCGGCTTTCGAACAGATGGCGCTCGATGCGAGCGAGATCGCCTGCCATGGCAGCGTCGTCCTGCGGAACACCCGCGTGACCGGTGAGGTGCGGCTGACCGGCTCGGCCATCACCGGCGATCTCGACTGCTCCGGCACCGTCGTCGAAAATGCGGGGCAGACTGCGATCGAGGCGAGCCGTGTCGCGGTCAAGGGCGCCTTCTTCCTGCGGCGCGACGCGCGGCTGGATGGCACGCTCGCGCTCACCGGCGCCTCGATCGGCACGATCCATGACGAGGCGGCCTGCTGGCCGAAGCCTGGCGACCTGCTCCTCAACCGCTGCCGCTACGGCGCCTTCATCGACGGCCCCGTCGATGCGGAGAGCCGCGTGGACTGGCTGGCGCGCCAGACACCCGAGCGCTGGGGCGAGGATTTCTGGCCGCAGCCCTATGAGCAGCTCGCCTCCGTCTTTCGCGAGATGGGGCATGGCGAGGATGCCAGCTCCGTGCTCGTCATCAAGGAGCGGCTGCAGCGCAGGGCGCGGCGGGCACGGACGGAGAACCCGATATGGCGGGCGGTTCTCTTCGTCGCCGACGGCATTCTCGGGATCACGCTCGGCTATGGCCGCAGGCCGCTTTTCGCCCTCGTCTGGCTCGTCTTCTTCTGGCTCGCGGGCGTCGCGATCTTTGCCTATGCCGAGCGCCAGGGCGCCGTGATGCCCAACAGCGCCGTCGTACTGCGTGCGCCGGAATGGACCTTGTGCGGCATCGAGCAGAGCGAGCAGAGGCCGCTTGTCGCCAGCGGGATGTCGCAAGGGCTGGCGGCGGCTGGCCAGAACCAGCTCGCCTGCTTCCGGCAGCGCTGGGAGGCTTCGAGCTACCCCGCCTTCAGCCCCTGGATGTATTCGCTCGACACGCTGCTGCCCGTGCTGGACATGGGCCAGCGCAGCTTCTGGCGGCCGAATCCGACCAAGCCCGGGGGGCGGGTCGCGATCAACTATTTCTATTTCCAGTCGGTCGTCGGCTGGGCCTTGAGCCTGCTTGCGGTCGCGGGTTTCTCAGGGCTGGTGAAGTCGTCGTGACGCGGCCGGTTCTGCCAACAAGGGTGATGTCGTGAGCAAGGCACCTTCCACTTCCAGCCGCACCGGCGATGAGCGCGAGAGCGCCCCATCGCGCGAGCCGCTCAACATCGATCTCGCCCTGCAGGGCGGCGGCGCGCATGGCGCCTATACCTGGGGCGTGCTGAACCGGATCCTCGAGGAGGACTGGCTGACGATCGAGGCGATCTCGGGCACCTCGGCCGGCGCCATGAACGCGGCGGTCCTCGCCTCCGGCTACGTCAAAGGTGGGCGGGACGGGGCACGCGAGGCGCTGAACGAATTCTGGCGGAAGGTCTCGGAAGCCGCGCGCTTCAGCCCGTTCCAGCGCTCGCCGCTCGACGTGCTGCTTGGCCGCTGGACGCTCGACAGATCGCCGCTCTTCGTGGCGATGGACATGATGTCCCGCGTCGTCTCGCCCTACAGCCTCAACCCGATGGGCACGAACCCGCTGAGCGACATCCTCGCCGAGGTGATCGACTTCGACGCCATCGCGAAAAGCCCGATCAAGCTGTTCATCAGCGCGACGAACGTCCGGACCGGCCGCAACCGCGTCTTCCGCAATGCCGAGGTCACGCCCGAGGTGCTGCTCGCCTCAGCCTGCCTGCCGACGCTGTTCCAGGCGGTCGAGATCGACGGCGAGAGTTATTGGGACGGCGGCTATTCCGGCAATCCGACCATGACCCCGCTGATCGAGGAGAGCAACGCGAGCGACACGATCCTCGTCCAGATCAACCCGGTCGAGCGGCCGGGCACGCCGCGCACGGCGCGCGACATCCTGAACCGCCTCAACGAGGTCTCCTTCAACGCGGTGCTGCTGAAGGAGCTGCGCATGATGGCGCTCCTGCAGCGCGAGGCGGTGCCTGGCTCGGGTGAGGGCGCCCGCTGGGCGCGCATGCGCATCCACCGCATCGCCAGCGACGCGATGACCGAGCTCGGCTACTCTTCCAAGCTCAATGCCGAATGGGAATTCCTGACGATGCTGCATGACGAGGGCAGGCGCTCGGCCGAGATGTTCTACCGGGCGAATCGCGACGAGATCGGAAAGCGTTCGACGCTCGATCTCGCCGAGTTCACCAAGGGGGTTTGACGGGTGACTTCAAGATCGAGCGTAGCCGGCAAAGCTTCGGATGCAGAATTGGGCGGGCCTATGACGAGTGGCGGTATCTATCAGGCGGCGCAGGTCGTCGTTGCGACGATCCTGGTCGTCGCGGCGCTGTCGATCGCGAGTTCGGTCTTCGCCCCGGTCGCCTTCGCGCTGTTCATCATCGCATTGGTCTGGCCTCTGCAGAAGACGCTTCAGGGCTTTCTGCCGCGGTTGCTCGCGCTCGCCGTCAGCGTCATCGTGATGACCGTCGCATTCGTTTACATCGGCTCGCTGGTGGTGTCCGCGTTCGGACGCGTCGGGCGCTGGATCGTCAACGACGCCGCCCGCTTCCAGGCCTTCTACGATCAGATCACGCTCTGGCTCGAGGGGCACGGAATCGCGGTGGCGGGAGCATGGTCGGAGGCGTTCAGCGTCGGCTGGATGCTGCGCACCGCGCAGACCGTCACCGGCCGCCTGAACAGCACGATGAGCTTCTGGCTCGTTGTTCTCGTCTACGTCTTTCTCGGGCTGCTGGAGGTCGACGATTTCGGCCGCAAGCTCAAGGGCATGCGCAACCGCGCCGCCGGGGCCTTGCTGCTGCAAGGCAGCATGATGACGGCGGCCAAGATCAGGCGCTACATGCTGGTGCGAACGCTGATGAGCGTGATCACCGGCGTCTTGGTCTGGCTCTTCGCCAGGGCCGTCGGGCTGCAACTGGCCGAGGAATGGGGCTTCATCGCCTTCTCGCTCAACTACATCCCGTTCCTCGGGCCGCTCGTCGCCACCGTTTTCCCGACCCTGTTCGCGATGACGCAGTTCGGCTCCTGGCAGGCGGTGGTCGCGGTCTTCGCCTGCCTCAACCTGATCCAGTTCGTCGTCGGCAGCTATGTCGAGCCGCGCGTCGCCGGCAGCGCGCTCTCGATCTCGCCGGCGACGGTGCTGTTCTCGGTGTTCTTCTGGAGCTACCTCTGGGGCGTGTTCGGCGCCTTCATCGGCGTGCCCATCACCATCGCCTTCCTCACCTTCTGCGCCCTGCATCCGTCGAGCCTGTGGCTGGCCGAAATCTTCGGCTCGCCGCAGAAGGACGAGAAGGTCCCTGAAAGCTCGCCCGTCACGCCGTGACGGCGGGCCGTGCGGGCTCGATCACGATGCGCTGCGGTGCGAGCAGCGCGATCCCCTCGGGCGCCGCCGCCAGCGTGTGGATGTAGAAGCAGGTCGGCTCCGCATTCGTCGCCTCCATGACCGGAGAAGGCGCGGAGACGATCTTCAGCGCTCCGCAGCGCCCGATCCAGTCGATATGGCGGTGGCCGTGCATCGCGACCATGCGGGCGGCGACGGGCCGCAGCAGCCGCAGGAGGCGGCTGCCGTTGATCAGCGCGGTTCCGATGCGCTCCGAGAAGGCTTTTGCCGGTTTCGGATACTCGATCGGATGGTGATGGAGCGCCAGGATCCAGCGCGCCTGCGGGAACTCACGAGCCACTGCGAGGATCGCCTGCATGTCCTCCTCCGCGACGAGGCCAAGCGCATTGGTGAAGGAGAAATGCGCCTCCGCATTCGAGTTCAGCAGGATGACGCCGAGCCCGTCCGGCTCCGCCGGCGCCAGCACCATCGGAAAGGAATCCGCCCAGATTGCTTCGAGGCCCGCCGATCGGCGCAGGCCGCCCGCATCGGCGAAGGCAGCGATCTTCTCGCGATGCGGCTCGAGGGCAGCGGTGAGGCTCTTGGCGAGCCTGGTCCGGCTCTCGGAGAAGACCTGAACGCGCTCGCCCTGCAGGGCTGCCATAGCTGAGAGGGTCCGCATCTGGCGCAGGTGCTTGCCCGGGCTGCCCGGCAGCTCGAGCCGGGCCGGATTGGCGCGATCGACGATGTTGACGTCGTGATTGCCCGGCAGGATCAGGCAGCGCTCGGCGAGGGCGGGATGGCGCGCGATCGCGTCGAGGAATTCGCCCCACTCGGCGGAGCGCCCGGCATCGGTCATGTCCCCGGTGATGAGCAGCAGGTCGAGCGGCTCGCTCTCGTGGATCTCCGCCAGCCTGTCCAGCACCTGCAGGAAGCGTTCGTTGCCGCGCGGACCGGCGCGTCCGCTTTCGATCCGGAAGCCATAGCGCTCGCCGACGACATGGACGTCGGAAAGATGGGCGACGCGCCATCGGCGCGCTGACGCCGGCACCGTGTCGAAGCCGCCGAGGTCGCGTGGCTGGTCCATCAGGCCGTCGGCCATGCCCCAGAGCAGCGACGCCAACGCCAGATAGACCGACATCAGCGCGACGGCATTTGCGAGAGCCGGCACGACGAGCCGCAGCGGGTCGATGAAGTCGGCGAAGCCGCCCGACCAGCGCGTCGCCGGCCAGACCAGGGCGAAGACCGCCCCGGCGACGGCGCAGCCCAGCAAGCCTGCCCCGATCGCGCTGCCTGCCCGCAATCGTGCGCGCTTGTCGGGATCGGTTCCGACGGAACTGAAACTCTCCGCAAGATGCTGCAGTCCTTCGCGGCAGACCGCGTAGCCCGGCTGGACCACCAGAGCGTTCAACGACCAGAAGCTCTTCTCCGCGATGCGGAACAGTGGCCGGAAGCCATACCAGCCGACGATTCCGACAAGTGCGAGCAAAACGAGCGAACCGATCCCGGCCAGCGCCACCACCCGGCCCGATACCGATGCGAACCACGCCGTCACCACCAGCGGAGCCGCGCCCAGCAGGAGGCTCGGCAGCAAGGCGCCGAGAACCCAGGCGAGCGCGAGCTTGGGCAGGCTGATCTCGCCGAGCAGACTGCCGGCGATCGCGATCAGCGAATGCTTCTTGGTGCTGCTGGCATCATCCTCTGCGTCGCCATTGCGCGGCTCGATGATCATGGACACGACAACCCCGCGGAGCAGAGAGCTGTGATTGGCGAAAACCTTGGCCGATTCATGCGATCCCCGGAGCGCGGCACGGAACGCCATCCTGCTCATATCGGGCCGGCCACTGCCAGCAGCGCCGGCGAGAATGGGACGCGGCGCACAGGAGTGAGACGTCGGGCTGATGTTGCCCGTGGAGGCGGAGGCTACCTTGCCTTGACGGCCCGGCAGGGCACCCACAGAGGCGGGCGGATGGAATGAAGGCGGCGGCCACAGCCGACGACACGCCGCTCTCGGCGCTTTTCACCCGCGGGCTCGGGCTGCTGCTGCTTTGGGTCATCCTGATCGGACCGGCGCTCAAGGATTTGCCCGTAGGGCTCGTCGCCAGCGCAGCGGGGGTCTGGGCCAGTACGGCGCTCTGGCCGGGCGGCGGAAAGCTGTCATGGATGGGCCTCCTCCGTTTCCTGGCCCGTTTCCTGCCGCAATCCGTCTTTGCAGGGCTCGACGTGGCAAGGCTCGCCTTTGCCCGCACGCCCGATCTGCAGCCCGGCTTTACGACCTGCCGCTCCACGATCCCCGCCGGCCTGGCGCGTGACTCGGCCTGCGCGGTGATGAGCCTGCAGCCGGGCAAGCTGCCGGTTTTCGCCGAGGCCGACGGAACGCTGCACATCCATTGCCTCGATCTGCGCGAAGCCGTGGCCCAGCAGGTCGCCGACGACGAGGCGGCATTCCGGCGAATCCTCAAGCCGGAGAGACGCGATGGCTGATTTCCTGACCGCGGCGGCGCTCCTCATCCTGGCGGTGACCGCCGTCGCTCTGTTCCGGGTTCTGCGTTCCGGCATCGTCGCCGAACGCATGATGGCGGTGCAGTTGCTCGGGACAGGCGGAGCGGCGGCCCTCCTGCTGCTGGGGGCTGCTTCCGGATCGGCCGCGACGAGCGATGTCGCGCTGCTGCTCGCACTGTTTGCGGCCTTCCCTTGCGTCGCCTTCGTGCTTGGCGCGGAGGGGCCGGGCGCCGATCGGGATTCGTCGAAGGAGCGGCCGTGAACGGCCTCGCCGACATCGTCACCATCATTCTGGTGACTGCGGGAGCGCTGCTTTTTCTGGCCGGCACGCTCGGCCTGCTGCGCTTTCCCGATACGCTCAGCCGCTTGCACGCCATCAGCAAGGCCGACAATCTCGGGCTCGGCTTGATCGTGATCGGCCTGCTGCCGCAAGCGACGAGCGTTTCCGGCGGCGTGAAGCTCATCTGCGTCTGGCTGCTCGCGCAGCTTTCGGCCGCGACGGCGAGCCAGCTGCTCGCCCGTGCCGTCCATCGCGACAGAGCCGAGCCATGACGCTCCTGCTCGATCTCGCGCTCGTCGCCTGGCTCCTGGGGCTCGCGGCCTATGTTGTCGCGCGGCGGGACGAGCGCAGCGCGATCATCGCCTTCCTGGCCTTCGGCCTCCTGCTCGGGCTGGTTTGGGTGCGGCTCGCGGCGCCGGACGTGGCCCTGACCGAGATCGCCATCGGCGGGGGCGGGACGGGCATCCTGCTGCTGCGAGCGGAGGCTGCGCTCCGCGGCCGTGGCAAGCACGAGGAGCCGATGCGGCGCGCCGGAAAGCTCGCCGTGGCTGTGGGCTGCGCCGCCATCTCCACGGGGCTCGCCTTCGCCGTGCTGACCTTGTCCTCTCCCGCTCCGACGCTGGCGCCGGCGGCTTCGGAGGCGCTGGGAACGACGGGGCTGGGCAACCCCGTCACCGCCGTGCTGCTGGCCTATCGCGCGCTCGACACGCTGCTGGAGAAGGTCGTGGTGCTGCTCGCCCTGATCGGGGTCTGGTCGCTGGCGCCGGACGGCGTCTGGGGCGGCGCGCCCGAGGTGAAGCCCGCCGCCGTTCCGGGGCCGCTGGCCTATCTCGCACGCACCCTGCCGCCCTTCGGCGTCGTGATCGGCGTCTACATGTTCTGGGTCGGGGCTGACGCGCCGGGCGGCACCTTCCAGGCCGGGACGGTGCTGGCCGCGATGTGGCTGCTGGTGATGATGGCGGGGCTCTATCCGCCGCCCGATACGGCCCGGCCGCTGCTGCGGCTCGTGCTCACGGGGGGCCCGGCCCTGTTCCTGGCGATCGCGTTTCTCGGTTTCGCCTTTGCAGGCGGCTTCCTCGCTTACCCCGAAGGGCTCGCGAAACCCCTCATCGTGGCGATCGAGGCGGCCCTGACGCTGTCCATCGCAGCCGCGCTCGCCATGCTGGTCGCCGGCCCCGCCCGAAAGGCGCCCGCACGATGACGGCTGCGCTTCAGCCCGGCATTCTGTTCGGCCTATGCGGCGCAGCGCTTGTCGGCATCGGGCTCTTCGCCGTCGTGACTCATCCCGGACTGCTGCGGCGGATCATCGGCTGCAACATTCTGGGGGCGGGCATCTTCCTGGTCTTCGGCGCCGTCGCCCGGCGCGGCGCAGGTGCCGGCCTCGAGGCTGATCCAGTGCCGCAGGCGCTGGTGATCACCGGCATCGTCGTGGCCTTTTCGGCGAGCGCGCTGGCCGTCGCACTGCTGAAGCGGCTCTCCGAACTGAACGTGGGCGAGCGTGCAGGCGCCGAGGCTGCACCCGAGCCACGGAGCGGAACGTGACGCCGCTCGTCCACGCCACCACGCCGGGCGGCTTCCTGCTGGTCCTGGCCGTGATCCTGCCGGTCTGCGCCGTGCTCGCGATCCTCGCCTGCGGGCCCCGCAGCGCGGCGCGGATCGCGATGACGACGTTTGCGGCCGGGCTCGCCGTTGCCATCGCGATCGCCGTCCAGTTGATGTCGAGCGGGGCTGCGCTGTCCTATGTCGTCGGCGCCTGGCAGCCACCGCTTGGCATCGCGCTGCGGGCCGACGGGCTTTCGGGCGCGATGCTCGTGATGACGGCGCTTGTCATCGTCGCCGTAGGGCTTTTCGCGCGAACCCAGCACAAGCTTCATGAGGGCGCGGAAGACGGGCGCGCGCCGACGACCTTCTGGCTGATGCTGCTCGCGCTCTGGAGCGCGTTGAACGCGGTCTTCGTCGGCGAGGACCTGTTCAATCTCTATGTCGCGCTGGAGCTGCTGACTTTCGCGGCGGTGCCGCTCGTCTGCCTCGACGGCCGGGCCGAGACCGTCAAGGCCGCGCTGCGCTACCTGCTGTTCGCGCTGATCGGCTCGTTGCTCTATTTGCTCGGGACCGGGCTGATCTACGGCCAATACGGCACGCTCGACCTGCTCGCGCTGTCGCGCCTCAGCCGACAGGACCCGGCACTTGCGGCGGCGCTGGCGCTGATGATCGTCGGGCTCCTGGCCAAGGCGGCGCTGTTTCCGCTGCATCTGTGGCTGCCCCCCGCTCATGCCGGGGCGCCGGCGCCGGCGAGCGCCGTGCTCTCGGCGCTGGTGATCAAGGCGCCGATCTTCCTGATCCTGCGGCTGGTGCTCGATGTAGCCCCGCCGCAATCGGCCGCTGTTGCGGGCCAATTGCTGGCCGTCCTCGGCGCGGCCTCGATCCTGTTCTGCAGCGTCATGGCGCTCCGGCAGGCGCGGCTCAAGCTGATGATCGCCTACTCGACCGTCGCGCAGATCGGCTATCTCTTCATCGTCTTTCCACTGGCCGCCGGCAGCCCCGAGCTGCCGCCCTGGGGAACGATCGCCTGGACCGGCGGCGCGCTCCAGCTCATCTCGCACGCGCTGGCGAAGGCGGCGATGTTCCTGGCGGCCGGCGCCATTGCCGAGGCCTTCGGCCACGACCGCATCGCCGATCTGCGCGGCTTCGGCCGGGTGCTGCCGTTCAGCGCAGCTGCGTTCGGACTGGCCGGGCTATCGCTGATGGGCATTCCGCCGAGCGGCGGCTTCGTCGCCAAGATCCTGTTGCTGACGGCAGCGGTGACCGAGGGTTATCCATGGCTGGCCGCGACGATTCTGGCCGGCGGCCTTCTCGCCGGCGGCTATGTCTTCCGCGTGATCGACAAGGCACTGGCCGTCCCCGCCGTTCCCATTGCGCCGCTACGCAAGGTGCCGCGACGGCTCGAACTCGCGGCGCTGGCCCTTGCCGTGGCGGCCGTTCTGCTCGGCTTCGTGCCGCTGCGCCCCTTCGGCTTCCTGCAGATCGGCCGTGACGGCCTCGCCGCGGCGTGGGCGCCATGACCGCCACCAGCCTCCTTCTCGCCTCGGCCCTGCTGGTGCCGCTCCTGCTGGCAGCCTGCTGCCTGTCGCCGTGGTTCCGGGCGAGGGCGCTGGCTGCGCTCGCCGTCGCCCCGCTTCCGGCGCTCGCGGCGGCGATCCTCATACCGGAAGGCCGCTTCGCCATTTTCCCCGCGCCGTTCCGGCTGACACTGGTGCTCGACCAGCCGGGCGCGATCCTGCTTGCAGGAGCGGCGCTGCTCTGGAGCGCGGCCGGCGCCTATGCCGCCTCGCAGATGGCCCGCGACCCGGCTGCACCACGCTTCGCCATCTGGTGGCTGCTGACGCTCGGCGGCAGCCTCGGCCTCTTCCTCGTCGGCGATGTCGTGAACTTCTACCTGCTGTTCACGCTGGCGAGCCTCGCGGCCTACGGCCTGATCATCCATGAGCAGAGCGCTCCCGCGCAACGGGCCGGCGTCATCTATGTGGCGCTGGCGCTGCTGGGCGAGGCGTTCCTCCTGATCGCGCTGGTGATGCTGGCGGCTGGCCATCCCGACGCCAACCCGCAGATCCGTGGCGTCGTCGCCGATCTCCAGGCCAATCCGATGCGGGAGGGCATCGTCGCGCTGTTCATCCTCGGTTTCGCGCTGAAGATGGGGCTGGTGCCGCTGCATGTCTGGCTGCCGCTGGCGCATCCGGCGGCGCCGACGCCGGCTTCGGCGGTGCTGAGCGGCGTCGTGGTCAAGGCCGGCGTGATCGGGCTGATCCGCTTCCTGCCCTTCGAGGCGGGAATGCCGCTCCCGGGCACCGTCCTGATCGCGGTCGGCATCGTCACGGCCTATTACGGCGCCATGGTCGGCATCACCCAGCGGCGCGCCAAGACGGTGCTGGCCTATTCCACCGTGAGCCAGATGGGTCTGCTGGCGGTGCTGCTGGGCGTCGGCCTCGACACCGCCGACCCAGCCGCCACCCATCTCACCGCCTATTACGCCGTTCACCACACGCTGGTGAAGGGCGCGCTCTTCCTCGGCATCGGCATCCTGGCGGCAACCGGCGGGCGGCGGCTGAGGCTTGTGCTGCTGCTGACCGCTGTGCTCGCGCTGAGCCTCGGCGGCCTGCCGCTGACCAGCGGCGCGCTGGCCAAGCTCGCGACCAAGCCGATGCTCGGCTATGGCTGGCTCGCCGGCGCGATGACTCTTGCCGCTGCCGGCAGCACCGCACTCATGGTGCATTTCCTGCTGATCGTCCGGCGAGATACGATCGGCAACCCTGCAGGATCACCACCGCTCGGGCAGCTCGTGCCCTGGCTTATCGTTCTCGTCGCCTCGCTCATCGTTCCCTGGTCGCTCTATCCTGCGGTGTCCGGCGAAACCGTCGCCAGCCTGCTCCAGCCGGAAGCACTCTGGAAGGTGACCTGGCCGATGCTGCTCGGCGCGGCGGCGATGCTGTTCGTCGACCGCTTGCCCCGTCGCCTGGGCGCGATTCCCGAGGGAGACATCGTCGTCCTCCTGCAAAAGGGCGGGCCGTTCGTTCGCGGCCTCTCGAACCGCATCGGAGAGATCGATGTCCATCTGAGGCGTTGGCCGGCGGCCGGGCTGGGACTGATCGCTCTTGCCATCCTGCTCGGTGGCGCTTTGATGCTCCGGACCTGACGAAGGCCTGCAGGAGACCGCTGCGTGACACCGATCGAAAGCACTGCCGTCGTCACCGTGGCCGCGATCGTATTGTTCACCTGGAACAGGCTGCCGGTCGTCGTGGTCGCGATCGGGGCGGCGCTGGCACTGTGGGCGACCGGCGTGGTCACGCTCGAGCAGGCCTTCGCCGGCTTCGGGGACCGCGCCGCCCTTTTCGTCGCCAGTCTCTTCATCGTCAGCGCGGCCTTGGAGAAGACCGGCGTCACCGCCTGGGCGGGCCAATATCTGATCGCCAAGGCCGGCAGCGATGGCCAGACGCGCCTACTGATCATCATCATGGTCGCAGCCGGCTGTCTCAGCGCCTTCATCAGTGGCAGCGGAGCGGTCGCAGCCCTCATGCCGGTGGCGGTCATGGCGGCGGTGCGGCTGCGCCAGTCGCCGGCCCAGTTGCTGATGCCGCTCGCCTTCGCCTCCCATGCCGGCTCCAACCTCCTGCTGACCGGGGCGCCCAAGAACATCCTGGTGTCGGAGGCGCTGGAGGATGCCGGCCTGCAGGGCTTCGCCTTTGCCGAATTCGCCTTCGTCGGCCTGCCGCTTCTGGCCGGCACGATCGCGATCATCCTGCTGCTGGGCAAGCGCCTGCTGCCGCAGCAAAGCAGCGCGCGGCTGCCGGCCGATTTCAGCCGGCACGCCCAGACCCTCGTCGAGCATTACGGACTGAGCGACGGCATCTTCCGGCTGCGCGTGCGCTCGACCTCGTCCTACATCGGCGTCGCACCGGGCAATATCGATCTCGGTGCGGATGGGCGGCTCAGCCTGATGGCTGTGCAGGCCGGAGACACGGCAATGCCGCTGCGGGCGCCGGCGGTTTCGGAGGGCGACTACCTCCTCGTGCGCGGCGATGCCGAGGCCGTTGCGACGCTGGCGGCGGACAAGCACCTCGCCCTGCGTGACGATCCTGCTCAAAAAGGACTGTTCAGCCGGCGCTCGGGCCTGGCCGAGGTCGTGATTCCGCCGCGCTCGGCGCTGATCGGCCGCGCTCTCTTTCCGGGCATGGTGACCGACAGCGGCGATCTCGTCGTGCTCGCCGTCCAGCGGGCCGGCGTCGACATTGATCCGGGCGAAACGCTGGCCGCCGGCGACACGCTGCTGCTCGAAGGCAGCTGGGAAGCGCTCGATCTGCATCTCGACGATCCCGACGTGCTCGTCGTCAACTCGCCCGACCTCGTCAGGCGCCAGGCCGTGCCGATGGGGGCTGGCGCCGGCGTCGCGCTGGCGGTGCTGGCCGGCCTCGTCACAATGCTCGCGACGGGCATCCTGCCGCCGGCCGTCGCCGGGCTCCTCGGTGCCGGGGCGCTGATCGGCGCCGGCATCATGAGCGTCGAGCAGGCCTATCGCGCGATCAACTGGACGACGGTGATCCTGATCGCGGCGATGATGCCGCTCTCTACCGCAATGGTGCAGTCGGGTGCGGCCAAGATCGTGGCCGACCATCTCGTGACGCTGACCGGCGGGGCAGGCCCCATCGTCTTTCTCGCCGGCCTCTTCGTGCTGACCGCGAGCCTCGGCCAGGTCATGAGCAACACGGCGACGACGATGCTGGTCATCCCGATCGCCATGGCCGCAGCCGCCGGCATGGGCGTCTCGCCGCGGCCAGTCCTGATGAGCCTGTGCGTCGCCGGCTCCGCCTCGTTCCTGACGCCGATCGCGACCGCGACCAACATGATGGTCATGGGTCCGGGCGGCTACAGCTTCAACAGCTACTGGAAGCTCGGCGCGCCATTGATGCTCTGGTTCTTCGTGATCGCCGTCTTCTACGTCCCGCTGATCTGGCGGTTCTGAAGGGTGGCCTGCGCTCCGGCCTCAGGCCGAGGGCCCTTCAAAGCGCTTCCAACCCCAGAGGCCGACGAGCACGATCAGCGATCCGACGAAGGCAGCGATCACATCCCTGAGCGAAATCGCGATGTTGTCGAGGCCCGGCAGAATCTGGAGCCACCGGAAGAGCAGGCCGCCGACCACGGCGCCCGCCAGACCCACGGCGAGATTCCGCAAGAAGCCGAAGCCGCGCCTGTCCCATCTGATCGCGAGGCCAGCCAAGCCGCCGCCGATCACTCCAATGATGATCCAGACAATCACATGATCGAGCGTCTGCATGTTCCCCCCAAGTCGCGATCGATAGCGGCGGGACGTTCGCTTTGCCCGCCCGCAGAAACAACGCTAGAGCATCTCCGCGTTTATTCGATACGCGGAACTGCTCTTGCTCTTTGTTTTAAAGCATTTTCTTTACGCGAAGCGATACCCGCTGCGCTCGAAAATGCTCTAGAACGAGACCCAGTGGCACCGGCGAATAGGCCGTCCCCATCGATCCCAATGAGTCCGGCAAACCCGCCTGCGGGGGCGATTATGGCGGTGCCAGTGCCGATAGTGATGCCGGCGGTGGACCGGGTGGCCCCTGCGATGCTGGGACCAGTCGATCGGCCTCCCGTCCGGCAGCCTGAGTTCCTGATCCGGCGATGGCGTCGGCTGCCGCGGCGCCGCTTCGGCCTCCCGCGCCGGGAGGGCCAGGGCGGAGCCCGTTGCAAGGGCAAGCAATCCGAACAGAAATGAACGTCGTTCCATGGGATGCGCTCCGGACTGGCTTCGGAAAAAGCAGTCTAGAGGCTGTCATGGGCCATGGGAACGATTTGATGAGGTCGAAGCGGTGGAGATGGGACCGGAAGGTTTGTGTCCTCGCTCCCCTCATTCGCGCAAAATCGCCAGCGTCAAATCACTTCCATGGCCCATAGCAGCCTGTGGAGCGCGCGAAGCCGTGCGGCCAATATCTTCGGTACCTTGCAAGGCGGCTTTCAAACCGTGTCGTTACCGGAACATCTTGGTCAGAATAGCCGCGACATGCTGCAGGGCGACATCCTTCAAGCGTCGCCGGTGCCAGGCGAGATGGAGCGAGAAGCCCGGCACCGGCAGCGGCGGCGGGAACGAAACCAGCCCCTCGAAGGATGACAGCACGCGCGAAGGCAGGAGGACGATCATGTCCGAGCCGTGCAGCAGTGCCTGGACCATCTGGAAATTCGGCACGACGAAGCCGACGCGCCGCGTCAGGCCGCGGCTGGCGAGTTCCGCATCGACGGGAGTGCGCGTATCGCCGCGGCCGGATACGAGAATATGCGGATAGGCCAGCCACGCCGCGAGACCGAACGCGGCTTCGGCCGGGTGACCGCGGCGCATCGCGACGGCATAGTGTTCGACCAGAAGCTCCTCGCGATGGAGGTCATCCTCCGCCGGCGGAAACACGGAAATGGCGATATCGCTGGTGCCCTCGACCAGGGCCGCGCGGGCAGTATCGGCGCCATGCCACGGCTGGATCACGATATCGATCCCCGGTGCCGAACGCTGCAGCTCCTCCTGCAACGGGCCGATCAGGAACACGGCCGGATAGTCGGCCGTGGTGATGCGCAAGGTCAGGCGGATTTCCGCGAGCGGCACCTGCGGCGGCTCGACGAGCTCCGTCACGCCGGCGAGCAGCGATTTCAGCGGGGCGCGCAGTGATTCCGCCTTTGGCGTCAGGAACATCGTTCCCCGGCCACGTTCGAGAAGCTCGTCCCGAAACAGATGGCGGCAACGCTGCAGCGCTGCGGATGTGGCCGGCTGCGACAGCCCGAGCCGATCGGCTGCGCGGCTGACATGCGCCTCGTCCAGAAGCGCGTCGAGAACCACCAGGAGATTGAGATCGAGCGACCTTAAATTCATCGGTTCGATAATGTGATAGATCGATAATCGATTGGAAGAATTTCTTGTTTGACCGCAGGGTCGTCTCGCCACCGCAGGAGACGACCATGACCAAGACGCTCATCCTCCTCTTCCACCGCGACCTCTCCCAGTCCAACGCCAATGCCGCACTGGCTGCGGCAGCCGGCAGGCTGCCCGGCGTCGAGATCGTCGACATGCAGGCGAGCTATCCGGGCGGGATCGAGATCTTCCGCGACGCCGAGCGCGAGGCCGACCGCCTGCTCACGGCCGACCGGATCGTGCTGCAGTTCCCGATCCAGTGGTATTCGACGCCGGCATTGTTGAAGGCCTGGCAGGACGCCGTGCTGACCCGGATGTTCTATCTTGCCTATGAGACGGAAGGGCGGTTGCTCGAAGGAACGCCCCTGATGCTGGCCGCGACCGCAGGCAACGTGCCTGAGGCCTACCGGCCGGGCGGCCGGAACATGTTCCCGATGATCGAGCTGCTCGCCCCGCTGCGCGCCACCGCAAATCGCTGCGGCCTGTTGTGGAGCGAGCCCTTTATCCTCTACCGGGCGGACAAGCTCCCGCAGCACGCGCTTGACGCCGCCGCCATGGACTACGCCATCGCTCTGGAGCGATGGATCGCGGAAACACCCGTGCCCCGCCCGAAAGCCGCCTGAGTCAGGGCCGCGCGACGACGAGGCGCAGCGAGCCTTCGAAATTCGGCTGGCTGCGCAGGAAGCCGTAGCAGGAATCCCAGGCGCCGGATTCGATGTCGCCCCGCAAATGGGCGATCGACGCCGCACTCTCGGCTTCGCTCACGAAGCTCCAGGCGGAGCAGGCCGAGCGTGCACCCGGCTCCAGGAAGAGTTCCGGCCGGCCGTAATACGCCTCGTTGAAGCCATCGCGGCAGGCGAGGGGAATCGGCACCGCGATGATCTCGACATCGCCGCCCAGCACCTTGCCGATATGCCCGAGCGAGGGATAGCGCCGTGCCTCCGTCGCTAGGACGTTGGGGGCGTAGTGGTTGAGCCAGAAGGCTTCCACCAGCTCCGGGTCGCAGGAGAGGATCACGACCGGGCCGCGCGTTACGCGGCGCATCTCGCGCAGGCCCGCATCGAGGTCCTGCCATTGATGCACGGTGAAGGTCGCCATGCTCGCGTCGAAGGATTGGTCGGGGAAGGGCAGTCTCTCGGCCGTCGCATCGATGGCCACGGCAATGCCGGCCGGCCGCTGCGCCCGCATCGAGGCGGAAGGCTCGACCGCCGTGACGTCGCGGTTGCGCGGCTCATAGGAGCCTGCGCCGGCCCCGACATTGAGGATGCGACCGGCCGGGCCGAGCGCGCTCTCGATCAGGGCGGCGATGGCAGGCTCCGGCTGGCGGTAGGCGGCATAGCCCTGGCCGATCCGGCCGTAATCGGCGTCTCCGGCGCTGCCATCGGCGCGGCGCAGGCCGGCCACGGGGTTCAGCTCATTCATCACGCAAGGTCTCCGAAGCGAGGGAACGCCAGAGCGGCAGGATATGGTCTCGAGTCAGCGGGGCGAGCGCGACAGCCGGCGGCTGGCCGGGCTCCAGCCACGCGATCTCCGCAATCTCGGCGGCCGGACGCGGCTTTGCGGGCAAAGCGAGCGTGAAGATCTCCGCCTCGACCGTGAATCCGGGTTCGTTGGCGGCCGGTGCAGGAAATGACCCTGATAGCGCGGCTCATCGCGGGGAATGGAAAAACCGAGCTCCTCCCGAAGCTCGCGGAGCAACGCGTCCAGCGGCTGCTCGCCGGGCTCGATCTTGCCGCCCGGCTGCATGAAGGCCGTGGTTGCGCGCTTCCTGACAAGAAGCAGGCGCTGGCGTTCGTCGGTCAGCAGAGCGGCCGCGATGCGCAGCCGCCGGATCGTCCCGCTCAAAGGTCGATTCCCTTTCAGATGGCGCGGGGGGAGGATTGCCATGACCCGCCTGCATTCGGAAAGGGCTTTGGCGCCGGCCTGTCGATGGTGGTAGGACAGCCCTCGGACTCAAAGACCTTCAGCGAGACGCAGAGCCATGTTCGAGGCACATCGCATCGACACGACCGACAAGGCCGCATTCTATCGCGAGCTCGCGGCCCAGCTCGAAGCCCTGCTCGCCGGGGAGAGCGACCCGATCGCCAACGCAGCCAACACCTCGGCGCTGCTCTACCAGATGATGCCGGAGTTGAATTGGGCCGGCTTCTATCTGATGCGAGACGGCGAGCTCGTGCTCGGCCCCTTCCAGGGCAAGCCGGCCTGCGTGCGCATACCCGTCGGGAAGGGCGTCTGCGGAACCGCAGTGGTGCGCCGCGCCTCGATGCTGGTCGAGGACGTCCATGCTTTTCCCGGCCATATCGCCTGCGACTCGGCCTCCCGTTCGGAGCTTGTCGTCCCGCTGATCGGCCGTGACGGCGTCATCGGCGTGATCGATCTCGACAGCCCCTCGGTCGCGCGTTTCGACGCCGCCGACCAGGCCGGGATCGAACGCATGGCAGTGATCTATCTCACCGCCTGCGGCGAGGGCGCCGATCTCGCCAAAGCCTCCTGAGCGGCTCCGGTGCCGTCGCTCAGCCTGCGCATCGAGCTCGATCCCGAGGGGCGGATCGGCCCCGGCAAGATCGAATTGCTCGAGCAGATCGCGGCGCAGGGCTCGATCTCGGCCGCGGGCAGGGCGATGGCTATGTCCTACCGGCGGGCCTGGGAGCTGGTCGAGGAGCTGAACACATTGTTCGGCAAGCCGGTGGTCGAGCGCCAGACCGGCGGTCGCAACGGCGGCGGAGCCCGCGTGACCGATCTCGGCCAGGCCTTGATCATGCGCTTCCGGGCTGTCGAGCAGGCCGCCACCGCAGCAGCGAGCGAACACCTCGCCGCGCTTCAGGCCGAGATCGATCGGCCGACGGATTCCTGAAGGGCGAGCCGGCGCACAGCCCTGCATCCATCGAATAACGGCTATGTGGGAATTTCCCGATCGCCTTTGGCGTCGGAAAGGAGACCGCGCACAAGCACAGCTCAAGGCTAGTTAGCCTTGACATGCGGACCCTATTCGAACAGGCGTATCGCATATGCAGAATAGGTGCTGCAAGTCTTTTTTGTAATTTTTCCAATGAGGAAGCAGCGGAGTCTCAGATATTCGGAATGATCTCTTGGGCGCGAGGCCTGTGGCCTTGTGCAAAGAGCGCAAACCGACAGACTCCGAGCCGGCGGCGGCTGGGTAAGCTTACCTCCAGCGAAGACTGGACTTGGTGATGATGCGCGCGTTTCGTCTGGCTCTCGTCGCGGCGGGTCTCTCGGCACTGTCCGGGCTGGCCGTCCAGGCTCAGGGCCAGCCGGCCCAGACTCCGGCCGCGGCCCCGCCTCCCGCCGCTCAAGTTCAGCCGGCCACCCCGACCAACCCGCTGCCTTCGGTTCCGTCACAGTTCGGCATGAACCCGCCGAGCACCGCGCATCCGCCGCTGACGGCGGAGGCTCCATCGGCTCCCGCCGCCGCGCCGGCCGCGACGGCGGTGCTGCCGCACGACCTGTCGCCCTGGGGCATGTTCATGGCGGCGGACATCGTCGTGAAGGCCGTGATGCTCGGCCTCGCCTTCGCCTCGCTGGTGACCTGGACGATCTGGTTCGCCAAGGCGATGGAGCTCGCCGCCGCGAAGGCCGCGGCCGGACGCGCGTTGCGCCGCATCGAGGCGGCGGACAGCCTGAACGCCGCAGCCGGCGCCGCCGCTTCCAAGAACGGCAAGCTGCGCGGCGCCGTCGGCGAGCTTCTCAACGCCGCGCTCTCCGAGACGCGCCGCTCGGCCGATCTCGGTGAGGACGGCATCAAGGAGCGCGTCGCCATCGCGCTTTCCCGGATCGAGGCCCGCGCCGGTCGCTCCATGGCGCGCGGAACGGGGCTGCTCGCGACCATAGGCTCAACGGCCCCCTTCGTCGGCCTGTTCGGCACGGTCTGGGGCATCATGAACTCGTTCATCGGCATCAGCCAGGCGAAGACGACCAACCTCGCGGTCGTGGCGCCGGGCATCGCCGAGGCGCTGCTGGCGACCGCGATCGGCCTCGTCGCGGCGATCCCCGCCGTCATCATCTACAATGTCTTCGCCCGCGCGATCACCGGCTATCGCGCCACCCTGTCGGACGCTTCAGGCGAAATTCTGCGCCATCTCTCGCGCGATCTCGAACGGCGCCAGCGCGCGCTCGCGCCAACCTCGCGCTCGGCCTCCTCGGCATCGGCCGCCGCGTCCGCCTCCGCACCGCTTGTGCCGGCGGAGTGAGCCATGGCCGTTTCCCTCAAGGACCCGCAGGACGGCGATCTCGGCGAAGTCAGCGAGATCAACGTCACGCCCTTCATCGACGTCATCCTGGTGCTGCTGATCATCTTCATGGTGGCCGCGCCGCTCTCCACGGTCGACGTCGCGGTCGATCTGCCGGTGTCGAACGCGCAGCCACAGCCGCGGCCGGATACACCTGTCTTCCTGACCGTGAAGAGCGACCTCTCGCTCGCCCTCGGCAACGACACCGTGCCGCGCGAAACCCTGCAGGCGACGCTCGACCAGCGCACGAACCGGGACCGCGAGCAGCGCGTCTTCCTGCGTGCCGACGGCACCGTCGCCTATCGCGAGCTGATGGATGTGATGAACCTGCTGCGTAACGCCGGTTACCTCAAGATCGCGCTCGTCGGCCTCGAGGACACCGGGCAAGGCGCTGCTGCGGGGACCAAGCCATGAGCCTGGAGCGCCGTTCGCTGTCGCGCTTCGCACCGGCGGCGCTGCGCTGGAGCGTGGCGGCGCTCGTAGTGGCGAGCGCCCATGGCGCGGCCGGCTGGGTCGTGGCCAACTGGCAGCGTGCCGAGGCCGCGATGGGCACGCCGCCCGCCGCCGTCATGATCGAGCTCGCCCCGCTCGCCGTCGCGCCCGAGGCGCCGCAGCGGGATGTCGCGCCGGGGCCGGAGATGGTCGAGGCGCAGCCCGAGCCCGAACCGCCAACACCCGAGCCGGTCGAGCAACCCAAGGAGCCCGAGCCCCCACCGCCGGAGCCTGAACCGGTCGCGATCCCAGAACCCGAGATCAAAATCCCCGAGCTGCCCTCGCTGCCTGACGCCGCCGCCGTGCTGACGCCGCCGCCAAAGGAGCAGCCGAAGCCGCCGGAGGTAAAGCCAAAGCCCAAGCCCAAGCCGAAGGTCGTCGAGCGCCGAAAGCCGCTGGACCCGGACAAGCCGAAGGCCGAGCAGACCACGGCGCCGGTCGCACAGGCGCAGGCCGCTGCGCAAGCAGCCGCTCCTGCCTCGGGCTCCCCGAGCGCTTCGCCGGCCGCCAATGCCAGCTGGCGCGGTTCTCTGATCGCCCATCTCAACCGCTTCAAGCGCTTCCCGAACGGCGCCAGCCCCGGAACCGTCCAGGTCGCCTTCAGCATCGACCGTGGCGGCCGGGTTCTCTCGGCCCGGCTGGTCCGCGGCTCGGGAGACGCCGCACTGGACGACGAGGCGGTCGCGATGATTCGACGGGCGAGCCCGGTGCCGGCACCGCCGGACGGGATTGGCGGCAGCTCGATCGCGCTCGCGGTGCCCGTCCGGTTTTCGCGCTGAGGCAGGTCTGGAACCGGAGGGCCGCATGCGCGTATCACGTGTGCAGCCCGTGCGCAGAGGAGACGCGGCATGAGTATCGGAAAGCTCGTCGCCGGCGCTCTCCTTGCGCTCGCGTGCAGCGGCTGCGTGACGGATGCCGAGCTGCGCGCGGCCGACGAGGCGCGTTGCCACTCTTTCGGTTTCCGGACATCGAGCGAAGGGTTCGCGAACTGCCTGCTGCAGCTCGACCTCAATCGCGCGGCGGATCGGCGCGCTAGTTTCGACCGATACGATGCACCGCCGGGCTGGTACTACGGCGGCCGCTGGTGGTGAGCGCAGGAGCTCTCAGGCAAGAAAAAAGGGCCGCGCCGGAAAGCGCAGCCCAAGTCTAGGGAGGAAACGCCCAAGGAGGGCGACGCAACATCTCTGCTGCGCTGAGCAATAAATAAGTGCGCTACCTCGCTGCCGCAAGAGAAAAAGGGCAGCAGCACTGACTTATTTTTCACCTGTCGTCATGTCTTTGAAATCAAAACATTTTACCGCGATTCAGCGATTGCCGCGCCGCGTTTCTGGGCAGCCCTGCTTCTGCTGCATTGCCGAGAAGCTGTTGACAATCAGTCAGCATGGAATTTCATATGCATTCATATGAATTCCGCTCCTGCCGCGTCTGGCGGCGGGTGGTATCGGCGCGGATCGCGGCCGAAGCGGAGCGAAGGACAGCCTGATGCAGATCGATCGTCGCAGTTTCATCGCCGGCGTCGCCGCCGTCGGAACGCCCGGCCTGGTACGCGCCCAGGGCGCAGGGCCGATCCGCATCGGGGAGATCAACAGCTATACCGCCCAACCGGCCTTCCTGAAACCCTATCGCCAGGCCTGGGAACTGGCGCAGGAGCAGATCAATGCGGCCGGCGGCGTGCTCGGCCGCAAGCTCGAGACGGTCTTCCGCGACGACGCCGGCAAGCCGGAAGACGCAGTGCGCCACGCTGCCGATCTCGCCACCGCCGAGAAGGTCGACATCATCGCCGGCGGCTTCCTCTCCAATGTCGGCCTCGCGCTCGCCGACTATGCCAACCAGAATAAGAGGCTCTATGTCGCCTCCGAGCCGCTGGCCGACGCGCTCGTCTGGTCGAAGGGCAATCGCTACACCTTCCGGCTGCGCCCCTCGACCTACATGCAGGCCGCGATGCTGGTCGAGGAAGCGGCCAAGCTCCCGGCCAAGAAATGGGCGATCGTCGCGCCGAACTACGAATACGGCCAGTCGGCAGTGAAATGGTTCAAGGAATTGCTCCTGAAGGCGCGCCCCGACGTGACCTTCGTCGCCGAGCAGTTCCCCGCGCTCGGCCGCATCGATGCCGGCGCCACCGTCCAGGCGCTGGAAGCCGCCAAGCCCGAGGCGATCTTCAACGTCACCTTCGCGGTCGACCTCGCCAATTTCGTCCGAGCCGGCAATACGCGCGGCCTGTTCGAGGGGCGCGAGGTCGTCTCGATGCTGACCGGCGAGCCGGAATATCTCGACACGCTCGGCGCCGAGACGCCGGAGGGCTGGATCATCACCGGCTATCCGCATGCCGACCTGCAGACGCCGGAGCACGTCAAGTTCCGCGACGCCTACAAGGCGAAGTACAACGACTATCCGCGGCTGGGCTCGGTCGTCGGCTACGAGACGGTGCAGGCCATCGCGGCCGCGCTGGCGAAGGCGGGCTCCACCGACAACGAGAAGCTGGTCGACGCCTTCGAGGGGCTGAAGTTCGGCTCGGCCTTCGGCCCGATCGAATTCCGCAAGATCGACCACCAGTCGACGCTCGGCGCCTATGTCGGCAAGAGCGCGCAAAGGAACGGCAAGGGCGTAATGGTCGACTGGAGCTATCGCGACGGCGCCAAATACCTGCCTGGTGATGACGAGGTCCGCAAGCTGCGCCCGGCCGTCTGAGTTCGGCGGGGCGCCGCGCGTCATGCTCGGGCTTGACCCGAGCATCTCTTGACGCCTGAGGCTCCTGAGCCTCTTTCGGCGGGAGATTCTCGGGTCTACGCTTCGCTTCGCCCGAGAATGACGGAGCGAAGCGCCGGCGCGATTCGGAACTCGCCCCCGTCAAGCCCTCCTCCATCTGAGATCGATCGCCCGCCCGAGACGACATGCTGAATCTCGTCCTTACCCAGACCCTGAACGGCCTGGCCTCGGCGTCGTCGCTGTTCCTGGTCGCGTGCGGGCTGTCGATCATCTTCGGCGTCACGCGCATCGTGAACTTCGCCCATGGCTCGCTCTACATGCTGGGCGGCTATCTGGCCTTCACGCTGGTGACGTATTTCGGCCCGGCCGATGCCTTCGGCTTCTGGGGCGGCGTGGTGTTGGCCATGCTGCTCACAGGCCTCGTCGGCGCGCTGATCGAGGTCACGATACTCAGACGCATCTATCAGGCGCCGGAGCTGTTCCAACTGCTCGCCACCTTCGGTGTCGTGCTGATGCTGCAGGACATCGCGCTGGCGATATGGGGGCCGGAGGACAAGCTCGGTCCGCGCGCGCCCGGCTTCAAAGGTTTCGTCTTCCTGTTCGACGGCCGCTTCCCGAGCTACGATCTGTTCCTGATCGCGGTCGGTCCGGTCGTGCTCGGACTGATCTGGCTCCTGTTCCACCGGACGCGCTGGGGCGTGCTGATCCGGGCCGCGACTGAAGACCGTGAGATGGTCAGCGCGCTCGGCGTCAACCAGCGCCTGCTCTTCACCTCGGTCTTCGCGTTCGGTGCAGCCCTTGCGGGGCTGGGCGGTGCGCTCCAGCTCCCGCGCGAGGCGATCAACCTGCACATGGACCTGTCCATGATCGCGGAGGCTTTCGTCGTGGTCGTGGTCGGCGGGCTGGGCAGCGTGACCGGCGCCTATCTCGCCGCCGTCCTGATCGGGGTGCTCCACGCCTTCGGCATCCTGATCCTGCCCAAGATCACGCTTGTCCTCGTCTTCCTGGTGATGGCGGCGGTTCTCATCGCCCGGCCCCACGGCCTGCTCGGCAGGGCCGCTGCCGAGCCGCGCGGCCATGCCGGCCAGCTCTTCCTGCTGCGCCCGGCCGACGGCGCGGCCAGGGCGTTTGGGGCCGTGGCGCTCGTCCTCCTGGTCCTCGCGCCGCTCCTTGTGCCGGATCATCTCGTCCTGACGCTGACCGATCTGGTGATCTTCGCGGTCTTCGCCGCCTCGCTGCATCTGCTGATGGGGCCCGGCGGCATCATCTCCTTCGGCCATGCCGCCTATTTCGGCCTCGGCGCCTATGGTGCGGCGCTGGCGGTGAAATGGTTGGGCGCATCGATGGAGCCGGCCTTGGTGCTGGCACCGCTGATGGCGGGCGTCGCCGGCGCGATCTTCGGCTGGTTCTGCGTGCGGCTCTCGGGCGTCTACCTGGCCATGCTGACCCTGGCCTTCGCCCAGATCGCCTGGGCCACGGCCTTCCAATGGGTGGATCTGACCGGCGGCGACAACGGCATCCTCGGTGTCTGGCCCTCGGCCTGGGCGGTTTCCAAGACAGCCTTCTATTATCTCGCGCTCGCCATCGCCGTGCTCGTGATCCTGGCGCTCCGCCTCATCATCTTCGCGCCCTTCGGCTATTCCCTGCGCGCCGGCCGCGACAGCCCCTTGCGGGCGGAGGCGATCGGCCTCGATGTCGGGCGCCTGCAATGGGCGGCCTTCGTCATCGCCGCGCTCGCGGCCGGTATCGCAGGGGGGCTTTTCGCCTTCTCGAAAGGCTCGGTCTTCCCGACCTATATGGCGATCCCGCGCTCGGTCGATGCCTTGCTCATGGTACTGCTCGGCGGCGTGCAGACGGTGGCCGGGCCGGTCGTCGGTGCCTTCGCCTATATGGGCTTGAACGAGCAGCTCGCGAAGCTGACGACCTATTGGCGCTTCGCGCTGGGTCTCTCGATCGTGCTCCTGGTCGTGCTGTTCCCGCGCGGCCTCGTCGGCACCTGGCTGTTCTGGCGTGCCCGGCGCGAGAGCGCCGCACCGGAGGCGGCTGCAAGATGAGCGCGCCCGTGCCTGCCGTGCTTGAGGCCCGCGACCTTGCCCGATCCTTCGGCGGCGTGAAGGCGGTCGATGGCGTGTCGTTCTCGGTCGAAGCGGGAAAGCTCGTGGCCCTGATCGGCCCCAACGGCGCCGGCAAGACGACCTGCTTCAACATGTTGAACGGGCAACTCAAGCCCGATCGCGGCGAGATCCTGCTGGAGGGCCGCCCGATTACCGGGCTCGCGCCGCGCAAGGTCTGGCGACTCGGAGTTGGCCGCACCTTCCAGATCACCGCGACCTTCGCCTCGATGACCGTGCGCGAGAACGTCCAGATGGCGCTGATCTCGCATGCCGGCGAGAGCTGGCGCCTTTTCGGCCGCGCCAACCGGCGCCACAGTGAGGCGGCGGACGGGCTGCTCGATCAGGTCGGCATGCGCGAGCAGGCCGAACGCGCCTGCGGCGTGCTGGCCTATGGCGACCTGAAGCGGGTCGAACTCGCCATCGCGCTCGCCAATGCGCCGAAGCTCTTGCTGATGGACGAGCCCACCGCCGGCATGGCGCCGCAGGAGCGGATTGCGCTGATGGCACTGACCGCCGGCATCGCCAGGGAGCGCGGCATCGCTGTGCTGTTCACCGAGCACGACATGGATGTCGTCTTCGCCCATGCCGACCGCGTGCTGGTGCTCGACCGCGGCCGGCTGATCGCGTCCGGGACCAGCGCCGAGGTCCGCAACGACCCGCAGGTCCGTGCCGTCTATCTCGGCTCCGGCGCGACGTCGGGAGGGCACTGATGGCGCCGCTGCTTGAGCTCTCCCGCGTCGAGGCCTGGTATGGCCGCGCCCAGATCCTGCACGGTGTCGGCTTTTCGGTCGGAAGTGGCGAGGTCGTGGCGCTGATGGGCCGCAACGGCGCCGGCAAGTCGACGACGATGAAGACGGTGATGGGGCTGGTGCCGCAGCCGCGCGGCACGATCCGCTTCGAAGGCAAGGAGATCGCCGGCCGCGAGCCCTTCGCCATCGCCCGCCTCGGCGTCGGTTATGTCCCGGAGGATCGTCGCGTCTTCTCGGAGCTGACGGTGATGGAGAACCTCGAAGTCGGGCGCCAGCCGGCGCGAGCGGGCGCTCCGCACTGGACACCCGAGCGGCTGTTCGCGCTCTTCCCCAATCTCGGGCGCATGCGCGACCGGCCGGGCGGCGCGATGTCGGGCGGCGAGCAGCAGATGCTCACCATTGCCCGCACGCTGATGGGCAATCCGCGCCTGCTGCTGCTCGACGAGCCCTCGGAAGGGCTCGCGCCGATCATTGTCGAGGCGATGGCCGAGACGATCCGCGTGTTGAAGGACAAAGGGTTGTCCGTGCTGCTCTCCGAGCAGAACCTGCATTTCGCCGGCAGCGTCGCCGACCGCGCCGTCATCATCGAGAAGGGGCTGATCCGCTTCGACGATACGATGGCGGCGCTCAAGTCCGACGAGGCGGCGCGGAGCCAGTATCTGGCGGTTTGAAGCCGGCGAGCAGGCGCCGCATCAGATCGAGCAAGGGCGCGACTTCCCGATCCTTGATCGGATCGAGGGCGGCGATTGTGATCGCCTTGGCGCGCTCGACATAACCCGGCAATTGCTCGCGCCCGCGTGGACCGAGCTGCACCAGCACGCGCCGCTTGTCGTCGGGATCGTGCAGGCGCTCGACCAGTCCGCGTTCTTCCAGGCGCGTCACCACGCCCCGGATGGTGGCCGGGTCCATCGCGGTCATGCGGCCGAGCTGGTTCTGGGAAATCCGCCCATCGGCGGCAAGCCGGCACAGGACCGCGAATTGCGGCGGCGTCGGCCCGTCCTCGCCCATCATCTGCTGGAACATCGCGACATAGCGCTGCTGCATCTGCCGCAGCAGGAAGCCGAACTGCTCGTCCAGCACATAGCCAGCCAGATCGACGGGTTCGGGAACAGTGGAATCAGCCTGACCGCTGGCCGAGCGGTGATGCCGGCCCAGTCCGCCGTCCGACTCTTCTGCGCGATCCATGGTTGCTCCGGGCGGACGATTCTGCCGGCTGGCAGCAGAGCCCCATTGTCCCGGATCATGTGTGTTCGTTCAATCGGCAAGGCAACGCAGCCACAGCCGTCATGCTCGGGCCTGACCCGAGCATCTCGTGAAGGAAGGGCGCCTCTACCGGCACGAGATTCCCGGGTCGCCGCTGCGCGGCGCCCGAGAATGACGGCGAGGTTCCGTCGCGCTCAGCCCAGCGACATGGTCAGCGGCGGCTTGACCTCGGGCGGCAGCGGCGAGGTGTAGCCCTCCTTGCCGAGGCGGGCCTTGTGGTCGGCCTTGGCGGCTTCCATCAGGGCCGGGTCGCTGAGCACGGCTGCGCCGGTCGCGGCCATCGCCTTGGCGACATGGACCATCGCCTTGTGCGCGGCGGGCGACTTGCCCTGCGCCACCACCTGCCAGGTGTGGAAGGGCGTGCCCATCGCGACGGTCGGCGCATGGGCCTGCACGGTCGGCACCGCCCAGCTGACGTCGCCGATATCGGTCGATCCGATCGCCGGATTGCGCTTGGCATCGCGCGGCACGAGGAAGTCGGCGAGCGGCGTGCCGGTATCCGGCATGCCGATCGTGCGCCAGATCGATGCGATCTCCTGCGGCGAGAGTGTCGCGCGGATCTTCTCGGCATAGGCCTTGTCGGCGTCGTCGAAATGCGGCGCGCCGAGATCTTCCATGACCTTGTGCATGGCTTCCTCAAGCGGCGTATTGGCGACGAGGTCGGAAACGGCGCTGACGATGCGCATCTCCATCTTGGTTTCCGTCATCAGTGCGGCGCCTTCGGCGATCTTCTTCACGCGCTGGACGAGCTCGAGCATGCCGCGCAGGTCTCGGGCGCGGATCGAATAGCGCACGCGGGCATGGGCCTGCACGACGTTCGGCGCGATGCCACCGGTGTCGAGCAGCGCGTAATGCACGCGCGCATCGGACGGCATGTGCTCGCGCATGTAGTTGACGCCGACATTCATCAGCTCGACGGCATCAAGCGCCGAGCGGCCGAGATGCGGCGCGGCGGCGGCATGCGAGGCACGGCCGGTGAAGACGAAATCGGCGCGGGTATTGGCGAGCGCCAGCGCTGGAGCGACCTCCCAGAAGCTCGACGGGTGCCAGCTGATGGCGACATCGGCATCGTCGAAGGCGCCCGCGCGGACCATGAAGGCCTTGGCGGCGCCGCCTTCCTCGGCCGGGCAACCATAGTAGCGCACGCGGCCGGGGATCTTGTTCTCGGCGAGCCACTCCTTCATCGCGACGGCGGCGAGCATCGCGGCCGAGCCGAGCAGGTTATGGCCGCAGCCATGGCCGTGGCCCCCGGTCTCGATTTCCTTGTGCTCGGAAGCCCCGGCTTCCTGCGAGAGGCCGGGCAGGGCGTCGTATTCGCCGAGGAACGCGATGACCGGGCCGCCTTCACCGGCCTCGCCGATCACGGCGGTCGGGATGTCGGCGACGTTCTCGGTGATGCGGAAGCCCTGGTGCTTCAGCTCGGCGACGTGCTCAGCCACCGAGCGCTTCTCGGTGTAGCAAACCTCCGGCATGCCCCAGACCCTGTCGCTCAGCGCGATCAGGCGCTCCTTGTTCGCATCGACATGCCGCCAGAGATCGTTTCGATTGTCCATTGTCGTTCCGCCTAGAGCCCGTTCCGAACGGGGCGCGGGCTCTCTGTCATTTGTTGAGAGACGGATTCACCGGGCAGGTCGCGTTGGCCTGACCGGATCCGGCTCATGTGGGCAGCGGCATATGAGCAATCTCGGCCTGCGGCGTCCAGACCGGAGGCGCATGGCGGAACAGCGTCTCAGGCCTTGGCTTGCACCGGCGAGGCGGCCGCGAAATCGGCCAGGATGGGACAGTCCGGCCGATGGTCGCCATGGCAATGCGTCGCCAGGTGCCGCAGCGTGTCGGCCATCGCCTTGAGCTCGGCCGCCTTTTCCTCGAGCTCGCGCACATGGGCCATGGCGAGGCGCTTCACATCGGCGCTGGCGCGGCTCTTGTCGCGCCAGAGCGTCAGCAGCTCGCGCGTCTCGTCCAGCGAGAAGCCGAGATCGCGGGAGCGGCGCACGAAGCGCAGCGTATGCACGTCCTCATCGGCATAGACCCGGTACTGCGCCGCCGTGCGGGCCGGCGGGGTGATCAGCCCGATGCTCTCGTAGTAGCGGATCATCTTGGCGCTGACGCCGGAGCGGGTTGCGGCTTCGCCGATATTCATCTCAGGCCTCCACCTGAAAGCGCTTCAACCTGAGCGCATTGCTGACGACGCTGACGCTCGACAGGGCCATGGCGAGCCCGGCGAAAACCGGCGAGAGCAGGATGCCGAAGGCCGGGTAGAGTACGCCGGCCGCGACCGGGATCAGCAGGGCATTGTAGCCGAAGGCCCAGGCCAGATTCTGGCGGATATTGGCGATCACGGCCTGCGACAGCGCGATGGCGCGCGGCACGCCCATGACGTCGCCCGACATCAACACGACATCGGCGCTCTCGATGGCGATGTCCGTACCGGTACCGATGGCGATGCCGACATCGGCCTGGGCGAGGGCAGGCGCGTCGTTGATGCCGTCGCCGACGAAGGCGACTTTGGCGCCGCCCTTCTGCAGTGCCTTCACCACCTCGGCCTTGTCGGTCGGCAGCACCTCGGCGCGGACCTCATCGATGCCGAGCTGGCGCGCCACGGCCTCGGCCGTGCGCCGGTCGTCGCCGGTCACCATCGCGACCTTGAGCCCAAGCTTGTGCAGCGCTGCGATGGCGGCGGGCGTGGTCTCCTTCACCGCGTCGGCAACGGCGATGACGGCGGCGATCCGGCCGTCGATCGCGGCATAGAGCGGGGTCTTGCCGCCTTCGGCCAGCGCCTTGGCGCGGGCCGCGAAGGGCGCGGTATCGAGCTTTGCCTCTTCCATCAGCCTGTGGCCGCCGATCGCGACCTTGCGACCTTCGACCGTCGCGGTAACCCCGCGGCCGGGATCGCTGGCGAAATCAGCCGGCTCGGCGAGCGCAAGACCGCGTGCCTTGGCCGCCGCGACGAGCGCCAGCGCCAGTGGATGCTCCGAGCGGTTCTCGGCCGAGCCGACGAGACGCAGCACTTCGTCGGCCGCGAACCCCGAAGCCGGCTCGATATCGGTGAGTTCCGGCTTGCCCTTGGTCAGCGTTCCCGTCTTGTCGAGGGCGACGATCTGGACGTCCTTCAGCGCCTGCAAGGCGTCGCCCTGCCGGAACAGGATGCCGAGCTCGGCGCCCCGGCCGGTGCCGACCATGATCGAGGTCGGGGTGGCCAGACCCATGGCGCAGGGGCAGGCGATGATCAGCAGCGCGACGGCATTGACCAGCGCATGCGACAGGGCCGGGCTCGGCCCGAAGCTCAGCCAGACCAGGAAGGTCGCCAGCGCCAGAGCGATCACGACCGGGACGAACCAGAGGGTGACGCGGTCGACCAGCGCCTGGATCGGCAGCTTGGCGCCCTGAGCGGCCTGCACGGTGCGTACTATCTGGGCCAGCAGCGTGTCGGAACCGACCTTCTGCGCCGTGAAGCGCAGCGCGCCCGAGCCGTTGACGGTGCCGCCGGTGACGGTGCTGCCGGCTTCCTTGCGCACGGGCGCAGGTTCGCCGGTAATCATCGATTCATCGACGAAGGAGGTGCCGTCCGTGACCTCGCCATCGACCGGGACGCGCTCGCCCGGCCTGAGGATGACGACGTCGCCGGGGCGGACGCTCTCGACCGGGATATCGCTCTCGGCGCCGTCGCGCAGCACGCGGGCCGTCTTGGGCTGGAGCGCGATCAGGCTGCGGATGGCTGCGCCGGTGCGGCCCTTGGCGCGGGCCTCGAACCAGCGGCCGAGCAGGATCAGCGTCACGATCACCGCACCGGATTCGAAATAGGTGCCCTCCGTGCCCGCTGGCAGCAGGTTCGGCAGGAAGGTCGCGACCGTCGAATAGAGATAGGCCGCGCCGGTACCGAGCATGACGAGCGAGTTCATGTCGGGCGCAGCCCGCAGCAGCGCCGGAAAGCCCTTGCGCAGGAAGACTAGTCCTGGCCCGAACTGCACGATGGTCGCCAGCACGAAGGAGAAGACGCGGACGTTCCACTCACCGAATGTGCCCGCGAGCCAATGGTGCAGGGCAGGGACCATATGGCCGCCCATCTCGACGACGAGCAACGGGAGGGTCAGCAGGCCGGCCAGGATGACCGAGCGCAGCAGCTTGCCCTGCTCCTCGTCCTTGGCGGCCTGCCGGCGCGTGGCGGCATCGGCATCGGCCGCCGCGACCGGGCTCGCCTCGTAGCCCGCGCCGGCCACGGCCTTCACCAGGGCAGGGACGACGTCGTCGCCGGCGAGCGTCTTCACGCTGGCACGCTCGGTCGCGAGGTTCACGGTCGCCTCGACGACGCCGGGCACGGCGCGCAGGGCCTTCTCGACATGCCCGACGCAGGAGGCGCAGGTCATGCCGGAAACAGACAATTCGATCGTGTTCTCGACCGGCGTGTAGCCGGTCTGCCGGACAGCCGCCTCGATCTGCTTGAGGTCAGTGGCACCCTTGGCGAAGGTGATATGGGCCCGGTCGGTCGCGAGATTGACCGCGACCGCATCGACGCCCGGCACAGCCGCGATGGCGCGCTCGACATGCGCGACGCAACTGGCGCAGGTCATGCCCTCGACGCCCAGATCGAGCGTCTCGAGGTCGTTCCTGTTCCTGTCGATGACCGTCATCGGCGTCTCCTTCATGGTGATGACAAGCCATATGGGGCTTCCCATTATGGGAAGGTCAAGGGGTGATATGATGCCGTTTGAAAGTTCTGAGCGCTGGCTTGGCCGTCATGCTCGGGCTTGACCCGAGCATCTCCTGCAAGAAGAGGCACCAGCGCCTTCTCATCATGAGATTCTCGGGTCTGCGCTTCGCTCCGCCCGAGAATGACGGCGCGGCTCCAGCTGAATTGCGCGTCCGGCTCAGGGCATCTCGACAGAGACGCTCTTGATCACCGCATGGACCGGTTTTCCCTGGACGAGACCGAGCAAGGCGACGGATTTCGCCGTCAGCCGGGCCGCCAGCTTGGCCTCGTCGCAGGCGACGAGCAGATGCACGGTGCTGCCGCCGAAACCGCTCCGCTCGCCGATCTCGGAGACGGCGCCGGGCAGAACATTGAGCGCGCTGACCTCCCCGGGGCGGCCGAGGCTGAGCATGACGTCGCTCGCCAGGATGCGGATCTTGATCCGCTCACCCTGTCGAAGCGTGCCGCGCGCAATCGTCAGCGGCCCGGCCGGTGTCGTGAGCCGCGCCAGCCCGAAGGCTTCCTCGAAGCCGGCGACCTCGGCCGAGAGCAAGGTGCTCGCTTCGGGTGCACCCGGCCGCGCCGCCAGATCGGGCCGGGCGAGGATCTCGGCCGTGGGACCGCAAGCGGCGATGCGCCCGTTCTCGACCATGGCGACTGTCGTGGCAAGGCGCGCGACTTCCGCCAGTGCATGCGAGACATAGACGATGGGGATGCCGCCCTCGTCGCGCAGCCGCTCGATATGCGGCAGGATCTCCGCCTTGCGCGCTTCGTCGAGCGCCGCGAGCGGCTCGTCCATCAGCAGCAGGCGCGGTTGCGCCAGCAAAGCGCGGCCAATGGCGACGCGCTGCTTCTCGCCGCCGGAGAGCGCGCCCGGGCGTCGATGCAGCAGATGGCCGATGCCGAGCAGGTCGAGGACCTTGTCGAGCTCTGCCGGCTTGCGCTGTGCGCGCGGCACGAACCAATGGCCGAACAGCAGGTTCTGCCGGACGGTGAGATGCGGGAAAAGCCGGGCCTCCTGAAAGACGTAGCCGATGCGCCGGCGGTGCTTTGGCAGGAAGATGCCGCGCTCGGTATCGACCAGCGTCTCGCCATCGACACGGACGTGGCCGGCATCCGGGCGGATCAGTCCGCCGATGACATTGACCAGCGAGGTCTTGCCCGAACCCGAACTGCCGAACAGGGCGGTCAGGCGCCCGTCCGAGGTAAAGGCAGCATCGAGTTTGAAGTCGCCGAGCCTATGGCGGACAGCGATGTCGAGAGCGGGCTTCATTCGATGTCGATCCGGCGGCCCACCATGCGCGCCATCAATTCGGACAGGAAGAGCGCCGTGACCGAGATCGCGATCGAGATCAGCGTCAGCCGCATCGCGCCGGCGTCGCCGCCCGGGACCTGGGTGAAGGTGTAGATCGCCGAAGGCAGCGTCTGCGTCTCGCCGGGGATGTTGGAGACGAAGGTGATCGTCGCGCCGAATTCGCCCATCGCCTTGGCGAAGCACAGAATCATGCCGGCGATGATGCCGGGCAGGCAGAGCGGCAGGGTGACGACGAAGAAGACCCAGATCGGGCTGGCGCCAAGCGTGCCGGCGGCGGCTTCCAGCTTGCGGTCGACCGCCTCGATCGAGAGCCGGATGGCCCGGACCATGAGCGGAAAGCCCATCACGCCGCAAGCCAGCGCCGCGCCGGTCCAGCGGAACGAGAGCACGATCCCGAACCAGTCATAGAGGAACTGCCCGATCGGCCCGCGCCGGCCGAAGCCGATGAGCAGCAGATAGCCCGTCACCACCGGCGGCAGGATCAGCGGCATGTGAACGATGGCGTCGAGCAGGGACTTGCCCCAGAAGCGCCCGCGCGCCAGCAGAAGCGCGACGCCAAGCCCGAGCGGCAGGCTCGCGACCATGGCGGTGCTGGCGACGATGAGGCTGAGCCTCACCGCCGTCCATTCTTCCGGGAAGAGCGAAAAAAAGTCGCTCACGAAGAGCTGGCAGCCTTGTTGAGAACCGTGAACCCTTGCTTCTCGAAGACCGGCTTGGCGGCAGGGCTGCGCAGATAGGTCAGGAAGGCCTGCGCGTCGGGATTGGCCGAATCCCTGGTGATGGCGACGGGATAGACGATCGGCGGGTGCGAATCTTCGGGGAAGGTCGCGACGACCTTGACCTGTGGGTCGGCAGCGGCGTCCGTCGCATAGACGATGCCGAGCGGCGCCTCGCCCCGCGAGACCAGCAGCAGCGCGGCACGGACATTGTCGGCCTGCGCGATCTTGTCCTTCACCTTGTCCCAGGCGCCGAGCTTCTCCAGCGCCGCCTTGCCGTATTTGCCGGCCGGGACGGAATCGACATTGCCCATGGCGAGGCGGCCGGCGCCCACGGCACCGGCGACATCGACGCCGGGCTTGAGATCGAGCTTGGCGGTCGAATCCTTGCCGCCGACCAGCACGATGCGGTTGGCGAGCAGGCTGACGCGAGTATCGGGCTTGATCAGGTTCTTGGCTGCCGCATAGTCCATCCAGTCGAGGTCGGCCGAGACGAAAAGATCGGCCGGGGCGCCGTTCTCCAGCTGCTTCGCCAGGGTGTTGCTGGCGGCATAGGAGATCTTCGGAGCGGGCTTTCCGCTCTCCTTGACCCAGTTGGCCGCGGCCTCGTCGAGCGCATTCTTCATGCTGGCGGCGGCGAAGATGACGAGGTCCTTCGTCTGCGCCTGCGCGGCATCGAAGGCGGGGGCAAAGCTCACGGCAAGGGCCAGGCCCATGCCCAGCAGGGTGCGACGCTTCAACATGCTGTTCCTCGCTGTCTTTATCGTTGTATATCGATGGATATAACGATGGTTGCAGCGCGCCCGGAGCCAAGTCAAGGAGCCGCAGCGACCGACTTGCCGCAAGGAGAGGCCCAGCCATGAAGATCAGCGCGCGCAACCAGCTCAAGGGCAAGATCGTCGAGATCACCAAAGGTGCGACGACGGCCCATGTCCGCATCGATATCGGCGGCGCGATCGTGACGTCCTCGATCACCAACGCGGCGGTGGACGATCTCAAGCTGACCGTCGGCAAGGAAGCCTATGCCGTGGTGAAAGCTTCCGACGTGATGATCGCGATCGACTGAGGTTTTTGAACCGCTCGGATCGCGGGAACCGTCATTGCGAGGAGCGGAGCGACGAAGCAATCCAGGGTCCGCAGGGCTGGACGGCTCAACCCAGTCCCCTGGATTGCCTCGCTGCGCCCGCAATGACGGCGAAGCTGATCGAGGGCGGTTCCGGGAGGTCATTTCGGCATGGTCCGCGAGAACGAGATCCGCGAAAAGGAAGTCGCCGTCGCGCCGCCCCAGGCGTCCGATGCCGGCCTCGTCTTCATCGGCACCATCCGCACGCCCTGGACCTCACGGCTGACCTGTCCGCGCCAGGGCAGGGCGGACGGACCGATCTGCCGCATCGAGCTCTTCCCGCCCTGGGACGAAGCTCTTGAGGGCATCGAGCGCTTCGAGCGGCTCGAGGTGCTCTACTGGTTGCATCAGTCGCGCCGCGACCTCATCCGTCAGAGCCCTGCCAACAATGGCGAGACCCACGGCACCTTCGCCCTGCGCACGCCGGTGCGGCCCAACCCGATCGGCACCTCGATCGCGACGCTGGTCGCGCGGGAACGGCGGGTGCTGCTGGTGCGCGGGCTCGACTGCCTCGACGAGACGCCGCTCCTCGACATCAAGCCTGACCGCGCGCTCTTCACCCCGATAGCCCCGCCGCAGCCCGGCGATTTCGAGACCGGTTGAGATGGGACCTGTTCGAGGTGCGGCTGTAACTCCGGGGTTAGGCCAGGCCTGAGCACGGAGCCCATCAATAAGACATTTGCCGTCATGGTCGGGCTTGTCCCGACCATCCACGTCTTTGCTGGCCGAATGTTGCGTTCAAGACGTGGATGCTCGCCACAAGGGCGAGCATGACGATCTGGAACGACGGCCTTTCTACATACCCAGCCAGCGGGTCTACCCGTGCGGGTGCTTGTGGATCGGGTCGACCCAATAGACCTCTTCCGGCCGCTCGACCGGGTCGACGTCGGTGATGTTGACCACCACCGCCTCATTGTCCGAGCGCACCAGCACGCATTGCAGCGGCTCGTCCGGGCTCGCATTGATCTCCTGATGCGGCACGAAGGGCGGGACGTAGATGAAATCGCCCGGCCCCGCCTCGGCGACGAACTCCAGCCGCTCGCCCCAGCGCATCCGCGCCTTGCCGCTCACCACGTAGATCACGCTTTCGAGTTCGCCGTGATGGTGCACGCCCGTCTTGGCATTGGGCTGGATGGCGACGGTGCCGGCCCAGATCTTCTGCGCGCCGACGCGGGCGTGGTTGATCGCGGCCTGCCGGAACATGCCCGGCGTCTGCGCTGTGTTGGGATCGAGCTTGTCGCCGGAGATCACGCGCACGCCGTCATGCTTCCAGCGCGGCTCGTCATGGGAATGGTCGTGTGGATGGTCGTGATCGTGCGGATGGTCATGGCTCATGACGATCTCCCGATAAGAGGATCGCAGCCCTCATCCCGAGGGCTGCGAATGGGATACGCAATCAACCCTTCTTCGCCGGTCCGGTCGCGATCGGCCGGTCGCTGGCGCCCCATTCGGCCCAGGAGCCGTCATAGAGCGCGCGCGCCGGCTTGCCGATGGTCTCAAGCGCAGTCGCGAGGATCGCGGCGGTGACGCCCGAGCCGCAGCTCGTGATCAGTGGCTTGTCGAGATCGGCTCCGGCCTCGGCAAAGGCAGCGGCGATCGCGCCGGAATCCTTCAGGCTGCCATCGGCGATCAGCGCGGTTGCGGGCACGTTGAGCGCGCCCGGCATATGGCCGGAGCGGACGCCGGGACGCGGCTCGGGTGCTTCCCCGCGAAAGCGGTCGGCCGGGCGGGCATCGACAACCTGCGTTCCACCGGCAAGCGCCCTGGCGACATCGTCGGCGCTGGCGACGGCGGAATGGTCGAGCCGGGCGGTGAAGCTGCGTGCGGCCCGGGCGCGCGGCGGGCCATGCTCGATCGGCCGGCCTTCGCGCTCCCATTTCGGGAAACCGCCCTCGAGAATGACCACGTCCTTGGCGCCGAAGGTGCGGAAGGTCCAGCGCACGCGCGGGGCCGAGAACAGGCCGAGCCCGTCATAGACGACGATACGCATGCCGTCGCCGATCCCCAAGGCTCCGACGGCCGCCGAGAAGGCCTCCGGCCGCGGCAGCATGTGCGGCAGGTCGGAGTTGATGTCCTTCACCGCGTCGATGTCGAAATGCACGGCGCCTGAAATACGCCGCTCCGCGAATTCGGCATGCGGATCGCGGCCATGCGCCGGCAGATACCAGGAGCCGTCGACCACGATGACGTCGGGCGCGTTCAGGCGCTCGGCGAGCCAGTCGGTCGAAACGAAAACGTCTTCACGGGCCATAGGCGTGTCCTTGGGGATATTCGAGGTTTGCAATCTACTTGAAAAACGCCCGAAGCCCTCATCCTGAGGAGCCGCGAAGCGGTGTCTCGAGGGATGCTCCAGATGGTTCCGGAGCCTCCTGGATCATCCTTCGGGACGCAGCCTCCGGCCGCTCCTCAGGATGAGGGCTGGAATCCACGGACGGCTTCTCAGGCCAGCGCGATGCGCACGCGCCGGTTCTGCTTGCCCTTCTTCTCGATATCGGTGACGGCGACGAGGCCGATCTCCGCCGTGTTGCGGACATGGGTGCCGCCGCAGGGCTGCAAGTCGATATCGCCGATGGCGACAAGCCGGACGCGGCCCGAGCCGCGCGGCGGCTTCACCGACATCGTCTTGACGAGACCCGGGTTGGCGTCGAGCTCCTCGTCGGTGATCCAGCGCTCGGTCACGTCGGCGTTGCGCGCGATGAGCGCGTTGAGCTTCTCGGTCACCTCCGCCTTGTCGAGCCCGCCTTCCGGGATGTCGAAATCGAGTCTCCCGTCGCCATCGCCGATCGAGCCGCCCGTTACGGGGAAGGGCAGCACGACGCTGAGCAGGTGGAGCGCGGTATGTACGCGCATGCGCTTGAAGCGGCGTTCCCAGTCGAGCGCGGCGGTAACGGCCTCGCCCGGCGCCGGCAGAGCCTGGCCTTCGGCGGGAACATGGATGACCCGGCTCTTGTCCTCCGGATCGTAGATCGTGGTGCCGATGGCGATGAGGCCGCCGTCCGCCCGGCGCAGATGTCCGGCGTCGCCCGGCTGGCCTCCGCCGGTCGCATAGAAGATCGTGCGGTCGAGGATGATGCCGCCACGCTCGTTGACGGCTTCCACCGTCGCGGGCGTCTCCTGCAGATAGGCATCCTGGCGGAACAGCAGTTCGGTCGGCATGATCTTGTCGTCTCGCTGGTCGCGCTCGAGGCGCCTTCGCGCCGCAGACTGCACCGATTGCTTCGCCGGTGCCACCTCATTGAAGGGATAGCGGGGATGAATTGGGCCGCGAGGCTTCCGGCGTCGCGATTCGATGCCTAGATGGCGACTCCGATCAACCCGGAGCAGTCATGGTCTTGCCCCGCATGAAACCGCAGGACGGCATCGCCTGGGTCACCGGTGCCAGCTCCGGCATCGGAGCGGCGGTTGCGCTCGAACTGGCGCGGCGCGGCTGGACGGTCGCGGTCACCGCGCGAAGGACGGACGCGCTCGAAGCCGTCGCACGCGAGGCTGAGAGCTTCCCGGGCCGGATCGTCGCCCACGCCGGCGACGTGACCGATGCGCAGGCGATGCAGGGAATCACGGAGGCCATCGAGAGCATTCACGGACCGATCGCACTGGCGTTCCTGAATGCCGGCATCGCATCCGGGCAAGGCGGTCGGATCGATACCGAGACCGTGGAGAAGGTCGTCGCTGTCAATCTGCTGGGCGTCGTGAAAAGCCTCTTTGCCGTGAAGCCGCGCATGGCCGCGCGCGGACGCGGTCAGATTGCGGTCAACGCCTCGCTCGTCGGCTATCGCGGCCTGCCCGGTGCAGCCGCCTACGGGGCCGCCAAGGCGGCCGTGATCTATTTCTGCGAGTCGCTGCACTTCGACTGCAAGGCGGCCGGCATCCGCCTGCAACTGGTCAATCCCGGTTTCGTCGACACGCCGATGACGCGGGGCCGGCGCTTCCCGATGCCGTTCCTGCTGACGGTGGAGGAAGGCGCCCGTCGAATCGTCGACGGCTTCGAGCGCGGCGGCTTCGAAATTACCTTTCCACGCCGCCTCGCCTGGATCCTGAAGGCGGCGCGGCTCTTGCCCTATCCGGCTTATTTCGCGCTGATGGCCCGCTTCGCCGAGCGGAACGACTGAGCCCGGCTTCAGCGGTTGCGGATCCTGGAGAAGGCATCGAGCGCGCGCTGGCGCCCGAAGGCGAGGTCGACGAGCGGGGCAGGGTAGGTCTCGCCGATTCGCACTCCGGCCTCGCGCAGCGCCTTTTCCGAGGCCTTCCACGGCTGGTGGATATCTTTGTCGGAAAGTCCTGCCAGTTCCGGCACCCATTGGCGGACATAGGCACCGCCGCAATCATGGGTTTCGCCCTGCGTGACGGGGTTGAAGATACGGAAGTAGGGCGAGGCGTCGGCGCCCGATCCCGCCACCCATTGCCAGCTCGCAGCATTGCTGGCCGGATCGGCATCGACCAGCGTGTCCCAGAACCAGGCTTCGCCGGCGCGCCAGTCCTGCAGCAGATGCTTGATCAGGAAGGACGCCGTGACCATCCGGATGCGGTTGTGCATCCAGCCGGTTGTCCAGAGTTCGCGCATGCCGGCATCGACCAGCGGGATGCCGGTCTGTCCGCGCTGCCAGCGGCGGAGCGCCTCCTTGTCGGGTTGCCAGGGAAAAGCGTCGAAGCGCTCATCGTAGTTGCGCGTCGCCAGCTGGGGATTGTGGAAGAGCAGGTGGTGGGAAAACTCGCGCCAGCCGATCTCGGAGAGGAACTTCTCCGCATCGCGCTCCGATCCGGCTGCCTCGCCGGTTGCGCGGGCATGATGGAGCGCATGCCAGATCTGGCGCGGCCCGATCTCGCCGAAGCGCAGATGCGGTGAAAGCCGCGAGGTCGATTCGTGGTCTGGCCGGTCGCGACCTTCGGCATAGCCCGCGAGCGCGCCGGCCAGAAAATCGTCGAGTCGCACCGCGGCGCCTTGTTCTCCAGGCGTCCATTCCGCCCGCATGCCCCCGGCCCAGTCGGGCTTGCCGGGCTCAAGCCCGAGATTCGGCAGCGAAACGCTGAGAGCCTCGATCGACTCGGGCAGGGGAAGCGCCTCGATTCGCACCGGCGCCGGAATCGGAGCCGGCGGCCCGCCCTTCTGCCGGGCGGCGCGCCAGTAGGGCGTGAACACCTTCATCGGCTGCCCGGTCGTCGTGGTGACCTGCCATGGCTCGTTCAGGAGATGGCTGTTGAAGCTGCGGACGCTGATTCCGCTCCGCGACAGGTCTTCCTTGAGCTGGCGATCGAGCGTGATCGCCTCCGCTTCGTAGCGGCGATTCCAGGTGACCAGCTCGATTCCGGCCGCTGCCGCGACGCATGGAATCAGCTCGGCCGGATCGCCCTGCATCAGCACGAGCCGGCCGCCCTTCTGCGCCAGAGCTTTGCCGAGCGCGTCGAGCGAACGCGACAGCCACCAGCGCGAAGCGCCGCCGAGCGGCCGGCGAGCGGCGCCGGTGTCGAGAATATAGAGGCATAGGACCGGTCCGGCCTGCGCTGCCGCGGCGAGGGCGTGGTTGTCCGCCAGCCGCAGATCGTTCCTGAACCAGTGCAGGGAGCGCTCAGCCATGATTCCTCATCCGGTCGGGCAGTATCGTGCACGCGCCAACCACGCCCGCACAAACGCGGCGGGAGGCGGATCGGTATCAGGAAGAAGAAGAATTTTTTGGAGGCCTCGCCCGGAATCGAACCGGGGTGCAAGGATTTGCAGTCCTCTGCGTAACCACTCCGCCACGAGGCCTTCCGGCGAAAGCGGCATCGGCCGCCTCAGCGAGAGCGCAATAACCACAAGCCGCAGTCCGCCGCAAGCCGGCATCGCTCCGTCCACAGCGCAGATGACAAATCTGCTTGGTTGGCTCGCAAGGGGCTTGCGCTGCCGGGGGCACCCCGCTATGACCCCGCCACGTTGTTCCCGGATAGCTCAGCGGTAGAGCAATCGACTGTTAATCGATTGGTCGCAGGTTCGAATCCTGCTCCGGGAGCCAGCACCTTCCCCAAAAATCGTTAGCCCGCCCGACAGGCCGCCGCGTTGCTGCGATGCAAGGCGAGCTTGCCTTTTGCGCGCGGGTCGAACACAAAGCAGCCGTGACGGCGCTGAGCCGGCCGGATGGAATCCGCTCTTCGCAGCCGATCCGTTCCGGGCGCCAGCGCAGACGGAGAGTTCAGGGTTATGGAAGGCTTCAGCGGGCTGCGCCGCAACATGGTCGATTGCCAGTTGCGCACCTATGACGTGACCGATCGGGCCGTGCTGGCCGCGGCCGATACGGTTCCGCGCGAGGTGTTCGTCCCGGAGAATTTCGCGCATCTCGCCTATCTCGACCAGTCGATCGCATTGCCGGGCACCGGGCGCGCGCTGATGACGCCGATGGTCATCGCCCGCATGATTCAGCTGCTCGACCTGCAGGCGGGCGAGGATGCGCTCGAATATGGCGGCGGCTCCGGCTACGGGGCGGCGCTGATGGCCCATGTCGGTGCCAAGGTCACGTTGTGGGAGCCCGACTCGGCCGCCCGCACCCTCGCCGAAGGCGCGCTGCGTGCCGCCGGCGCCCAACAGGTCACGATCACCGCCACGCAGCCCGCCAGAGAATCGTTCGACGCGATTCTGGTCAGCGGTGCCTGCGAGACTCAGCCGGAATCGCTTTTCCCCTTGCTGCGAGCCGAGGGACGGCTCGTCGTGGTTGAGGGGGCAGGGCGTTCCGCCCGCGTCAAACTTTATCGAAAATCCTCGGATATCGTCGCCGGCCGCCCGGTCTTCGATGCTGCGGCTCCGGTTCTGTCCGAATTTCGCCGTCCGGAGGCCTTCGTCTTCTAAGCGTTTGCATTTTCGAAAGGAGGGTGTCGCATTTTTGTGGCAGGTTCCGAGGGAAATGCTCCTGGCGGCGCCCATGCGTTGGCTCACGGCGTCGGGCAGGGTATGAAATAGAGAATTATGCCGAGGCTGGGGCGTAGCCTGGGCGCGACTTCAGTGCGCACACGAGGCGTCCAGTGAAAATAAGATACGACAAGATTTCCGGGTTCGGGCTCTCCGCCATCATCGCCTTGGCGATGTCAGGCGGCTGGGCTTTGCCTGCCGCGGCACAGTCCATGGAAGCCGCGCTGGCCCGGGCCTATTCGGGCAATCCGACCCTGAATGCGCAGCGTGCCTCCGTCCGCGCTGTCGACGAGAACGTTCCGCAGGCTCTTTCCGGATATCGTCCCCGCATCCAGGCTTCGGCCGATATCGGCGCGAGCATCCTGGAGACCGACACCCCGGCCGGCAGTACGTCTTCGGGCTTTCATAACCGCACGACGAGCCGGCTCGCGCCGCGCGGCGCCGGCGTTTCGATCACCCAGAACATTTTCGACGCCGGCAAGACCCGCAACTCGGTCGGCCAGTCCGAATCGCAGGTGCTTGGAGCGCGAGCCACCCTCCGCAATACCGAACAGAACGTCCTGCTGGATGGCGCGACGTCCTATATGAACGTGCTGCGCGACACGGCGATTCTCAGCCTGAACCGGAACAACGTCGAGGTTCTCGAGGAGCAGCTGCGCCAGACGCGCGATCGATTTCAGGTCGGCGAGGTGACGCGGACCGACGTTGCCCAGGCCGAGGCGCGGCTGTCGTCCGCCCAGTCGCAGGCGATTCTCGCCGAATCGAACCTCAAGACCTCGGTGGCACGCTTTCGCCAGAATATCGGCATTGAGCCCCGTTCGCTCACGCCCGCCCGCCCGGTCGAGAGCCTCTTGCCGAAGTCACTGCCGCTGGCGCTGACGCACGCTCTCGGCAGCCACCCGGCGATCATCGCGGCGCTGCACGGCGTCGACGCCGCCGAGCTGCAGGTCAAGGTCACGGAAGCGGATCTCTATCCGACCATCGGCGTCACCGGCACGGTCCAGCAGCGCTACGACAGCACGTTCTTCGGCGACAACCGCCTGTCGGCGAGCATCGTCGGCGCGCTGACGATCCCGATCTATGAAGGCGGGCAGGTCTATTCCCGCACCCGGCAGGCCAAGGAAACGGCCGGCCAGCGCCGCATCGAGGTCGACACTCAGCGCGATACGGTTCGCGCGGCGGTCGTCTCCGCCTGGGGCGGGCTGGAAGCGGCCAAGGCCCAGATCATCGCTGCGCAGGCTCAGGTCGAGGCGTCCTCGACTGCGCTTGCCGGCGTTCGCGAAGAGGCCAAGGTCGGCCAGCGAACCACTCTCGACGTCCTGAACGCGCAGCAGGAACTGGTCAGCGCGCGCTCGAGCCTCGTGACGGCGCAGCGTGACCGTGTCGTCGCCTCCTATGCGGTGCTCTCGGCAATCGGCAAGCTGTCCTCCGAGACGCTCAAGCTCAAGGCCCAGTCCTACGAGCCCCGCCAGCACTACGATCAGGTCAAGGGCCTGCTGTGGGGCACACAGACCCCTGACGGCCGCTGAAGCTCTCCGTTGATTGCGGCTGGCCCTGATGCCAGCCGCCAGCTTCGGCGCATTCGCGCAACAGCGCCGATTTCTCCTGTGGGAGAGCCTGTCCTCGCCTTGTCTGCCCTGTAAGTCGTGGAATACTCCGCTCTTGGAGCAGCGTTGATTCCATCGGCGCGCCCGATGTCGAACGGTCAGGCCTTCATGAGCGCGCAAGCCAAGCCCAACGAACCGTCGATGGAGGAAATTCTCGCCTCCATTCGCCGGATCATTTCGGACGATGAGGTGAAACCGGCTGAGTCTGCCGCCGCTCAGGCTCCGGAACCTGAAGCCGCGCCTGCCCCGGCCCCGATAGCGGCTATCGACGATGACGTGCTGGATCTGGGAGCCGAAGCCGCTCTGATCGCGGCTCCGACGCCTGGACCTGCACCCGAACCTGAGCCAGCGCCCCAGAACAGCATCGTCGACGATTCCGACATCGCCTTTGTCGAGGAGCAGCCGGCTGTTGTCGCAGTGGCGCCGCCGCCGCCTCAACCAGAACCCGCTCCGTTCGTCGCCGCGCAGCCCGCTCCCGCCGTCGACATGGCGAGCCTGCTGTCGGATCAGGCCAGCTCGGCCGTGACCAACGCCTTTGGCCAGCTCGCCAGCACGGTGCTCAGCAACAACGCCCGGACGCTGGAAGACCTCGTCAAGGACATGCTGAAGCCGATGCTCAAGAGCTGGCTCGACGACAACCTTCCGACGATGGTCGAGCGTCTGGTCCGGTCCGAGATCGAACGCGTCGCGCGCGGCGGACGGAGCTGACTGCTCCGAGGCCGCCGCGCTATTGAGGCCCGCCGGTGTCGGCGGTTTACGATCAAGCCTTGGTTTGTTGCGAGCTGTCCCGGGCGCCGCGCGCCGGGCGCGCTCCGCGACGCGCGGAGACCGCCGGCCTCGCATGGCGTTGGCGCGGTCGCGCTGGCCGCCCCTCGAATGCGCCGGCTTCCCTGAGGCGTTCGAGCCCGTATCCGGCTACAGCGAGCAGGGTAGCGGGAGCGCCGAGCCGCGACACCAGCATCGTCAGGCCCACTGCGATCGGACGCGGATAGCGCCCGGAAGCGGCCTCGACGGCGAACCATGCCCCGAGGCCATGAACAAAGAGCTTCAGCATCGTTTTTCCTGTTTGGTAGCAGAGCTTTAGAAGGTGACCTTGCGGTGCTCTCCGAGTTCGGGTTTCGAGCCGGTCACAGCCGCCGCGGCCATCTTGACGCTGGTGACGATCTTGCCGGGGCTGTCCCAGAACTCGGCCATGGCGGGCCGCACGCGCAGGATGCGTATGTCGGGATCGTTCTCGTCGTCCCAGAACGCCTTGTTGCTCGGCTCCCACAGGGCACGCACGCGGGCGCGATCGTCGACCACGGTCGCCGTGCCGCTGATCGACAGATAGCGGTGTCCGCTCGTGTCGGAGAAGGCGAGACAGACATTGTCGTTGATCTGGATCTCGTCATCCTTGTGGTGGCGACGATCCGTCAGGAAGTAGATGGTGTCCTCCTCGCGCTTGCCATGGGCGTGCATGGGGCGCGCGCGCAGTTCGTCGCCATTGCCGTCATGGGTCACGAGCATGGCGAATTTGATTGAGTCGATGAGCTCCCAGACGCGATCCTGATCATTGCGGGGCATGCCGGTTTCTCCGTGTTGCAGCTGTCGTGGATGCAACGGATCGCCGCGCGGCAGGTTCCCTCGGTCGTTTAGGTCTTGGCGAGGGAACAATGGCGCCGTCCGCGCGTAGGGAGTGGCGCGACGCGCCGCTAGCGGCGCGTCGCGCTTTCCTTTGTCGTTTTCCGCTTAGGGGGATTTGCTATGGCCAAGCCTGCGACGAAGACCGCGCCGAAAACCTCTGCATCCGCGAAGATCGTCAAATCGAGCAAGATCGATCTGGCCTCGAACACCAAGACGAAGGTCGTCGGCCTGCTCAACGAACGACTCGCCGATGGCATCGACCTGGCGCTGGTCACGAAGCAGGCGCACTGGAATCTGAAGGGGCCGGGCTTCATCGGCGTGCATCTCATGCTGGACGGTTTTCGCGACCAGCTCGACGAGCATGTCGACACGGTCGCGGAGCGGATCGCGCAGCTCGGCGGCATCGCGCTCGGCACCGCGCAGACGACGGCGGCGGCGACGTCGCTCAAGCCCTATCCGACAGAAATCGTGTCGGTTCAGGATCATCTCCACGCACTGATCGAGCGCTATGCCGACACCGGCAACAAGGTTCGCGAAGCGATCGACGCCTGCGCCGAAGCGGGTGACGCCGACTCCGCCGACATCCTGACGGCCTATTCGCGCATGCTCGACAAGTCGCTCTGGTTCCTGCAGTCGAACCTGGGTTGAGCCACTTCGGCGCAAGGCCGGCGGGCGCCTGTCATCGAAAACGTTGACGGGCGCCCCGCGCATGCGCTCTTAAGACGCGAGACCTTTTGGCCTGTGATTTTCCGGCCGGGGCAGGTTCCCCGGCCTTTCTGCGTTCGAGCGAAGCGATGATGGACAAGACTTTCGAGCCGGCAGCCGTCGAGGCCCGGATTAGCAAGGCCTGGGACGAGGCGCAGGCCTTCAAGGCGGGCAGGGGAGCGGCGCCCGGGGCCGAGCCCTACTGCATCGTGATCCCGCCGCCGAACGTCACCGGCTCGCTGCATATGGGCCACGCGCTCAACAACACGCTGCAGGATGTGCTCTGCCGCTTCGAGCGCATGCGCGGCAAGGACGTGCTCTGGCAGCCCGGCACCGACCATGCCGGCATCGCGACGCAGATGGTCGTCGAGCGCAAGCTCGCCGCCGAGAATCGCACCGACCGCCGCACGATGGGCCGCGAGGCCTTCCTCGCCGAGGTCTGGAAGTGGAAGGAGGAGTCCGGCGGGACGATCGTCAATCAGCTCCGCCGTCTCGGCGCGTCCTGTGACTGGTCGCGTGAGCGCTTCACCATGGACGAGGGGCTGTCGGCCGCCGTCCTCAAGGTCTTCGTCGGCCTGCACAAGCAGGGGCTGATCTATCGTGCCAAGCGCCTGGTGAACTGGGACCCCAAGTTCCAGACCGCGATCTCGGATCTCGAGGTCCTGCAGATCGAGAAGACCGGCTCGTTCAAATGGCAGCGCGGCGGCGAAGAGGCCTTCGACGCGGCCAAGCTCGACAAGGTCCTGAGCCGCGATCCGAACGGCCATCTCTACTATTTCAACTACCCGCTCGAAAGCGCGACCTATGACCCGGATGACGCCTCGACCTTCATCACGGTCGCGACGACGCGCCCGGAGACGATGCTGGGCGACACCGGCATTGCCGTTCATCCCGACAACGAGACGATTGGCCATCTAATCGGCCGCAATGCCGTGCTGCCGCTGGTCGGCCGCATCATCCCGATCGTGCCCGACGACTATGCCGACCCGGAGAAGGGCACCGGCGCCGTCAAGATCACCCCGGCGCATGACTTCAACGACTTCGAGGTCGGCAAGCGCCACAAGCTCGACGTCGTCAACATCCTCGATGGCGAGGCGCGCATCCTGCTCGCCGGCAACGAGGATTTCCTGGCTGGCTCCAAGCCGGAAGCCGAGACCCTCGCGCTCGACGGGCTCGACCGTTTCGTCGCGCGCCGCCGCGTCGTCGAAATGATGGCTGAGCGCGGCCTTCTGGCGAAGGTCGAGCCGCATGCCCACACCGTGCCGCATGGCGACCGCTCGGATGTCGTCATCGAGCCCTGGCTGACCGACCAGTGGTATGTCGACGTCAAGCCGCTCGCGCAGCGTTCGATCAAGGCGGTGCAGGACGGACGCACCAAGTTCACACCCGAGAACTGGACCAAGGTCTATTACGACTGGCTGGAGAACATCGAGCCCTGGTGCGTCTCGCGCCAGCTCTGGTGGGGCCATCAGATCCCGGCCTGGTACGGGCCGGACGGGGAGGTCTTCGTCGCCGAGTCGGAAGCCGAGGCGCAGACCCTGGCGATGGCGCATTACGGCGACACCGTCGCACTCACGCGCGACGAGGACGTACTCGACACTTGGTTCTCGTCGGCCCTTTGGCCGTTCTCGACGCTGGGCTGGCCGCAGGAAACGCCGGAGCTCAGGCACTATTACCCGACGGCGACGCTGGTCACCGCCTTCGACATCATCTTCTTCTGGGTCGCCCGGATGATGATGATGGGCCTCAACTTCATGGATGAGGTGCCGTTCAAGGACGTCTACATCCACGCCATCGTTCGCGACGAGAAGGGCGCGAAGATGTCGAAGTCGAAGGGCAACGTCATCGATCCGCTGACGCTCGTCGACAAGTACGGCGCCGACGCGCTGCGCTTCACGCTGTCCGCCATGGCCGCCCAGGGCCGCGACATCAAGCTCGCCACCTCGCGCGTCGAGGGCTATCGCAACTTCGCGACCAAGATCTGGAACGCCGCGCGCTTCGCTGAACTGAACGGCTGCCTGCGCGCTGCCGATTTCGACCCTGCCTCGGTCAAGCAGCCGCTCAACCGGTGGATCCTCAGCGAAGCCGCACAGGCGGCCGAGGAGGTCGCGGCGGGCATACCCAGCTTCAAGTTCAACGAGGCGGCCGGCGCAGCCTACCGCTTCGTCTGGAACCAGTTCTGCGACTGGTATCTGGAGCTTGCCAAGCCGGTGCTGCAGGGCGAGAGCGTCGATGCCGCGGCGAAGGCAGAGACGCAGGCGACGGTCGCTTACGTCATCGACCTGATCTGCCAGCTGCTCCACCCCTTCATGCCGTTCCTGACCGAGGAGCTCTGGGCGCAGAAGGCCGAGGCCGGTGCGCCACGCAAGCTGGCGGCGGGCGACGCCTCGCTGGTCTGCCTCACCCGCTGGCCCGATCTTTCGGCGCTCAAGGATGCGGCGGCGGAGGCCGAGATCGGCTTCGTCGTCGACCTGATCTCGGACATCCGCTCGGTCCGCTCCGAAGTGAACGTCCCGGCCGGCACGCAGGCGCCGCTCGTGCTCGTCAATGCCTCAGTGACGACGCGGGCCACGATCGAAAGCTGGCGGCCGATGATCGAGCGGCTGGCGCGCGTCTCCGACATCGCTTTCGAGGCGGCGGCGCCGGCGCAATCGGCCCAGATCATCGTGCGCGGCGAGGTAGCGGCGCTGCCGCTGGCCGGCCTGATCGATCTCGACGCGGAGCGCACGCGACTGACGAAGGAACTCGCCAAGCTCGATCAGGACATCACGATCGTCGAGAAGAAGCTCGGCAACCCCGATTTCATGGCCCGCGCGCCGGAGGAGATCGTCGAGGAGAACCGCGAACGCAAGGCTGCGGCGGAAGCGCGCAAGCTCAAGATCGCGGAGGCTCTGGCGCGGCTTGCGTGAAGATACGTCATTGCGAGCGCAGCGAAGCAATCCAGGAGACGTAGAGCTCTGCGGCCCCTGGATTGCGTCGTCGCTTCGCTCCTCGCAATGACGCTATGGCCCGCAGCGCGTTCCGGGCATCGCAATCCGGTCACGCCTTTGTCGTCAAATTGACGCTGATCCAAGAGAGGACTGGCATTCTCTCTCGGACCCCGCTTAGATGCGCCCGACGCAAATCCGCCATGCAGAATGCGTGGCGGCAAAAGGACCGGCTGTTCAGAACCCATGCTCAAGCGAGCTTACGACTGGTGCGTTTCATACGCCTCCCATCCTGCTGCCCCCTGGCTACTCTTCGCCATCACCTTCGTTGAGAGCTCGATCAGCCCGCTGCCGCCGCTCCCGCTGCTGATTCCGATGTGCATCGCGCGGCCGGACCGCGCCTGGTTCTACGCCGGCATCTGCTCGCTCGGCGCCGTGCTCGGCGGCTATCTCGGCTACGCCATCGGCGCTCTGCTCTACGAATCGGTCGGCGCCTGGCTGATCGGCATCTACGGCCTGCAGGACAAGGCCGCGCACCTGATCTCTTCTTCGCAGGACTACTGGTTCTGGGTTCTCGTCACCAAGGGCCTGACGCCGATTCCGTTCAAGATCGTCACGATCATGTCGGGCTTCCTGCATTTCGACCTGTGGAAGTTCACCATCGGCATGGTGGTGTCGCGGACCACCTTCTTCCTGATGATCGCCGTGGCCCTGCGCTTCTATGGCGACGACATCCGCATCTTCATCGAGAAGCACCTGCCGATGACGGCGCTCGCGCTCGTCGCCGTCGTCGTGGGCGGCTTCTTCGTCCTTCCCATGGTGCTGTGAGCGGCCGCTGCGTCAGCTGCCGCCCTCGACTTTGTGACATCGACGCAACACACCGATGAGATTGGCGCTCAGCGCCGCCTCGACTGACGCAATCGCCGCGATGCCGCCACAAACGACGCCCAGCAAAACGGGGCGTTAAGTCCCTGAGATATATTCAAATTGGAACTAACGCGCCGGCTCGGGAGCGTTTTCGGGCCAAGAGTGGGTTTCGGGGGTGCCGATTGCTCCCGGCGGGTATGGCGTGGCACATTTTCGCGCCGTGCTGGTCGGGGGACGGGACGAGTGGCGATGGATACGCGTGTGTTCGACAAGTCGAGACTGCCGAGCCGCCATGTGAGCGTTGGCCCGGCCAAGGCCCCGCACCGCTCCTATTATTATGCGATGGGCATGACCGCGAAGCAGATCGCGCAGCCCTTCGTCGGCGTCGCCTCCTGCTGGAACGAGGCGGCCCCCTGCAACATCTCGCTGATGCGTCAGGCCCAGGCCGTGAAGAAGGGCGTGGCTTCCGCCAGCGGCACGCCGCGCGAGTTCTGCACCATCACCGTCACCGACGGCATCGCCATGGGCCACCAGGGCATGAAGTCGTCGCTCGCCTCGCGCGAGGTCATCGCGGACTCGGTCGAGCTGACCATGCGCGGCCATTGCTACGACGCGCTTGTCGGCCTTGCCGGCTGCGACAAGTCTCTGCCCGGCATGATGATGGCGATGGTCCGCCTGAACGTGCCGTCGATCTTCATCTATGGCGGCTCGATCTTGCCCGGCACCTTCAAGGGCCGCCCGGTCACGGTGCAGGACGTCTTCGAGGCCGTCGGCAAGCATTCGGTCGGCGCGATGTCCGACGAGGACCTGCAGGAGCTCGAGGAGGCAGCCTGCCCCTCGGCCGGCTCCTGCGGCGCCCAGTTCACCGCCAACACCATGGCGACCGTCGCCGAGGCGATCGGCCTGGCGCTGCCCTATAGTTGCGGCGCTCCGGCGCCCTACGATGTCCGCGACGCCTTCTGCTACACCGCGGGCGAGATGGTGGTGGAGCTGATCGCGCGGAACATCCGCCCGCGCGACATCGTCACCCGCAAGGCGTTGGAGAACGCCGCGATGGTTGTTGCCGCCACCGGCGGCTCGACCAACGGCGCGCTGCACCTGCCGGCGATCGCGCATGAATGCGGCATCGACTTCGATCTCTTCGAGGTCGCCGAGATCTTCAAGAAGACGCCCTACATCGCCGACCTGAAGCCCGGCGGGAAATACGTCGCCAAGGACATGTTCGAGGTCGGCGGCATCCCGCTGGTGATGAAGAGCCTGCTCGATGCCGGCTATCTCCACGGCGACTGCATGACCGTCACAGGCCGTACCATTGCCGAGAACATGGCCTCGGTGAAGTGGAACGACCAGCAGGACGTCGTTTACCGCGCCGACAAGCCGATCACTGTGACCGGCGGCGTCGTCGGCTTGCAGGGCAACCTCGCTCCCGAAGGCGCCATCGTGAAGATCGCCGGCATGCCTGAGGACAAGCTGGTCTTCACCGGCCCGGCCCGCTGCTTCGACTGCGAGGAGGACGCTTTCAAGGCCGTCACCGAGCGCAGCTACAAGGAAGGCGACGTCCTCGTCATCCGCTACGAGGGGCCGAAGGGCGGCCCTGGCATGCGCGAGATGCTGGCAACAACCGCCGCCCTCTACGGCCAGGGCATGGGCGACAAGGTCGCGCTCATCACCGATGGCCGTTTCTCCGGAGCGACCCGTGGGTTCTGCGTCGGCCATGTCGGCCCGGAGGCCGCCGTCGGTGGCCCGATCGGCCTGATCCGCGATGGCGATATCGTCGAATTGGACGCCATCACAGGAAAGCTCGCAGTCCGCCTTTCTGATGCCGAACTTGAAGAGCGTCGTAAGGGCTGGAAACCGAGGAAAACCGACTACAACTCCGGGGCGCTGTGGAAGTACGCGCAGACGGTTGGCTCCGCCAAAGGCGGCGCAGTCACCCACCCAGGAGGGGCGGCCGAAACCCATTGCTATGCGGATATCTAGCTCGACCATAGCATGCCTGTTCCTGTTCCTGGGTGGCCAGCAGGCCGCCTGGGCTCAGGACTTTGCAGGCGGAAAGCCGGTGCCGCCGCGCTCGATTCCGGGCGCCGCACTGCCGGAGCCGGGCGATTCCGTGTCTGGCGTTCCCGGAGCCGCGGTCGTCGCTCCCGCCCCCGATACGCCGACGGCGCATACGGCGCTGCCGCTCGTGCCCTTCAGCAGCGCGCGCGATGCGTTGCGGGCCTGGATGCGCGATTCCTCGGCCGGCGACAAAGTCGGTGCCGTTCGCGCGCTCGAATACGCCGCCTCGCAAGGGCACCTCACTGCGCAGTACAAGCTGGGCCGCATGTATGCCGGAGGCGAGGGCGTTCCGACCAATGACCTCAAGGCCTTCGAGTATTTCTCGAAGATCGCGGACGAGAATGCCGACGCCATTCCGGGCACGGCCGAGGGCCGCATCGTCGGCAGCGCCTTCGTCGCGCTGGGCGGTTATTTCACCGACGGGATCAAGGGCAGCTACGTAAAGCCCAACCCCGACCGGGCCTTCGACATGTTCCACTACGCCGCCTCCTATTTCGGCGACCCGGACGGCCAGTACAACCTCGCCCGTCTCTACATGACCGGCCAGGGCACCGGCCGTGATCCGCGCCAGGCGGCACGCTGGATGAAGCTCGCCGCAGAGAAGGGACATGCGCCGGCGCGTGCCGCTTTCGGCGAGATGCTGCTGCGCGGCGGCGAGGGCGTGCCGCGTCAGCCGGTGCTCGGCCTGATGTGGCTTGCCATGGCCCGCGAGGGTGCCGATCCGGCGCGCGAATCCTGGATCATCGAGCGTCACGCTGCCGCCTTCGCCGCAGCTTCCGCTGCCGATCGCTCGGCAGCGCTGGCCCTCGTGGAACGCCAGCAAATGGCGAGCTCGCGCAACAGCGGCAACAGCAACAACGGCCAGAACTGAGCGCATCGCCGTCATTCTCGGGCGTAGCGAAGCGCAGACCCGAGAATCTCACGACGAGAAGCCACTGGTTTCCGAGATGCTCAGGTGAGGCCCGAGCATGACGGCCTTCTGCTGCCCTCAGTGCAGCTCCACCAACACCGGCACATGGTCTGACGGCTTCTCCCAGCCGCGGACATGCTTGGCGATCCTCACTCCCGCGAGCCTGTCCGCCGCTTGTGGCGAGAGCAGCAGATGGTCGATGCGGATGCCGTTGTTCCGCTGCCAGGCGCCGGCCTGATAATCCCAGAAGGTGTAGAGCCCGCCGGCATCGGTCGCGCTGCGCACGGCCTCGGTCAGCCCAAGGTTGACGAGGCCCCGGAAGGCCGCGCGCGTCTGCGGCAGGAACAGCGCGTCGCTGACCCAGGCAGCCGGGTCACGGGCATCGCGCGGCTCGGGAATCACATTGTAGTCGCCGGCGAGCACCAGCGGCTCCTCCTGCTCGAGCAGCATCCGGGCATGGGCCGTCAGCCGCTGCATCCAGCCGAGCTTGTAGGGATATTTCTCGGTGTTGGGCGGGTTGCCGTTCGGCAGGTAGATCGAGGCGACGCGCACCACGCCGTCGCCGAAGGGCAGCACGCCTTCGAGATAGCGCGCCTGCTCGTCGCCATCATCGCCGGGCAGGCCGCGCCGGACATCCTCCAGGCGGGAGCGGCTGAGAATCGCGACGCCGTTGAAGGTCTTCTGGCCGTGGGTCTCGACCTGCCAGCCGGCCGCCTCGATCTCGGCGCGCGGGAAATCGGCATCCACGCATTTGATCTCCTGCAGGCAGAGCGCGTCGGGCTCGGCCTCCTTCAGGAAATCCAGCAGATGGCCGAGACGCTGGCGGACCGAATTGACGTTCCAGGTGGCGATACGCACGAGACGCTCCGAGTTAGGCAGGGCGCAGGATAAGCGGGATCGCCGCCGTCATGGCAAGCCGCTTTCGGCCGCAAACGAAAACTCCCCGCATTGCTGCGGGGAGTGATCATCCGCGACCGGATTGTCGGCCCCTGTCAGGGGCAGGCACGGACCACGCCGCCCTTGGCGATATAGGTGCCGGTTTCCGGGTTGTAGGACCTGAAGCGACGCGAGCAGTAAGCCACGGCATCGACATCCTCGATGCTGTAGCCATAGGCAGGCGCGGGCGCGCCATAGACCGGCGCCGGAGCGGGATAGGCATAAACCGGGGGCGGGGGAGGAGCGGCAAGCGCGCCGGCCGCCAGAGCCCCGCCGATGACGCCAGCCGCGATGCCGGCACCGACCGCCGGGCCTCGGTTGTAGCGGTAATACCCGGGGCCGTAATAGCCGTAGGGGCGCCACTGCACGCTTTGCAGCAGGCCCGCCTCGGCCTTGGCGGATACGACGGCCGCGGTGGCGGGAGCCAGCGGCGCTGCCGAAGCGGGGGCGGCAAGGGCGGCGCAACCGGCGATGGCGGTGGCGACGACAAGCGTCCTGATCATGACGAAACTCCTCTGCTGTCCTGTGCGAGTGGAACTCGGCATGTTCCCCCGGTCGGACTCAACTCTAGCGATCTGTCGATCCGGCGCAAAGACTAGCGTGCAATCTCGGCGCAAATTGGTCGTCACAACATTGTGGCTGTTGGGTGCCAGAGCATCATTTTGCGGGTTGCATCGATGCGTTTTCATCGCCATCTAGCGCCTCACCGCACAAAAAGCTCATCATTCGAAGGATCAGGACCCGACCATGGCCTCTCCCGGCAGCCCGCCTTTCCGACCGGACGCGCCTCGCGCGATGAAGCCGCTGCCGGCGCTCATCTTCAGCTCCCGCTGGCTGCAGCTGCCGCTCTATATCGGCCTCATCGTGGCGCAGTGCGTCTATGTCTTCCTCTTCCTCAAGGAGCTCTGGCATCTCGTCGCCCATGCCTTCGATTTCAGCGAGCAGCAGATCATGCTGGTCGTTCTCGGGCTGATCGACGTGGTCATGATCTCGAATCTGCTGATCATGGTCATCGTTGGCGGCTACGAGACCTTCGTCTCCCGGCTGCGCCTCGAAGGCCATCCCGATCAGCCGGAATGGCTGAGCCACGTGAATACGAGCATTCTGAAGATCAAGCTGGCGATGGCAATCATCGGCATCTCGTCGATCCATCTGCTCAGGACCTTCATCGAGGCCGGCAACATCGGCATCGCGGGCAGGACCGCAAACTACACCGAGACGGGCGTCCTGCTGCAGACGCTGATCCACGTCGTCTTCATCCTGTCCGCCATCGGCATCGCCTGGGTCGACCGGATGACTGTGGCGAACGGCAAGGGGCATTAGCGACCTGCCGAGAGCAGCGTCGTCATTCTCGGGCGCCGCATGGCGGCGACCCGAGAATCTCAGGACGAGAAGGCGCTGGTTTCCGTCATGCTCGGGTCAAGCCCGAGCATGACGCGGCTGCCGAGACCCGCTACTGCCCGCGTCCGGTCCGGGCGGCGAAGCGGATCGCTTCCTCGGCAGCGCGGAACAAGGCCTTCGCCTTGTTGATGCACTCCTCCTGCTCGGAGGCAGGGTTCGAATCGTAGACGATGCCGGCGCCGGCCTGGACATGCATGCGCCCATCCTTGACGACGGCCGTGCGCAGCACGATGCAGGTGTCCATCTCGCCATTGGCGCCGAAATAGCCGATGCAGCCGCCATAGGCCCCGCGCGCGTCGTGCTCCAGCTCGTCGATGATCTCCATCGCCCGCACCTTCGGCGCGCCGGAGACGGTCCCGGCCGGGAAGCCGGCGATCAGCGCCGAGAGCGCATCGTGACTGGGGTCGATCGTACCCTCGACATTCGAGACGATGTGCATCACCTGGCTGTAGCGCTCGATGAAGAAGGAATCGGTCACCTTGACCGTGCCGATCTGCGCCACGCGGCCGACATCGTTGCGACCGAGATCGAGCAGCATGAGATGTTCGGCACGCTCCTTCGGATCGGCCAGCAATTCCTCTGCCAGTGCCTCGTCCTCGGCCTCCGTGGCGCCGCGGCGGCGCGTGCCGGCGATCGGGCGGATGGTGACGGTGTCGTCGCGCAGCCTGACCAGGATCTCCGGGCTCGAGCAAACGATCTGAAAATCGCTGAAGTCGAGATAGCACAGGAAGGGGGCCGGGTTGATCCGCCGCAACGCGCGATAGAGCGCGAAGGGCGGCAGCGCGAACGGCGCCTCGAAGCGCTGCGACAGCACGACCTGGAAGATGTCGCCGGCGCGGATATACTCCTTCGCCTTGGCGACCATCTCAAAATACTCGGCCTCACTCGTGTTCGAGGTCGTCGCCGGCTCCGGCAGGTTGGCGATGTCGATGTCGGCCTCGACGGGCAGGGCGCCTTCGAGGGCCAGGACAACCGCCTCCAGCCGCTCCTGCGCCCGCTCATAGGCGTGGCGCGCGCCGACGCCCGGCATGTGCCGGACCGGCGTCACGACATGGATCTCGTCGCGCACCGAATCGAACACCACCATCAGCGTCGGCCGGGTAAGGATGGCGTCGGGAACGCCCGTGCCCGTATCCTTGGCTTCGGGCAGGCGCTCCATCAGCCGGACCATGTCGTAACCGAGATAGCCGAAGACTCCGGCCGCCATCGGCGGCAGGTCTTCAGCGTCCGGAATGGCGCTCTCATCGAGGAGAGCACGCAGGCTCTCGAAGGCCGGGCGCGGATCGGTGAGGAAGCTGTCGCCCAGCGCGGTCCGGCAGAGCGAGGCTTCGCCCTTATGGCAGCGCCAGATCAGGTCCGGCTCCAACCCGATCATCGAATAGCGGCCGCGCACGGCGCCGCCTTCCACCGATTCGAGCAGGAAGGCCGGGCCGGATGTGGAATGGCGCAGCTTCAGAAAGGCGGCGACCGGTGTTTCGCAGTCGCCCACCAGAACCTGCCGCAGGAGTTGCGGCGCGCCCGTCTCGTAGATCTGCGCGAAGCGCTCGAACTCCAGAAGGGGCTGCATCGTCAATTCTGCGCTCCGCCCGTGGCATTGCGGAAGGCAGCCTCGTTGATGCTGACACCCAGCTCAGCCTGACGCTTGGCGACGTATTGCAGCAGGATGTCCTCGCTGACGCTGGACGAGAGCGCCCGCTCGAAATTGGTAGCTTCCTGCGTGGTGCGGACGTAGGGCGGAACGGTCGCCGAATCGACCTTGAACAGGATGCGCCCGCCATCCGCGCCGGCCGCCGAGCCGCTTTTGCCGGCGGCAGTGCCGAAGATCTGGCTGACGACAGCGGCCGGCAGCTCCGGGCGCTGGTCCTGACGGCCGATATCGGCGGCGGTCTCGATGGTGAGCCCGGCCGAAGCGGCAACCGTGTCGAAGCTCTCGCCCTTGTCGAGCCGCTCGGTCAGCTCACGCGCCTTTGCCGCGAGCTTGGCCGCCGTCTCGTCGGCGCGCCATTGCTTCTCGACCTCGCCCTTGACCTCGTCGAAGCCGCGCTCGCGCGCCGGGTCGATCTTGGTGACGTCGAACCAGACATAGCCCGTTTCGCGCGGCAGGCGGATCGCCTCGTTGTCGACGCCGATATCGGAGCGGAAGATCGCCTGCAGCGTCGCGTCGCCGCCCGGCAATGCCTCCTCCTTCGAGCCGTCGGGCCGGCCGAGCGTGGCGTTCAGCGGGCCGGCGCTGCGCAGCTTCAGGTTGAACTCCTTGGCGATCTCGGCGAGCGGCTTGGCGGCGGCGCGCTGGTCCTCGATCTTGTCGTGCAGCTCGGTGATGTGCCCGGCCGCGCGGCTGGTCGCGATCTCCTGCTTCAGCTCGGCAGCGACCTCCTCGAAGGGGCGCACATGCGCAGTGTCGACCTTCGTCACACGCAGCAGCACAGTGCCGAAGGCGCTGTTGACCGGCGCGCTGACGCCTTCCTGCTCGAGGGCGAAGGCGGCCTCGCGCACGGCGGCGTCGAAGACCTGATCGCGCGTGAAGGTGCCGAGCGTCAGGTCGTTGAAGGCGACGTTCCGCTCGGTCGCGATCTCGTCGAAGGTCTCGCCGCCGTCGATCTTGGCCTTGGCAGCCTGGGCTTCCTCGACATTCGGGAAGGCGATCTGCTGGATGGTGCGGGTCTCGGCCGTGGTGAAGCGCTGGGCCTTGACCGCCTCGTAGCGCGCCTTGGCCTCCTCATCCGTGACCTTGGCCGGATCGGCGATCGTATCGGCCGAAATCGCGAGGATGTCGGCCGTGCGGTATTCCGGCGCGCGGAAGGCGATCTTGCGGTCGTTGAAGAAGGTCTTGAGCTGGTCCTCTGTCGGCGCCGCGATCTCGCCGGCAGCGCTCGCCGGCATCCGAGCGAAGGTGACGGCGCGCTTCTCGTTGCGCAGGCGGCTGCCAAGCTCCTGCAGGGCAAGCGGGGCGGTGAGGCCACCGGCCAGCATCTCGGAGAGCTGCTGGCGCAGGATGGTCGAGCGCTGAAGCGCAACATAGGTCTGTTCGGTATAGCCGTTCGAGCGCAGCAGCTCGTTGAAGCGCGCCGAAGAGAACTGGCCGGCAGCGTCGCGGAAGACCGGATCGTCGAAGATCAGGTTGCGGATCGTGTCATCGGAGACGGCGAGCCGCATGCTCTGCGCCGTCTGATCCAGCGTCGCCTCGGTCAGCAGACGGGAGAGCACCTGCCGGTCGAGGCCGAGCGCGCGCGCCATCTCGGGCGAGATCTGCCGGCGCTGCTGGCGGATCAGGTTCTGCAGATCGTTCTGATAGGCCTGGCGCATCTGCTCGAGGCCGATCTCGGTCTTGCCGACCTTCGCCACCTCGTTCCGGCCATAGCCGCGGAAGATGTCGCCGACGCCCCAGATCGCGAAGGCGAGGATCAGGACGCCGAACATGACGCTGACGACGAGCTTGCCGAGAAAACCCTGACTCGCCTTGCGGATGCCCTGCATCATCATGGAAGCTGTCTTTCCCTGTTCCTGTTCGCCGCGCGGGATCGTGGCCGTGCGCGTGTCTGTTTCGGCGCTGCTTATAGGAACCGGCGGCGAAAGCCGCAATCGTCCCGGCTGTTTCCTGTCGCGAGGTCGCATGCGATTGCGGCGGCGGGCGGGCGTTGCTAGAGCGCAGGGACTGAATTTTCGGAGGAAAGACGTGACGCGCAGCATCAGGCCGCTGGTAGCCGGCAACTGGAAGATGAACGGCGTGAAGGCCGATATCGCCATCGCAGCCGAGGTGGCGAAGGGCTACGACACAGCGCTGAAGCAGGCCGTCGATATCGCCATCTGCCCGCCCGCCACCCTGCTGTTCACGACTTCGGCAACCCTGATCGGCGCGCGCATCGCCACCGGCGGGCAGGATTGCAGCACGCAAGGCTCCGGCGCCTTCACGGGTGAGCTTTCGGCCGCAATGCTGGCCGATGCCGGCGCGAGCTTCTGCATCGTCGGCCATTCCGAGCGCCGCACGCTCCATGGCGAGAGCAATGCGACGGTCAAGGCCAAGGCCGAGGCGGCGCAGAAGGCGCTGCTGGTGCCGATCGTCTGCGTCGGCGAGACCAAGGACGAACGCGAGGCCGGCAAGGCGCTCGCCATCGTCAAGAAGCAGCTGCGCGGCTCGATTCCGGAGGGATCGACGGCGGCCACGCTCGTGGTCGCCTATGAGCCGGTCTGGGCCATCGGCACCGGCCTGACGCCGACTGCGGCCGACGTCGCCGAGATGCATGCTGCCATCCGCACCGAGCTTGGCCGCCTCATCGGCAAGGCCGCGGCGGCCGGCGTACGGCTGCTCTATGGCGGCTCGGTCAAGCCTTCCAACGCGGCGGAGCTGATGAACGTCGCCCATGTCGATGGCGCGCTCGTCGGCGGGGCGAGTCTGAAGGCCGAAGAATTCCTGGCGATCGCCCGCGCCTGCAACGGCTGAGCCGGAGCAGGGCGCAGGGCTGATCGGCGGTCACAGAGGGGTGGCGCTGTCGGCGCACGCATGTTATGTGCGCCGCCGAATTCGCCTCGACCTTTCGAGGAGGAGCGGGTGGCCCTTGCCGGCAGCCCGCGCCATATCCATTTCGTGAGACCATGCAGAACGTTCTCATCGTCATCCACCTGATCATCGTCGTCGCGCTCGTCGGCGTCGTGCTGCTGCAGCGCTCGGAGGGTGGCGGCCTCGGCATGGGCAGCGGCGGTGGCGGCGTCGGCGGCTTCATGACCGGCCGCGGCCAGGCCAATGCGCTGACCCGCGCAACGGCGATCCTCGCAGCTCTCTTCTTCCTGACCTCGATCGTGCTGGCCGTGATGGCCAATCGCGGCCGCGTCCAGCGCTCGATCATCGACGGCGCTCCGGCGACGACCGCGCCTGCGACCCCTGGCGCGCCTGCGGCTCCGAGCGCCCCGAATGCCGGCGTGCTCGACCAGCTCCGCCAGATGCAGAACCAAAGCCAGGGCGGCGCACAGCCGCCGACGCCGCCAGCGGCGCCACAACAGTAAGCAGGGCAGGGCCGGGAAACCGGCCCTTCTCTTTTGAGTTGAGAGGGGCCGGGCGACCGGCCTTCTCTTTTGTGGACAAGCGCTCAGGGCAGGTCGGGACTGCACTGAAGGCGCTTAGCGAATCGAACCCGTGGCGATAGAGGTGAACTCCCATGACGCGGTATGTTTTCATCACCGGCGGCGTGGTGTCCTCGCTTGGCAAAGGCCTGGCGGCGGCGGCTCTCGCAGCCCTTCTGCAGGCTCGTGGCTATAAGGTCCGCCTGCGCAAGCTCGACCCCTACCTCAATGTCGATCCGGGCACGATGAGCCCGTATCAGCACGGCGAAGTCTTCGTCACCGACGACGGCGCCGAGACTGATCTCGATCTCGGTCACTACGAGCGTTTCACCGGCCGGCCCTGTAACCGGGGCGACAACATCACCACCGGCCGCATCTACATGGACATCCTGACCAAGGAGCGGCGCGGCGACTATCTCGGTGCGACGATCCAGGTCGTCCCGCATGTCACCAACGCCATCAAGGAATTCGTGCTCACCGGCAACGAGGGCTACGACTTCACGCTGGTCGAGATCGGCGGCACGGTCGGCGACATCGAGAGCCTGCCCTTCCTCGAATCGATCCGTCAGATCAGCCAGCAGCTGCCGCGCGGCCAGTGCATCTTCACGCATCTGACGCTGCTGCCCTACATCCCGACGGCCGGCGAGCTGAAGACCAAGCCGACCCAGCATTCGGTCGCCGAGCTGCGTTCAATCGGCATCCAGCCCGACATCCTGCTCTGCCGCACGGACCGCGAGATTCCGCGCGAGGAGCGCCGCAAGCTCGCCCTGTTCTGCAACGTCCGCGAGACGGCCGTGATCGAGGCTCGCGACGTCGCCTCGATCTACGACGTGCCGCTCTCCTATCACGCGGAGGGGCTCGACAATGAGGTACTCGCCGCCTTCGGCCTCGACGCCTCGACCGAGCCGGACGTCTCGAATTGGAAGCGCATCTCCGAGCGCGTGAAGAACCCCGAGGGCGAGGTCACCATCGCCGTCGTCGGCAAGTACACCGGCATGAAGGACGCCTATAAGTCCCTCATCGAGGCGCTGACGCATGGCGGCATCGCCAACAACGTCAAGGTGAACCTCGACTGGATCGAATCCGAGGTCTTCGAGAAGGAGGCCCCCGCGCCCTTCCTCGAGCATGTCCATGGCATCCTCGTGCCGGGCGGCTTCGGCCATCGCGGCGCCGAGGGCAAGATCAAGGCGGCGACCTTCGCCCGGCAGCGCAAGGTGCCGTATTTCGGCATCTGCTTCGGCATGCAGATGGCGGTGATCGAGGCGGCGCGCTCGCTCGCCGGCATCGAAGGCGCCAACTCGACCGAGTTCGGACCGACCACGGAGCCGGTCGTCGGCCTGATGACCGAGTGGATGCGCGGCAACGACCTGGAGCAGCGCGCATCCGGCGGCGATCTCGGCGGCACGATGCGGCTCGGCGCCTACGATTCGAAGCTGGCGGCTGGCTCCAAGATCGCGGATATCTACGGCTCGACCGAGATCTCCGAGCGGCATCGCCACCGCTACGAGGTCAATATGGGCTATCGCGAGCGGCTGGAGGCGAAGGGCATGCGCTTCGCCGGGCTGTCGCCGGACGGTCTGCTGCCCGAGACGGTCGAGTATCCCGACCATCCCTGGTTCATCGGCGTGCAGTACCATCCCGAGCTGAAGTCCCGCCCCTTCGAGCCGCACCCGCTTTTCGCGAGCTTCATAGAGGCGGCGAAGGCCCAGAGCCGGCTGGTCTGATCTGGATCACGCCGCACCTTGATGGAAACCCGGTCATCCCGGCTGGAGCGACGCGCAGAGCCGGGATGGCCGCATTTTCCTGATGGAAATCGCAGGCGCTAGCGATCGAGCTGTACCGCCACCCAAGGGTGACGGTGCTGCTCGAAGACGGCCTTTTGCGGGGCCGGGAATTCGGGATCGGCAAAGGCTCCGACCGCGACCGCGATCATCTCCGGCCTGCGAGACGGTTCCCAGAAGACCGTGCTGCCGCAGACCGGGCAGAAATGATGCAGGACGCGAAAGCCGCTGTCGGCGGGCCGGTCGTAATCGCTATATGTTCCCGAAATGACGACGGCACCCCGTGCAAAAAAGGCCGCGACGCCATAAGGACTGCCTGTTCGCATCTGGCACGCCCGGCAGTGGCAGAGCACGACGATGGCCGGTTCTCCCCGGCACGCGACGCGCAGCTGGCCGCAACTGCAGCGGGCTTTCCTGATCGTCATACGCTTCATCCTCGCCTCGAATGACGTCGACACACTTTTTTGGATATATTTGTGGCGCGCCGCAACCATACATGTATAATAATGCATCAGCACCCGGGGGCGCGGTCAGCATGACGGTCTCGATGGCAGGGCTGCCCGCCTTTCTTCTTTATTTCGTCGTCGGCGCGGCGCTGATTGCCGCCTTCGCCGCGCTCTATCTGCACATGACCCCGCATGATGAGATAGTCTTGATCCGGGATGGCAACCTCTCGGCGGCGGTCGCGCTCGGCGGCAATGTCGTCGGTTTTTCGCTACCGCTGGAGCAGGCGATCGCTCAGGCAAGCAGCATTCCAGACTGCATCCTTTGGGCGGTCGCGGCGATGCTCATCCAGTTCGCAGCCTATGGTGTCGGGCGCCTCTTGATCCCGGAATTGTCTCGGAAGATCGAGCAGGACAGCCTGCCTTCGGCCGTGATGCTTGCAGTGATCGCCGTCGTGTCGGGAACGCTGGCCGCGGCCAGCATGACGGAATGAGGCAGCCATGAAGCGCTCGTCCCAAATCGGACTCGCTGCCGCCGGCGTCCTCCTCGTCGCCACAGTCTGGTCGATGACGGGGGACGAGAGCGAGGAAGACCTCGTCTACAACAGCTTGAGCGACTGCCGGGCCGCCGGACAGCTCAGCGCCGGACAATGCGAGACCGCATTCTCGGAAGCGACTGCCGCACGCCTGAACGACGCGCCGAAGTTCCGCAACCAGAACGAATGCGAGGCGCAATACGGCGCCAATGGCTGCAGCTCGGCCAGCGCAGGCGGAGCGCAGTATTTCATCCCCGCGCTGGCCGGCTTCATGCTCGCGCGTGGCTTCGCCGGTACGCAGGCACAGCCGCTGCTGCCACCCACCACGGCAGCCTGCCCACCCGGCTCGCCCCAGCCGGAATGCCAGCAGGCGCGCAATGGGGGCTCATCATCAGGCTCGTCAGGCGGGACCGGCGGCTCGTCCAGCAGCAGTCGGTCGCGGGCCTATTCGACGACGAACGGGCGCGGCGTCACCGCAGCCTTTGCCGCAGGCGCGCGGGGCGGCAGCGTCGCGACGACGAGCGTCTCGTCGCGGGGCGGCTTCGGCTCGACCGCGCGCTCCTATTCCTCGCATTCCTCGTCCTGAGATGCGCCGCGTCCCCCTCGCACCGCGCCCGGGCTGGACCGAACAGGTCGAGCGGCTGGGCTTCGCCTTCCACACCATCGACGGCGAGACCTATTGGGACGAAACCGCGACCTACGCCTTCACCATCGAGGAGATCGAGCGCGACATCGAGGCCCCGACCGAGGCGATCGAGCAGCTCTGCTTCGCCTTCATCGAGAAGGCGCTGGGGAGCGAAGAAATTCTGACCCGCCTCGCCATTCCGGCCGAGCACTGGGACTATATCCGCAAGAGCTGGCAGCACGGCCAGCGCAACCTCTATGGCCGGCTCGATCTCGCCTATGACGGGCGGGGCCCCGCCAAGCTGCTCGAATACAACGCCGATACGCCGACGGCCCTGTTCGAATCGAGTGTCGTGCAGTGGGACTGGCTAGAGCATGCGATGGCCCGCGGCGCGATCCCGGCTGGCGCCGATCAGTTCAATTCGCTGCATGAACGCCTGATCGCCGCCTTCGCGGCGCTGCGCGAACCTTGGCCCTATCGTCTGCATCTGACCTGTGTTCATGGCAGCGTCGAGGACAAGGGTACGGTCGATTATCTCACCGATTGCGCCGTTCAGGCCGGCCTTGATGTGCGCTTCACCTATATCGAGGAGATCGGCCTGCTCACAGATGGACGCTTCTGCGACGGCGCCAACCAGCCGATCGAGACGCTCTTCAAGCTGTACCCCTGGGAATGGCTGTTCCGGGAGAGCTACGGCGAGGCGCTCGCCGGCTCGCGGTGCCAGTTCATCGAGCCGCCCTGGAAGGCGCTTCTCTCCAACAAGGGGCTGCTCGCCTGCCTCTGGGAGATGGAGCCCGGTCATCCCAACCTGCTGCCGGCCTTCTTCGAGGGCGATCCACGCTGCGCGACCCTGTCGGCCCGCCGCGTGCGCAAGCCGCTCTATTCGCGCGAGGGCGCCAACGTCACGCTGATGGAGCGCGACCAGGTGCTCGACAGCGACGACGGTCCCTATGGTGCGGAGGGGCATATTCTGCAGGATGCGGCGACCAATCTGTTCTCGGCCGACGGCAACTATGCCGTGCTGGGCTCCTGGCTCGTCGCCTCGCAGGCCTGCGGGCTGTGCCTGCGCGAAGACGCCTCGCCGATCACCAAGAACACATCGCGCTTCCTGCCGCACTACATCGAGCCGTAGCCCTCGCCATCATCGCGAGCGCAGCGAAGCAATCCGGGAGGACAGGGTGATAGGCTTCGACCCGGTTCCCATGGATTGCTTCGCTGCGCTCCTCGCAATGACGTTTCAAAACGGGCCGAAAATGCTCTAGCCTTGGGTTCCTGACGCCTGTCGAAAGAGCCTGCCATGCCTGCCACAGCCTCAACGCCCCGCGGCCTCGACCATCTCGTCATCGGCGTGCGCGATCTCGATGCCGCATGGCGCTTCTATGAGAAGCTCGGCTTCCGCGTCGGTACCCGCAACCGCCACCCCTGGGGCACCGAGAACCGAATCGTGCAGTTCCCGGGCTCGTTCCTCGAACTCGTCACCATCGCCGACCAGAACGCGATCCCGCCGCATGGCGAACGCCGCTTCTCCTTCGGCGCCTTCGTTCGCGATGCGCTGGCCGGGCAGGGGGATGGGCTCTCGATGCTGGTGCTGGAAAGCACCAATGCCAAGGCCGACGCGGCCGCGTTCCAGGCTGCCGGAATCGGAGATTTCGAGCCTTTCTTCTTCGAGCGTCAGGGCAAGCGGCCGGACGGCTCCACGGTGCGGGTCGCCTTCGAACTGGCCTTTGCGGCCGATACCCGCGCGCCTGAATGCGGCTTCTTCGTCTGCCAGCAACTCGAGCCGCAGAACTTCTGGAATCCCGAATTCCAGCAGCATCCGAACGGCGCGACAGCGCTGACCTCGGCCGTGATGCTCGCCGTGGAGCCGTCCGTCCACCGCGGCTTCCTGACCACGTTCAGCGGCGGTGCCGAGGTGCTGGAAGGCAACGAGGACTATGTTCTCGCCTTGCCGCGAGGGCGCATCGACGTGCTCGATCCCGAGGCTGCACTGGGCGCCTATCAGGTCGAGCCGGACACGACGCCGGCCCGCTTCCTCGGCTTCTGCGTCGCAGTACCGAGCCTCGATGCCGTGGCCGAGCGCCTGACGGCGGCGGAGATCCCCTTCGTGCAGAACGAGGAACGGCTCTTCGTTCAGGCCGAGGATGCCATGGGCTGCATGATCGCCTTCGAGCAGATCTGAGCATCTGCCGCCAAGCAGCAGCAATCGCTCCGTCATTCCGGGCTTGTCCCGGAATGACGTGACCTCAGCTCTTGGCTTCGACGGGCGGCAGCGACGCCAACAGCCCGATCAGCGCGCGGTCGTGCAGCACGACCATGCGCTCCTTCGGCTTCAGCCAGATCGCCGCATCCTCGACGCTCTCTGCATCGACGAGCTTGGCCTGGGCCACGGCCCGGTCCGGCTCGATCTCGCCGCGCCGGCGCGACTGGCCGTAGGGCAGCATCAGCTCATGGGCGTGGCGCAGCTCGGCATCGGCATGAAGCGCCCTGATGCCATCGGCATCGTCGAAGCCTGCCCTCTCGAACTCGGCCTGCAATTCGTTGGCGCGCAGCGCGATCGTCGGCGGAGCGCCTTCCTCCGGCGTCATCAAAAGCTTGTGCCGCTTGAGCCAGAGGCCGATCGCGAGCTGGCCGGACGCCCAGGACAGCGGAATCGCCAGCACGAGGCCGACGATCGTCGGCGACATCCAGGCGAAGAGCGAGGTCGCGATCATGAAGGCCGACAGGCCGGTCACGATACCCAGCACCGTATGGGTGCGGTGGCGGCGGATGATGTCCTTGAGCGGGATCGAGCCGTCGTCGCGGCGCTGCGGATTCCAGCCGGTGTCGCGTCCGAGCAGAATCTGGAAGACCGAGCCCGACTGGATCAGCATCATGATCGGCGCGAAGAAGGCCGAGAACAGCACTTCGATCAGGGCGGAGACGACCAGGCGGATCGCGCCGCCGCCGGCGCGCCGCAGCTTGTTGTTGAACAGCGTCAGCAGGAGGCCGAACAGCTTCGGCGCCAGCAGGATCGCCATGGTCAGCGCGAACAGGCGCAAGGCGCGTTCGGGGTCGAACCGCGGCCATACCGGGAAGAGCGTGAATTCCTGCGTGAAGTACTCGGGCCTGGCGTAGTTGACCTGCAGCACGATCAGGATACCGACCACCAGTTGCATCAGCCAAAGCGGCGAGGCGAGATAGCCCATGATGCCGGTGGCGAAATGCTGGCGCGTCGGCGTCACGAAGCCCTTCGCGCCCATGATGCGCGAATGCTGGAGATTGCCCTGGCACCAGCGCCGATCGCGCACCGAGATGTCGATCAGCGAGGGCGGGCTCTCTTCGTAGGAGCCCGTCAGGTCCGGCAGCATGTAGACCGACCAGCCGGCGCGGCGGATCAGAGCCGCCTCGACGAAGTCATGGCTCAGCACATGGCCGCCGAAGGGCGGCTTGCCCTTGAGATCGGGCAGGCCGCAATGATCGGCGAAGGCCTTCGTCCGGATGATGGCGTTGTGGCCCCAGTAGTTGCCGTCACGGCCGGACCACATGGCGAGGCCGGTTGCGATGACGGGGCCGTAGACCCGGGCCGCGAACTGCTGCAGCCGCGCGAAGAAGGTGTTGCGGTTGATGATCAGCGGCAGCGACTGGATGATGCCGGCGTCGGGATCGGCCTCCATCGCGGCGGCAAGGCGCACGATGCAGGTGCCGGTCATCAGGCTGTCGGCGTCGAGCACGACCATGTGCTCGTAGAGGCCGCCCCAGCGCGTGACGAAATCAGCGATGTTACCGGCCTTGCGGTGATGGTTCTTCGGGCGGTGGCGATAATAGACGCGCGAATTGGGGCCGAGCCGCTCGCGCAGCGCCAGGAACGCCCGCTCCTCCGCCACCCAGACATCCGGATTGGTCGTGTCCGAGACGATGAAGTAGTCGAAATGGTCGCCGAGCCCGGTCGCATCGACCGACTCGCGGATCGCGGCGACCGCCGCGAAGATGCGTGCCGAAGATTCGTTGTAGATCGGCATCACCACGACGGTGCGATGCTTCAGGCTTTCCGCCCGATCCGCGCGACCGGCGCCAAAGAGCACGCCGAAGAAGCCGAGCAGGGCGCTGGTGAAGGCGAGGGCAATCCACGAGAAGTTGATCGTGAACAGCACCAGCAAGGCGTACTGCAACGAGGTCGTGCGGCTGACCGACACGACATTGTACATTTCCCAGGCGCCATAGGCCGTGAGGGCGAAACCGCCGCCGAAGACGAAGAGGCGCTTGAGCCAGGGCGTCTTCCAGTTGGCCGGTACCGCGGGCTTGCGCCGCTCGGAGGCGTTCCAGCTCCGGAAGGACTGCACCGGCATGATCAGCCTGTCCTCGGGCGGAGTCGCAGGCTCGCGGGCGGGATTGAAGCTGCGCGCCTCGGTCTCCGCGATCTCCTGGCGGGGCGCGGTCACCACGTCCATCGATTCAACCATGTTTCCGAGACGGGCTGGCCGCCGGATTGCAGGACGAGCCTAAGCTCGGAGAGCGCTTCGGTGCCCGGATCGACCTCGAACCCGACACGCATCATCTTGCGCTCCGGATAGGGCCAGAGCCGCACGCCATGCACCGCGCCGGGCTGCGCGGTAACCGTCGCCCGCGTCGAGGCGATCAGCGCCGCATCCCCAAGCTTGTCGCCGGTGAATTCGACGATGAAGCGGCGGCGGCGGCCCTGCGAGCCCTTGCCCTGCCGGGTGCGGGTCGCAATCGCCAGTGGCGGCCGTTCGGGCGGCTGCCAGCACCAGGCCTGTCGATAGCTGATCGAGGTCTCGCTGCCGGCTGCCAGCGGCTGCCGGGGCCGCCAGTACATGATGATGTTCTTGTTCGGCTCGGAGTCGCTGGGGATCTCGATCAGTTGGACCGAGCCGGCGCCCCAGTCGCCCAGAGGCTCGTTCCAGACGCTCGGCCTGAGCTCGAAGCGCTGGTCGTCGTCCTGGAACGCGGCTGGATCGCGCTCGCGCTGCACCAGGCCGAAGCCCTTCGGGTTCTCGTCGACGAAGGAGGAGACCTGCAATGTCGCGGGGTTGTTCACCGGCCGGTAGATCCATTCGCCGCCGCCCGACCACATCTGCACGCCCGAAACCTCACCGATCGACGGCCTGAGGTCATCGAAGGTACGCCGGCTTTGCGGACCGGACAGGAAAGTCGCGCTGATGCAGCCGAAGCCGACATGCTCCAGCGCCTGACGGGCGAACAAAGTCATCTCGACGTCGATGAAGGTCACGTCGCCAGGGCGCAGCGTCATCCGCGCCGCACCGGTCACGCTCTCCGAATCGAGCAGTCCGTGGATCACCAGCGAACCGGTGGCGGGGCTCGGGCGCTCGATCCAGAAGGCGCGGAAGAAGGGCAGTTCCTCGCCGCGCTGCTCGCCCGGACGCAGGATGAGCGCGCGCGACATCGCACCGAAATTCTGCCCGCGAGCCAGCGCACGGAAGAAGGTTGCACCCTGGAAGATCGCGACCTCGAAGGGCCGCTCGAGCCCGGCCGCGATCCGCATGCCGGAGAACTGCAGGTCGGCATTCGCCGGGGGGGGCGTGACGCGGCCATAGTCGAACTTGCCGCGATCGAAGGAAACGCGGCGCACCGTCCCATCCTCGACCGTGAACAGGCTGACCGGATTGGAGAACACAAAACCGCGATGCAGCGGCTCGACCGTGAAGCCACGGTTCTCTCCGGCCCAGATCGTCGCCTCGGGACGCGTGCGAATCCCGGCGAACTGATCCGCCGGCAGCGTCGCATACCCCTCAGGCAGGTCGGACGCCCCAAGGGGGATCAGCGGACGCTGCGCCAATGTGCGAGCAGCGTCGACCACCAGGGCCGGGTCGAAACGCTGCCCATCGGCGAGAGCGGGAATGTTGAAGGCGGCCGCGCCTGTCGGCGTCTGGGCCGCAGCCGGAGCGGCCAGAGACAGCAGGGCCGCGCCGCCGGCCGCACCCTCCAGAAACTGTCTGCGATTCAAGGGATTCGACATCTTTTCCAAACTGCGCGGACGACGCCCTCGCCCTCCGCGCTTCTAGAGCATTTCCAGTTCGGCTGAAAAGCGGTTCCGATCAGGAAATTAGTGGTGATCGAACCCGCTGGAGGGGCATCCCGGAACGACCTATGATGATTGATGAACGGTGGTCATTCTCGGGAGCCCCTTTTTTTCCATTTCGACTTTGGCAAAAGCCGAAAGGATCGGCTATCCACGCCGCCTGCAACGCCAGCATGCGCGAAAGCGACCGTGAGGAGCGGGCAGAAATCTAATCATGCCCGCAGGGGAAACGACAAAGATGACCGAAATGCAGCCGGCTCGCTCCTGCCTTGCGATCGTTCTGGCGGCCGGCGAGGGCACCCGCATGCAGTCGCGGACCCCGAAGGTGCTTCATCCCGTTGCCGGTCTTTCCATGCTGGGCCATGTCCTGTCGTCGGTCTCACAGGCCGGCGCGGACGCCGTTGCGGTCGTGATCTCGTCCGAGCGCCCCGAGGTCGGCGCGGAGACCTTGAAACTCCTTCCGTCGGCACGGATCGCGACGCAGCACGAGCGGCGCGGAACCGCCCATGCGGTGCTGGCGGCAAGGGAAGCCCTGAAAGCCGGCCACGGAGAGATCCTGGTCGCCTTTGCCGACACGCCGCTCGTCCGGCCGGAAACCTTCATGGCCCTGCGCGGGGCACTGGCAGGAGGGGCGGCGGTCGCCGTCCTCGGCTTCGAAGCGCGCGACCCGAACGGCTATGGCCGGCTTGTCGAGCATGACGGGAAGCTCGAGGCCATCATCGAGCACAAGGACGCGACGTCGGCGCAGCGCAAGATCAAGCTTTGCAATGCCGGCCTGATGGCGCTCGCCGGGGAGCATGCGCTGGCGATTCTCGAAGCGATCGACGACGAAAACGGCCAGCGCGAATTCTACCTGACCGACGCGGTGGCTATCGCGCGGTCGCGCGGGCTGGATGCCGTCGTGCTGAAGGCGCCGGAGAGCGAAGTCCAGGGCGTCAACGACCGGGTGCAGTTGGCCGCGGTAGAAGCGGAATTCCAGCGGCACAAGCGCAACGCCGTCATGCTCGGCGGCGCGACTCTGATCGCCCCGGAGACGGTCTTCTTCAGCGTCGATACCGAGATCGGCCGCGACGTCGTGATCGAGCCCAATGTGATTTTCGGACCGGGCGTGCGCGTCGCCGACGGTGCCTTGATCCACGCCTTCTCGCATCTGGAGGGGGCCACCATCGGCGAGGGGGCAAATGTCGGCCCCTTCGCCCGTCTGCGGCCGGGCGCGAAGCTCGCGGACAAGTCCAAGGTCGGCAACTTCGTCGAGGTGAAGGCGGCGGATATCGGCCCCGGGGCCAAGGTCAACCATCTGACCTATATCGGGGACGCGACGATAGGCGCGGCAGCCAACATCGGCGCCGGCACCATCACCTGCAACTATGACGGCTTCACCAAGTCGAAGACGACGATCGGCGCGAACGCCTTCGTCGGCTCGAACTCCTCGCTTGTTGCGCCCGTCACGATCGGCGAAGGTGCCTATATCGGCTCCGGCTCGGTCATCACCAGCGATGTTGCCCCCGATGCGCTCGCCATCGGCCGCGGCCGGCAGTTCGGGAAGGAAGGCTGGGCGAAAACGTTCCGAGCAGAGGCAATGGCTCGGAAAGCCGCCAAGAAGGCGGCCGAATAGCCGGGTTTCTCGGGAAAACCTGCAGGCCGCCGTTCACAGTTCGTCATTTAGATTGATTGGGCATCCGCGCCTTCTCCAGCTAAGCGGTATCGCTAGCAGCAACGGTTCGAGGGGTTCGCCCATGTGCGGCATCGTCGGGATTTTGGGCAAGGAAGCGGTGGCGACGCAGATCGTCGAGGCGCTGCGGCGGCTCGAATATCGCGGCTATGATTCCGCCGGCGTCGCGACGCTGGAAGCCGGCCAGCTCGTCCGCCGGCGCGCCGAAGGCAAGCTCAGGAATCTCGAGGTTCGCCTGTCGAGCGAACCGCTCGACGGGCTGATCGGCATCGGCCACACCCGCTGGGCGACCCACGGCAAGCCCAACGAGACCAACGCGCATCCGCACGCGACCCCAAGGCTCGCCGTCGTGCACAACGGCATCATCGAGAACTTCCGCGAACTGCGCGCCGAGTTGCAGGCCGACGGCTACGTCTTCGAGACCGAGACCGATACCGAGGTCATTGCCCACCTCGTCACGCGCGAGCTCGACGGCGGCAAGACGCCGGTCCAGGCCATCGCGGCAAGCCTGCCGCGGCTACACGGCGCCTTCGCGCTCGCCTTCCTGTTCCGCGGCGAGGAAGATCTCCTGATCGGTGCCCGCAAGGGCTCGCCGCTCGCGGTCGGTGTCGGTGACGGCGAGATGTATCTCGGCTCCGACGCGCTGGCGCTGGCGCCCTTCACCAACCTCATCGCCTATCTGGAGGAGGGCGACTGGGTCGTCCTCAACCGCCGTGGCGCCACCTTCTACGACAAGGCTGGCGCAGAGGTGGTACGCCGCGCCCAGCGCGTCGCCGCGGGTGCCTTCCTGGTCGAGAAGGGCAATCACCGCCACTTCATGGCGAAGGAAATCTACGAGCAGCCGGAGGTCGTCGGCCACACGCTGACACAATATCTCGACATGGCCGCCGGCGCGGTGCGCCTGCCGTTTCAGGATAAGGTCGACTGGAAGAAGCTGTCGCGCCTCTCGATTTCCGCTTGCGGCACCGCCTATTATGCCGGCCTGACGGCGAAATACTGGTTCGAGAAGCTCGCCCGCCTGCCGGTCGAGATCGATGTCGCCTCCGAATTCCGCTACCGCGAGCCGCCGCTGCCGGCCGATGGCCTGGCATTGTTCGTCTCCCAGTCGGGCGAGACGGCCGACACGCTGGCGTGTCTGCGCTACGCGAAGCAGGAGAAGCAGACCGTTCTCTCCGTCGTGAACGTGCCGACCTCGACCATCGCCCGCGAAAGCGATGCGATCGCGCCGACGCTGGCCGGCCCCGAGATCGGCGTCGCCTCGACCAAGGCCTTCACCTGCCAGCTCACTGCGCTTGCCTGCCTTGCTCTCGCAGCGGCGCGCGGCCGCGGGACGCTCTCGGCCGAGGATGAGGCACGCCATGTCCAGAATCTGATCGCGCTGCCCGGCCTGATCGCCAAGGCGCTCGCGCTGGAACCGGAGATCGAGCAGCTCTCGCACAAGCTCTCCAGGGCCAAGGACGTTCTCTACCTGGGCCGCGGCACCAGCTTCCCGCTTGCGCTGGAAGGGGCCCTGAAGCTGAAGGAAATCAGCTATATCCACGCGGAAGGCTATCCGGCGGGTGAGCTGAAACATGGACCGATCGCCCTGATCGACGAGGACATGCCGGTCGTCGTCGTAGCCCCGCACGATGCGCTGTTCGAGAAGACCGCCTCGAACATGCAGGAGGTCGCTGCCCGCGGCGGTCGCATCATCCTGATCACCGACGCAAAGGGCGCCGCCGAATGCGGCATCGAGCCCGAGGCGACGATCATCATGCCGGACATGGATCCGACCTTCGCGCCGATCGTCTACGCCCTGCCGATCCAGATGATCGCCTATCAGACGGCGGTTTTCATGGGCAAGGACGTCGACCAGCCGCGCAATCTGGCGAAGTCCGTCACCGTGGAGTGAGGCCGGCGGCGTTGCCGTCATGCTCGGCGGAGCGAAGCGCAGACCCGAGAATCTCTTTTTCGGAGATGCTCGGGTGAAGCCCGAGCATGACGCGGTTTGTCAGGCTTCCGGCCTGCTCGCCACATAGGTGCCTGCACCGATCAGACAGAGCGCCGTCGTCGCCAGCGCGATCGGTGGCGCGCTCGTCTGCGTCAGCAACGCGAAGCTGAGCACCATCGATCCGCAGGCGAGATATTTCGCCCGCCGGGCGATGGCGCCCGTCTCGCGCCAGCGCAGGACATGCGGGCCGAGCTTCGGATGGCCGAGCAGCCAGGCCTCGAACCGCGGCGAGGACCGCGAGAAGCACCAGGCCGCGAGAATCAGGAAGACCGTGCCCGGCATCACCGGCAGCATCAGCCCGACGATGCCGAGCGCCGTGAAGATCCAGCCAGCCGCGAACAGAAGCGGCCGCGGCCAACGGCTTCGCGGCTGGTCATCGTCGCTCACGGCCTCATCCTTGCTTGCATGAAATGCGGGGCTGGCGGATATCTCCGCCTCGCTTATCTTGTCATATCGCGGCGCGAGACTGCGCCTGCAAGCAGGCGGGACGTCGCGCCGGTGCCTTGGGGAGAGAGATGACCGCCGGCCCGCCCGATCCGCGCTTCGTTCTGCCGACGGAGCTCCTTCGCCCGACATGGGGCGCACGGCTGCGCCGCTATTTCCTGACCGGGCTCGTCATCGCTGCGCCGCTCGCCATCACCGCTTCGGTGACCTGGTGGTTCATCAATTTCATCGACGGGCTGGTGAAGCCGCTCATCCCGAATTCCTATCTGCCCGATGCCTATCTGCCTTATCCGGTGCCAGGCTTCGGCCTCGTCATCGCACTGGTCGGGCTGACGCTGCTCGGCTTCCTCACTGCCAATCTGGTCGGCCGTTCGCTGATCCGCGCGGGCGAGGCGATCCTGGGCCGCATGCCGGTGGTCCGCAGCCTCTACAAAGGGGTGAAGCAGGTTTTCGAGACGATCTTCTCGCAGTCGGGCACCTCCTTCCGCAAGGTGGGGATGGTGCAGTTCCCGCAGCCGGGCATGTGGTCGATCGTCTTCATCGCGCAGGAGGCCGCGCCCGAAATCGCCGGGCGCCTGCCCGATAGCGAAGAGCAAATCGGCGTTTTCCTGCCTTGTACGCCAAACCCCACCACGGGCTTCTTCTTCTACCTGCCGCGTCGCGAGATCGTCGAGCTCTCGATCACGGTCGAGGACGGCGCCAAGCTGATCATGTCGGCCGGGCTGATCCAGCCCGGCGAGCAGAACGGCAAACCGAAGCCGGAGGCGAAGCTCCCGGTCAACGCTTGAGCGGCACCCAGATCTCGACGGTGCCGTTGCCGGTCGCGCCGTCGAAGCGCTCATCCATCCGCTCCAACGTGACGCCCATCTCGGGTTCGCGTCCCGATTTCGGGAACCAGTCCTGCCAGATCGCCTTGTAGGTCTGCTTGATGCCGGTGATATGGCCACTGTGCTCGAAGACGGCGCAGAGCTGTTCCGGCACGCTCAACCGCGCGAACTCGTCGGTCAGGTCGCCGAAGGACGAGACCTCGGCCCCGGCGATGTAGTCGAAGGCGCCATGTTCGTCGCAATTATAGCTCGCACCATAGGCGACATAGCCGCGCTGGCCGGGGATATTGCCGAAATGCGGGGCGATCTTCTGCCAGAGCAGCGGAATCCCTTGCGTCTTGTCCATCGAGAAATGGCCGCTGAACCCGGCAATCAATAATGGCTTGTTGGTGACGATGCGTGGTTCGGCGATGGGGGCGGGGGCGATGTCGTGCATGGATAGGGGCTCCACGAGGGTGAGCGAGGACAAGTCGCGCCGGGCGCGCAGCTCTTCGGGCGTGATGCCGAACTGCTCGCGAAAGGCGCGGGTGAAGGCTTCGTGGGAGCCATAGCCCCAGTCGAGCGCGACCGAGAGGATGTCGGGCGCCCCATCGGCGAGCTGGCGTGCCGCCTCCGACAGCCGGCGCTCGCGCACATAGCGCATCACCGAGCGGCCGGTCGCCACGCCGAAGGCGCGACTGAGATGGAAGCGCGAGACGCCGCTGACCTCCGCGATCTCATCGAGCGAAAGCTCGGAGGCGAAGCGGCTCTCGATGCACCAGATGGCTGTCTTGACCGGGTCCATGCTCTCTCCACGAAGCGCCGGCACCATGGCGCCGGCAAGACGGCCGCGCTTGATCAGGATTGCTGTGGGGCCGGTCGTCATGCTCGGGCTTGACCCGAGCATCTCGGAAACCAGTGTCTTCTCGTCACGAGATTCTCGGGTCTGCGCTTCGCTTCGCCCGAGAATGAGGGCAAGGTTCTCGCTCTCAACCCGCCCGCAGCAGCCGGATCGCGACGTCGCGCTCGAACAGATAGAGCAGCGCCCGCACGGCCTGCCCGCGCGGCGTCTCGAGTTGCGGATCGCGCTCGATCAATAGCCGCGCATCATCGCGGGCAGCGGCCAGCAGATCGCCGTCGATCTCCGGCCGGGCGATGCGCCAGTCCGGCGAGCCGGACTGCTTGGTGCCAAGCACTTCGCCTTCGCCGCGCAGACGCAAATCCTCCTCTGCAATGCGGAAACCGTCCTCGGTCTCGCGCATGATCGTCAATCGCGCCTCGGCGATCGGGCCAAGAGGCCCCTTGTAGAGCAGGAGGCAGGTCGAGGCAGCCGAGCCGCGCCCGATGCGCCCGCGCAACTGGTGCAACTGGGCGAGGCCGAAGCGCTCGGCGTGCTCGATCACCATGACGCTGGCGTTGGGCACGTCCACGCCGACCTCGATCACCGTCGTCGATACGAGGATGCGCGTTTCGCCGGCGACGAAAGCGGCCATCGCAGCGTCCTTCTCGCGTCCGGGCATCTGGCCATGCAGCAGCCCGACCTTGGCACCGAAGATCTCGCGCAGAGCCTCATAGCGCTCCTGCGCCGCGGCAACGTCGAGCGTGTCGGATTCCTGCACGAGCGGGCAGACCCAATAGACCTGCTGGCTGGCTTCGACGGCCCGGCCGATGGCGCCGACGACCTCGTCATAACGCTCGGACGAGATGGCGCGGGTGACGATCGGCTTCCGGCCCGCCGGCTTCTCGGAGAGGATCGAGACATCCATATCGCCGAACCAGGTCAGAGCCAGCGTGCGCGGGATCGGCGTCGCGGTCATCACCAGCACGTCGACCGCTTCGCCTTTGGAGCCGAGCAGCAGGCGCTGATGCACGCCGAAGCGGTGCTGCTCGTCGACCACGGCCAGCGCCAGATCATGGAAGGCGACGTCTTCCTGAAACAGGGCGTGGGTGCCGACGGCGATGTCGATCGAGCCGTTCGCCAAGCCTTCCAGCACCTGCCGGCGACCGGCACCTTTCTCGCGCCCCGTCAGCAAAGCAAGCTTCAGCCCGGCCTTCTCGGCCAGCGGCGCCAGCCTCTCGGCATGCTGGCGGGCGAGGATTTCCGTCGGCGCCATCAACACCGACTGCCGGCCGGCCTCGGCGGCGGCGGCCATCGCCATCAGCGCGACCACCGTCTTGCCCGAGCCGACATCGCCCTGCAGCAGCCGCAGCATCCGTTCGGGCTTGGCCATGTCGGAATGGATGTCGGCGATGGCCTTGCGCTGGCCCTCGGTCAGTTCGAAGGGCAGGGCGGACTGGATGCGCCAGCGCAAGCCCCCATCCCCGCTGGTGGCGCGTCCTGCGATCTTCTTCTGCTGGCGGCGCACCAGGGCGAGGGCGATCTGGCTCGCCAGCAGCTCGTCATAGCCGATCCGGCGGCGCGCGACCGTGTCGCCTTCGGCCGCCTTGCGATCGGCCGGGTGGTGCAGCGCTTCGACCGCCTCCCGAAAGGAGGGGAAGCTGTTCTTGGCCTGGAACCCGCCATCCTGCCATTCGGGCATCTCCGGGCAGCGTTCGGCGGCAGCCTGTGCGATCCGCATCATCACTCGCCCGCCGATGCCTTCGGTCAGCGGATAGACCGGCTCGAAGGCGGGCAGGGTGGCCGCGAGCTTGGGATCGAGGATGCGCTCGGGATGCACCATCTGGCGCATGCCTTCCCAAAGTTCGAGCTTGCCCGAGATGATCCGGTAGGCGCCGATCGGCAGATTCTGTGCCAGATGGCGGGAATCGGCGTGGAAGAAGACGAGTGTGACGTCCCCCGTCTCGTCCTCGACGATCACGCGGTAGGGTGCCTTCTTGCCCGCCGGGGCCGCGCGATGCTCGCTGACGCGGGCGGTGAAAGTCGCGATGTCGCCGATGGGCGCATCGGCGATCGAAGCGCTCGGCCGGCGATCGACTGCGCCGGTCGGCAGGTGGAACATCAGGTCGACCACGCGGGCGGTCTGCGTCTCGTCGCCGAGGAAACGATCCAGAACCTTGCCGAGTTTCGGCCCAACGCCGGAGAGCGTCGTGGCGGGAGCGAACAGCGGATCGAGGATCGAAGGGCGCAAATCGTCTCGCGAATCTGTCAGGAGCGCGAAGATCGCGGCGCCTTGGCCGCTGACTTCGCCGGGTTGCGTCGCTATATAACCTGCTCAGGCAGGCTCCGCGACGGGGCCGGCCCATTTGTCATTGCGCAATTCCCCAGGTTTTCAGGCCTGAAGTTTCGAGCCTGAAGTCTTCTTGCCCGAGGTTCTCATGTCCGGCTCGACCCGCTCCAGCGCCGATCTCGACCCGCGCCGCCGCAAGATCCTGTTCCGCGCCTGGCATCGCGGCATGCGCGAGATGGACCTGATCATGGGCCGCTTCGCCGACGACGCGATCGCCGGTTTCAGCGAGGCCGAGCTCGACGAATTCGAGCGGCTGATCGAGGTTCTGGACCGGGACCTGCTGAGCTGGGTGACCGGAGAGGCTCCCGTTCCGGAAAATTACGACACGGAACTGTACCGGCGGCTGAGGGCGTTTCACCACCACGACAAGCCGATCCATGTGTAGCCGACTATGACTTACGCGGCGTCATCCCGGGCGCAGCGAAGCGAAGACCCGGGATCCATGCCTGAGCATCGCCGTTTAGCGCTCTGGCATGGATCCCGGATCGGCGCGGCTTCGCCGCTTGTCCGGGATGACGGCGCAAGTCTCCCAACGGCGTACTGAAACGATCAAGATACCGATGAGCATTCCTCCTCCCAGCCAGATCGCCAAGCCGCAGCTCGACCGCATCCTCGATGCGCTGAACCGCGGCGACAAGCCGACACTCGCCGGCGTGCCCGATGGTTTCGACGCCGTCGTCCTCGCCGATCTCACCCGCGCCCGCGCCAAGAAGGCCGAGGGGGCGGCGATGCTCGTCTTCGTCGCCCGCGACGGTCAGCGCCTGCAGGTGCTGGAGAACGCGCTGCAGTTCGTGGCGCCCGATCTGGAGGTGATGAGCTTCCCGGCCTGGGACTGCCAGCCCTATGATCGCGTCTCGCCGGCCCCTGCCATCGTCGCGCATCGGATGACGACGCTGTCGCGTCTTGCCAAGACGAAGTCGGGCGACCGGCCGCGCCTGCTGCTGACGACCGTCAACGCCGCGCTCCAGCGCGTGCCCGCTTTCGGCAAGGTCGCCTCCGAAAGCTTCTCGGCCGCGCCCGGCAACATGGTCGACATCGAGGAACTGGCGCGCTGGCTCGACATCAACGGCTATCTGCGCACCTCGACCGTGCGCGAGACCGGCGAGTTCGCTGTGCGCGGCGGCATCGTCGACCTCTTCCCGCCGGGCATGCCGGCACCGATCCGGCTCGACTTCTTCGGCGATACGCTGGAATCGATCCGCACCTTCGATCCTGAGACGCAGCGCACGACCGGGCAGTTGCGCGGGCTCGACCTCGTACCGATGTCCGAAGCGCAGATGACGAGCGAGAGCATCCGCCGCTTCCGCCAATCCTACATCTCGACCTTCGGCACGCCCGGCCGCGACGACACGCTCTACGAGGCAGTGAGCGAAGGCCGCCGCCCTGCCGGGCTGGAGCACTGGCTGCCCCTGCTCGCCGAGAATCTGGATACGCTCTTCACCTATCTGCCGGACGTGCCTGTGGTGCTCGACCATCAGGCCGAGGACGCCGTCGGCGAACGCATCAGCCTGATCAAGGATTATTACGACGCCCGAAAGGCAGCGCTCGAGCAGGGCGGGGCCGGGGGCATTCCCTACAAGCCGCTGCCTCCGAGCGCGCTCTATCTTTCGCCGGCCGACTGGCGCGGCGCGATCGATGTCTCCGGCGTCGCCAGCCTAACCCCGTTCCAGCTGCCCGACAGCGAAGGCAAGCTCGTCCTCGATCTCGGCGGCAAGCAGGGCCGCAGCTTCGCGGCCGAGCGCGCCGGCGATTCCGGCAGCGTCTTCGAAGCCGCCGTCGCCCATGTCCGTGCGCTCGAAGCCGACGGCAAGCGCGTCATCCTTGCCGGATGGTCGGAAGGCTCGCGCGAGCGCCTTGCCCATGTGCTCGAAGACCATGGGCTGAAGAGCGTCCAGATGACCGGCTCGCTGCGGGCCGCCTTCGACCTCAAGCCGGGCACGGTCGCGCTCGCGGTCTGGGGCTTCGAGACTGGCTTCGAGGCCGGGCGCCTTGCCGTCGTCGGCGAACAGGACATTCTCGGCGATCGCCTTGTCCGCCCGCGCCGCAAGACGCGCCGGCCGCAGGACTTCATTGCGGAGCTCTCCTCGCTCGCTCCGGGCGATCTCGTCGTCCATGTCGATCACGGCATCGGCCGCTTTATCGGGCTGAAGTCGATCACGGCCGTCGGCGCGCCGCATGACTGCCTCGAGATCCACTATGCCGGCGATTCCAAGCTCTTCCTGCCGGTCGAGAACATCGAATTGCTGTCGCGCTATGGCTCGGAAGACACCGAGGTCCAGCTCGACCGGCTCGGCGGCGGCGGCTGGCAGGCGCGCAAGGCCAAGCTCAAGCAGCGCATCCGCGAGATGGCCGGCAAGCTCATCCAGATCGCGGCGGCGCGCGCGCTCAAGGAGGCGCCGCGCCTCGTGCCGCCGGCTGGCGTCTACGACGAGTTCATTGCCCGCTTCCCCTATGAGGAGACGGAAGACCAGCAGAACACCATCGACGCCGTGCTCGACGATCTCGCGGCAGGGCGCCCGATGGATCGGCTGGTCTGCGGCGATGTCGGTTTCGGCAAGACGGAGGTGGCGCTGCGTGCCGCCTTTGCCACCGCGCTGAACGGCAAGCAGGTCGCGGTCGTGGTGCCGACGACACTGCTCGCCCGCCAGCACTACCGCAATTTCGCGGATCGTTTTGCCGGCTTACCCGTCAATGTCGGGCAGGCCTCGCGCTTCGTCGGCAGCGCCGATCTCAAGACAGTCAAGCAGGGCGCGAAGGACGGCACGATGGACATCGTCGTCGGCACGCATGCGCTGCTCGGCAAGGGTGTCGACTTCAAGGATCTCGGCCTCGTCATCGTCGACGAGGAGCAGCATTTCGGCGTCGCCCATAAGGAGAAGCTGAAGGAACTGCGCGCCGAGGTGCATATGCTGACCCTCTCGGCGACGCCGATCCCGCGCACGCTCCAGCTCGCCATGACCGGCGTGCGCGAGCTCTCGATCATCGCGACGCCGCCGGTCGATCGCCTCGCTGTGCGCACCTTCGTCACGCCCTTCGATCCGCTGATCGTGCGCGAAGCCCTGCTGCGCGAGCGTTACCGGGGAGGGCGGTCGTTCTATGTCGTGCCGCGCATCGAGGACATCGCCGAGGTCAAGGACTTCCTCGACAAGCAGGTGCCCGAGTGCAAGGTCGGCATCGCCCATGGCCAGATGGCGGCCGGCACGCTCGAGGACGTGATGACGGCCTTCTATGAGGGCCAGTACGACATCCTGCTTTCGACCACGATCGTCGAGTCGGGCCTCGACATCCCCACGGCGAATACGCTGATCGTCCACCGCGCCGACATGTTCGGCCTCGCCCAGCTCTACCAGCTCCGGGGCCGTGTCGGCCGCTCGAAGACGCGCGCATACGCGCTTTTCACCGTGCCGGCCAACCGCAAGCTGACGGAGCAGGCCGACAAGCGGCTGAAGGTGCTGCAATCGCTCGATACGCTCGGCGCCGGCTTCCAGCTCGCCAGTCACGACCTCGACATTAGAGGCGCCGGCAATCTGCTCGGCGACGAGCAGTCAGGCCATATCAAGGAGGTCGGCTACGAGCTCTATCAGCAGATGCTGGAGGAGGCAGTGGCTGCTCTCAAGGCTGGCATCGAGTTCGAGACCGAGACGCAATGGTCGCCGGCGATCCAGGTCGGTGCTCCCGTCATGATCCCCGAGCATTATGTCGCGGACCTGACGCTGAGGCTGACGCTCTACAAGCGCCTCTCGACCATGGATGACGATGCCGAGCTGCAATCCTTCGGCGCCGAACTGGTCGACCGCTTCGGCCCGCTGCCCGAGGAGGTCAACCAGCTCCTGGAGATCGTCGCGATCAAGGCGCTCTGCAAGCGCGCCAATGTCGAGAAGGTCGAGGCCGGCCCGAAGGGCATCATCGTCGCCTTCCGCAACAACGAATTCGCCAATCCGGAAGGGCTGGTGAGCTACGTCGCCAAGCAGGGCACGCTGGCGAAGGTCCGCCCGGACATGCGCGTCGTCTTCATCGACGATTTCGAGACAGTCGAGCAGCGCCTGAAGGCAACGCGCCGGCTGCTGACCGATCTTGCGCGGATCGCCGAGCGGAAGAAGGCGGCCTGAGAGGGCGCCTCATGAAGTCCGTCATTCTCGGGCGGAGCGAAGCGAAGACCCGAGAATCTCTGGCAGGAATGGGCGCGTTCTCGTCCTGAGATGCTCGTGTCAAGCCCGAGCATGACGGCTGCGTGAACGCCAGCCACTCTGTGCCCGCTCGCCTCTACATATCGAAGAAGACCGTCTCGTTGTCGCCGGCGAGGTTGATGTCGAGCCACCAGGTCCCGTCCGGCTTGCGCTGGGCGATCAGGGTATGGCGGCGCACCTCCGGCACGAGGGCGAGGATCGGGTCGGTCTCGTTGCCCTCGCCATCGGCGAAATAGAGCCGGGTCAGGAGCCGCTTCAGCAATCCGCGGCCGAAGACCGAGAGCGCGACATGAGGCGCCTGAAGGCTGTTGCCGGGGCCGGGCACGCGGCCAGGGCGGATGGTGCGGAAGCGGAAGACTCCGGCCTTGTCGGTCGAAGCGCGGCCGAAGCCGACGAAATGCTGGTCGAGCGCGACGTCCTCGCGGACATCGTCCGGGCTGGCATAGCGGCCCGCCGCATTCGCCTGCCAGATCTCGATCATCGCGTCCTCGATCGGCTTGCCGTCGGCGTCGTAGACGCAGCCGGCAAGCGCGATGACCTCGCCATCAGGCGTGCCCGAGACGTTCGAGCCTGAGAGCAGGAAATGCTCCGGCGGCATCAGGTCAGGCCGCGCACCCATCTCGGAGCGACCGACGAGATCGGCGCCACCTTTCCAGGGCAAGGCGTAATGGAAGTATGGCCCGACCGTCTGCCAGGGCGTCTGGCCGAACATCGCCGGGTCCTGATTGTCCTGACGCGGGGCGGCGTTGCGGGTTTCCAGATCCCCGCTCGCCGGATCAGTGGTCGTCGTCATGGTCGTCCTCGAACGGCGTCTGGTCGCGGCCCTTGAGCACGATGTCGAAGACATAGCCCAGCGCCCAGTTCGGCACGGTGGTGCCGATGTCGAAGCGCGAGACCATGCGCTGGCGATAGGGCATCGGCACGGCGTTGGCGATCGGATCGATCTCGATCAGCGGGTCGTCCGGGAAATACATCTGCGTGACCAATCGCGTCGCGAAGGCCGGCCCCAGCAGCGAAAGATGGATATGGGCCGGGCGCCAGGCGTTCTTGTGGTTGCCCCAGGGATAGGCGCCGGGCCGGATCGTGACATAGCGGTAGCGGCCCTCGGCGTCGGTGATGACGCGGCCGACGCCGGTGAAATTCGGATCGAGCGGAGCCGGCCAGTCGTCCTTGGCGTGGATGTAGCGGCCGGCGGCATTGGCCTGCCAGATCTCGACGACGGTGTTCGGCACGGGCCGGCCGTCCTCGTCGAGCACGCGGCCGGTGACGACGATGCGCTGGCCCTGCGGTTCGCCCTTGTGCTGGGCGGTGAGGTCGGACATCGCCGGCCCCATCAGCCGGGACCAGTCGCTCGGGCCGGTCACTTCGGTCAGCGTCTGCGGAATCACGATCGGCTGATGACGCGGGCTTCGCGCCACCGTCGAACGATAGTCCGGATGAAGCGAGCTCGGCTGGCCCTGGTCCGGTGCCGCATAGGGAAGAAACAGACGGCTCATGGCAAAGGAGCTTTCACGGGCATGGCGACGCGTCTCCCTTCAGCCATGGCTCGGCGCGGGAATGGTGATCGGGCGCGCGAGCCTGGATTGTGCGGTCAGGCGGATGCCGGCATTGGCAGCACCATAGCCGGCATAGCCATCGCGCTGGACGATTTCGAAGAACAGACCACCATCCAGCGTCTGCGTATAGGCCTGCCGGAAGCTGCCCGAGGCGTCGCTGTCATGGAGGATGTTCAGCGCCTTCATCGCGTCGATCTCCTCCGCCGTCAGATCGGAGCGAGCCTCGAGGTCGTCATAGTAGTTCTCGGGGATGGGCAGCATGGCGACGCCATTCGCCATCAGCCGCTCGACCGTCGCAGCGATGTCGTCCGTCGCGAAGGCGATGTGCTGCACGCCCGAGCCGAAGAAATCGGTGATGAAGCGGGCCGACAGCGTGCGGTGGCTCTGCGAGCCGTTCAGGATGAGCCGCAGCCCATGCCCGTTCCGGCCGTCGAGGCCGCTCTCGATGACCTGGCTCTGGACCACGCCGCCGGGATCGAGCACGGCCTGGCTCGGCGCCTTCTTCGTCTCGAACAGCGACGAATAGAACAGCAGCCAGGTCAGCATCTCCTCGTACTGCATGCTCTGGGAGACATGGTCGACGCCGGTCAGCCCGGCATCGCTTCCTGCTTCCCCGGTCGCCTCGAAATCGACTTCCGCCCAGCGCCCGAGCGCCGAGGCGTGGTCGAGGAAATAGACAAGGCTGCCGCCGAGCCCACGCACGGCCGGGATGTCGAGCTCGCCGGGGCCGACCGCGCCGGCATGGGGCACGTCGAGCATCGCCTTGGCGCGGGCGATCGCGGCCTGCGCATCCGGCACGCGCAGGGCCAGCGCGCAGACCGAAGTGCCGTGGGTGATCTGATAGCTATGGGCGAAACCGTCGGCCTCGCTGTTCAGCACGATGCGGATATCGCCCTGTCTCCAGAGATCGACGTCCTTGGAGCGATGCGCGCCGGAACGAGCAAAGCCAAGCGCACGCAGCAGCCTCTCGAAGCCCGGCCGCTCCGCTTCCGACACAGCGAACTCGATGAACTCCACCGCCTCGACCGGGGCCGGCGGCGGCATCGGCACCGCGCCTGGCACGGGTTTGCCGATCTGCCGGGCGGTTTCGTCGAGCAGCCAGATCAGCGAGCGGTGCCCGTCGAGCGCGACGGAACGGGCTGAGCCGGCGCGGAAGCGGTCGTTGAAGATTTCCAGCGAGAGCACGCCGTCATAGCCGGTCGAGACCAGCGCGCGCATGAACCCGGAAAGGTTCAGGTCGCCCTGTCCCGGCAGGCAGCGCCAATGCCGGCTCCAGGAAAGCGGATCCATCTGCAGCAGCGGCGCATCGGCCATCTGCACCATCGCGATCTTGTCGCGCGGGATGGTGCCGATGGCCGAAAGGTCGAGCCCGCGCGCCAGGATATGGAAGGAATCCAGCACGATCCCGACTTCCGGCCGGTTGGCGCGGCGCACGATCTCCCAGGCGTCGCGATAGTCGAAGACATGCCGGCCCCAGGCCAATGCTTCATAGCCGACGCGCAAGCCTCGCCGGCCGGCCCGCTCGCCGAGTTCAATGAAATCGGCAGCCAGACGATCAATGCCCGACAAGGCTTCCGGCGAGACGCTGGAGCAGACGAAGAGCAGGTCTGTCCCCAGTTCCTGCAGCAGATCGAATTTGCGTTCCGCCCGGTCGAAAACGCGCTGGCGGCGGCCCTCCGGCATGCCCTCGAAATCGCGGAAGGGCTGGCAAGTCACGATCGTCAGGCCAAGGTCGCCGCAGATGCGCCGGACTTCAGCCGGGGAGCCTGGGAAGGCGATCAGATCGTTCTCGAAGATCTCGACTGCGGTGAAGCCGGCGGCGGCTATGGCCTCGAGCTTTTCCTGGAGCGTGCCGGAAACGCAGACGGTGGCGATCGATGGAATCATGGATGCCTCCTCTCAAGCCAACCGCGCCACGGCGCGCAGATCCTCGGCCGTGGTCGTGGGCAGGCCGAAGAATTCCAGATAGGCGGGGATCTGCTCGAACAGCATATCGGTGCCGACCTGCACCGCACAGCCGCGCGCGCGGGCGGCGGCGAGAAACGGCGTGATCTCCTGCGCCATCACGACCTCGCCGACCAGGGCGGAAGCGGGCAGGCGGGCAACGTCGAGCGGCAGCGGATCACCCGGCTTCATGCCGAGCGGGGTCGCATTGACGACGATGTCGAAGCCGGCCGGATCGTTCGAACCGGTCGTGACGCGCAGGGCAGGGTAATGTGCGACGAGCCGCTGCCCCAGTTCCACCGCCGCCGGCCCCTGCGTATCGAACAGGGCGAGCTCGCCAACACCGGCCTTCGCCAGAGAGGCGGCGATCGCCGAGCCGACACCACCGGCGCCGACCACGAGCGCCCGGGCGCCCGCGAGCTTGCGCCCCTTACGCAGGATGCCGCGTACGAAGCCTTCACCGTCGAACATGTCGCCGGCGAGCCGGCCATCCGGCTCGAGACGCACCGCGTTGCAGGCGCCGGCAATGGCGGCGGTCGGGGAGAGCGTGTCGACGAGGCCGGTCGTGGTGACCTTGTGCGGCATCGTCACCAGCGCACCGTGAGCATTGGAGAGCCGGAAGAACAGCTTCAGGAAATCGGGATAATCCTCGCTGCGGCAGCCCATAGGCACGACGACGGCGTCGATCCCATCCCGCTCGAAATAGGGGTTGTAGATCATCGGCGCCTTGAAGCTCTCGGTCGGAAAGCCGAGATGGCCGATCAGCCGTGTCGTGCCCCTGATCATGCTGATGCCCTCGCCGGAACAGGCTCGGTGGTGACCTCGACAGATCCGCCCGTGCGTGCCGCCTGCTTGACCGCCTCGATGACGACCAGCGTCGCCAGCCCCTCGCGCCCGGAGACGAGCGGCTCCTCCTCGCCGCGGATCACCGCACAGAAATGCCGGATCTGGGCCTGGAGCGGGTCTTCGGGCACGAAGGGGATGCGCTCGCGCTTCAGCGGCTCCCACCAGCCGCGCTTGTCCGTGTGGCTCCAGAGCTCGAGCGCGGGGATCGTCAGCGACCCCTGCGTCCCGCCGATCTGGTAGCAGGACTGATCCTGGCGCGGATAGGCCGGGTTCTCGCCGGTCGTCAGCTCCCAGCTCCAGGGCGAGACCACGGTGTCGGAAGCGCTGACCGTGCCGAGTGCGCCGTTTGCGAAGCGCAGGAGGGCGACGGCGGTTTCCTCGGCCGGGTTGCCGCGCACGGCGTTCGAGCTCTGCGCCTGCACCCCGACGATTTCGCCGCAGAGATAGCGGAAGAGGTCGATATCGTGGATCAGGTTGATCAGTATCGGCCCGGCACTCGCCTGCCGACGCCATTCGACGTCGAAATACGCGTCCGGCTTCACCAGCCAGAACTGGCCGGTCAGGGTCAGGATGCGGCCAAGCCGGCCGGCGTCGATCGCCTCGCGCGCCCCACGGATCATCGGATTATGGCGGCGGTGATGGCCGACAAGCAGCGGTACACCCGCCGCCTCGGCGGCCAGGACCAGCTTGCGTGCGCCATCCACGCTGTCCGCGATCGGCTTCTCGACCAGCATCGGGATGCCGGCCGCAGCCAGTTCCAGCCCGTTTGCGACATGGAGCTGGTTCGGCGTCGCGACGATGACGCCATCCGGCCTCTCGCGGACGGGGAGGGCATCGAAGGCGGGGTACCAGGCGACGCCGATCTCCTCGGCGAAGGCGCGCCCGGTCGGCGCCGGATCGATGATCGCTGAGAGGACCGCCCCGGACTGCGCCCTGACATGTTCGGCGTGGCGCTTGCCTATCAGGCCCGCACCCATCACAGCGATTTTGACCGGAGCCATCGGATCGATCCTCACGCGGCCTGGTCTTCGATCAGCTTGGCGATGCGCCGCAGCCCGAGCTGGTAGCCTTGCGTGCCGAAGCCGGCGATGACGCCGTCGGAACGCAGCGAGACATAGGAATGGTGCCGGAAGCTCTCGCGCTTATGCACCTGCGAGATATGGCACTCGATCACCGGCCCCTCGAAGGTGTTGAGCGCGTCGAGCAGCGCGACCGAGGTATGGGTGAAGGCAGCGGGGTTGATGACGATGCCGGCGCCGTCCTCGCGCGCCTCGTGGATCCAGTCGATGAGCTCGTATTCGCGGTTCGACTGGTGGAAGCGCAACGTCAGCCCGAGTTCCTCGGCGAGCCCGCGGCAGTCGCGCTCGACATCCGCCAGGGTCTCGTGCCCGTAGATGTGCGGCTGGCGCTTGCCGAGCAGGTTCAGGTTCGGGCCGTTCAGGACATAGACGAGGCGGGACATCGATCGCGTTCCGTTTCAGATGCCCAGGGGCTAGGCCCCGGGCTGTCGTTTTCAGTGTTTGTGCAGGATTTCGCCGAGGAACTTCCGGGTCCGCTCATGGCGCGGGTTGTGGAAGAACTCTTCCGGCGGCGCTTCCTCGACGATGGCGCCATTGGCCATGAAGATGACGCGGTTCGCCACCTGCCGCGCGAAGCCCATTTCGTGGGTGACGCAGATCATGGTCATGCCCTCTTCCGCGAGGGCGATCATGGTGTCGAGCACTTCCTTGACCATCTCGGGATCGAGGGCCGATGTCGGCTCGTCGAACAGCATCACCTTCGGCTTCATGCAAAGCGCGCGCGCGATCGCGACGCGCTGCTGCTGGCCGCCCGAGAGCTGGGCGGGATACTTGTCCGCCTGTTCCAGAATCTTGACCCGGCCGAGCAGCTTGCGGGCGGTGGCCTCGGCCTCCGCCTTGCTGGCACCGAGCGAGCGCATCGGCGCGAGCATGCAGTTCTGCAGCACGGTCATATGCGGGAACAGGTTGAAGTGCTGGAAGACCATGCCGACCTCGCGACGCACCGCGTCGATCGTCCTGGCATCGCCTCCCAGCCTTGTGCCGCCGACCCGAATCTCGCCCTTCTGGTACGCCTCCAGATGGTTGATGCAGCGGATCAGCGTCGATTTGCCGGAGCCCGACGGCCCGCAGAGCACGATACGCTCGCCTTTGCGGACCTCAAGGTTGACGTCGGTCAGGGCCTGGAAGTCGCCATACCATTTCTCGACATGGGTCATGGCGATCATGGCATCCGCCGAAACGGCGTTTTGGACGGCTGGCTGGTTCATGGCCCTGGTTCCGGTTGCTAGCATCGGGCCGAAAAGTGGAATGCACTTCTCGGGGAAATCCGATGCTGAAACAATGAGCTGGATCGCCACTTCGCGCCCGGCAGGACGCAGGGCGATCCAGCGCGCTCAGCTCGCGGTGAAGGTGATGCCTTCGAGGCTGTCCGGGAACTTGTGCACCGGCACCTTCATCCACTTGTCGTAGACCTTCTGCAGCTCGCCATTGGCCTTGATCTTGTCGATGAAGGTGTTGAGCGCGGCGTTGATCTCCTTCTCGCCGAGACGGGTGCAGGCGCCGTTGTAGAGGTTCTGGAACTCGAGCTTGTTCTCGAACTCGCCGGGGCGGCCCTGCTCGACGCGCTGCATGTAGAAGATGTTGCCGCCGAGCGCCTGAACCTGGCCGGAGACCAGCGCCTGGATCGAGGGCGCGTCGCCGTCATAGCGGCGGATCACGGTGTTGGCCGGCGCGTTCTTGGTCACCTGCGTGTCCTGCGCCGCACCCTTGGCGACGCCGATCGTGTAGCGCGCCATGTCCTCGTTGGTGGTGATCTTGTCCTTCTTCGGCCCGATCAGCACGATGGTGTTGGCGACATAGGGCTTCGAGAACTGCACGGCCTTGGCGCGCTCCGGCAGCATCGCCATCGTGGCGAAGAGCACGTCGACACGGCCCGTGGTCAGCGCCGGGATCCGGTTGTTGACCTCGAGCGGCACGAACTCGACCTGTACGCCGAGCTCCTTGGCGAAGAGCGTGGCGATGTCGGCGTCGAGGCCGTCCTGCTTGCCCGCGCTGGTCACGAAACCCCACGGCGGATTGTCGCCCTGGATGCCGACCACGATCTTGCCCTTGGCCTTGATCTCGGCGGGGGTGATCGCCTGGGCGGGACTGCCGACCAGGGCAGGCAGCGCAAGCGCGGCCGCGCCGGCGATCAGCAGGCTGCGGCGGGTGGATTTCATCTTCGTCATGTTTCTCTCCCTTTTTCTTTGGTGGTTGGACTAGGCGGTGAAGCTTGGTCTGCTCAGCGCGCAGCGATGGCCATGCGCCGCTCCAGATGCGAGCCGTAGAGCGACAGCGGCCAGCACAGCAGGAAGTAGAGGATGCCGACGATCCCGAAGACGAGCAGCGGCTGGAAAATCTGGTTGGAGACGATGTTGCCGGCCCGCGTCAGCTCGGTGAAGCCGACGATGGCGGCAAGCGAAGTGCCCTTGATCAGCTGGACCAGGAAACCGACCGTCGCCGGCAGCGAGATGCGGATCGCCTGCGGCAGGACCACGTCCCGCATCCGCGAGGCATAGTGCAGGCTCAGCGCCTTGGCGGCCTCGGTCTGGCCCTTCGGAACGGCTTCGATCGAGCCGCGCCAGATTTCGCCGAGATAGGCGCTGGCATGCAGGGTGAAGCCGATCGCGACCGCGACCCAGGCATCGAGCCTGAGCCCGATCAGCGCGAGGCCGTAATAGACGACGAAAAGCTGCATCAGGAGCGGCGTCCCCTGGAACAGGGCGATGTAGCTGGCCGTGATCCGTTCAAGCAGCGAATGGCCGGAGGTGCGCATCAGCGCGATGCCGAGCCCGGAGACGGAGCCGAAGACGAAGCCGATCGCCGACAGCGCCACGGTCCATTTCAGGCCGGTGAGGAGGAAGAGGAATTCGTTCCAGCCCATGGCGCCCTCACTTCACCGGATAGCTGAAGTAACGGGCCGAGATCGCCGCGAAGAAGCGCATCATCACCCAGGAGATCACGAGGTAGAACAGCGTGATCGTGCCGTAGACCTCGAAGGAGCGGAAACTGTCGGACTCGATCCGCTGCGCCACAGACGTCAGCTCATAGGCCGAGATCGCCGAGGCGACCGAGGTGGTCAGCGTCAGCAGCACGAACTGGCTGGTGAGCGACGGGAAGATCGCGCGCAGCGCAGGCTTCAACACGATCAGCCGGAAGACCTGCGCCTTGTGCAAGCCGAGCGCCAGCCCGGCCTCGATCTGGCCCTTGCTGATCGACTGCACGCCGCCGCGGATGATCTCGATGGCGTAGGCGCCGCCATTGATGCCGAGCGCGATGATCGCCGTCGGCGTCGGGTCGAGCCTCAGGCCCGTCAGCGGCAGCGCGAAGTAGATGAAGAAGATCTGCACCAGGAAGGGCGTGTTGCGGATCACCTCGACGAACGCCTTCACCAGAAAGCGGATCGGAGAGAAGCGGGAATCCCGCAGGATGACCCCGCCAATACCGATGACGATCGCCAAAGCCATGCCGGCGAGCGCCAGCAGGAAGGTGCCGAGGCAGCCCATCAGCAGGTCGGGCATGCCCTCGATCACAGGTGCGAAATCGAGCTTGTAGTTCATGGCGCTTCCCAAAACGGCCGACCTTCTGAAGGGGTCGATCCGGGTCCCGTCTGTCGTCGCGGCCCTTCTGGCGAGGGCCTTGTCGTCCGCACGCGCAGCTTGCGCGGAGCCGATGGTGTGTTAATTGTACCAGTTAGTTCATTTGGTCAAGCAAAATTAACCGAGCTGTCCATTTGAGTGCCGCCGAACGCCGGCGGAACGGCAAGGCACCGGGTAGAACATGAGCAAAGCAGCGACCAAACCGCAGGGAGCCAGCCGGAAATCGGCCTCCTGGACGCAGGACCCGGAGGGCGTGCGCCGCAGCATTCTCGAGGCCGCGCGTCTCGAATTCGTCGAGAACGGCCTGAGCGGCGCGCGCGTCGACGAGATCGCGGCCCGAACCGCGACCAGCAAGCGGATGATCTACTACTACTTCGGAGACAAGGAGGGGCTCTACCGCGCCGTCCTCGAAGAGATGTACGAGCGGATCCGCAGCTTCGAGCGCGGACTCGATCTCGCCAGCCTGGAGCCGGAGGAGGCGATCGCGCTGCTGACCGGCTTCACCTTCGACTACCATGCCGAGAACCCGGATTTCGTGCGGATGGTGATGATCGAGAACATCCATCACGGCCGGCACCTTGCGACCTCCGACCGGATCTCCACGCTCAACCTCTCGGTGATCGACATGATCCGCGAGGCCTACGAGCGTGGCATCTCGGCCGGCATTTTCCGGGCCGGAATCGAGCCGATCGACATCCACCTGACGATCAGCGCGCTCGCCTTCTACAACGTCTCGAACCGCGCCAGCATCCGCCAGGTCTTCGGCCACGACATGGGGGCACCCGAGGCGCTGGCGCGCCGCAGGGCCGCTGCCATCGACACCGTGCTGCGCATGATGCGCCGCTGAAGGCTGCCGCTCCTTACCGACGATCCGGCTTGCGGCGGCGGAGGCCATCGTCAGGCTTCCACCAGCCCAGCCATGGCCTGGATGGCGAGTTCATAGCCGGCGGCGCCGAGCCCGATGATGATCCCTGTCGCCGTCCGCGACACCAGGGAGTTGTGGTAGATGCTCTCACGCGCATGCACATTCGAGATGTGCAGCTCGATCTTGGGACGCTCGAACATCTTCAACGCGTCGAGCAGCGCGACTGAGGTGAAGCTGTAGCCGGCCGGGTTGATGATGATGCCGCAGGCTTCCTGGCGCGCCTGCTGAACGCTTTCGACCAACTCGCCCTCGAAATTGGTCTGGCGAAAATCGACGGCGAAGCCGAGCGACCTGGCCTTCGCCTCGCAGCGCTCGCCGATCTCGGCCAGCGTCGTGGATCCGTAGATCGCCGGCTCGCGCTGCCCCAGCAGATTCAGGTTGGGGCCGTTCAGGATGTAGATGCAGCCGCGCCCGGCCGCCGGCTTCTCGCCTGCCGACATGATGTCCTCCCGAGATCGTTCGCTGCGGAGACCATCGCTCCGTCGACTTCTTATGCTGGCGATCTTATCCGGGGTCGGCCTCAAATCAACTGATAATTGTCAGATCATCTGCTAATTATCCGACAAGCTGCTTTTTGGTTGGCGTCGCCGACCCCGCGGCTTAGTCTGAATCGAGCAGGTGAGGGGATGCCATGATGGATGCGGCACCGGATATCGGCGGCGACGGGATCGCCGCGCTGTCGACGGGCGAGCATGCCTATGAGCGGATCCGGCAGGATATCGTGTTCGGGCGCCTGCAGCCGGGCCAGAAGCTGACGCTGGACAGGCTGCGCGCGGTCTACGGCGTCGGCATCAGCACCTTGCGCGAGATCTTCAACCGCCTCGCGCCGGAGGGCTTTGTCGTCGCCGAGGGGCAGCGCGGCTTCCAGGTCGCGCCCTGCACGGCCAGCGAGCTCCAGGAACTCGCCGATCTCAGGCTGCTGATCGAATGTCACGCGCTCGCGCAATCCTTCGCGGCCGGCGATATGGAATGGGAAGGGCGCGTCGTCGCCGCCCATCACAAGCTCGCCCGCATGGAGGAGCGCCTGCTCGCCGACGACGATTCCGGCACGCAGCAGTGGAAGCGCTACGATTTCGAGTTTCATCAGGCGCTGGTGTCGGCTTGCGGCTCCAGGGCGCTGCTCGACCTTCATGCCGGCATCTACGAGCGCTATCTGCGCTACCAGATGGTGTTCTTCATCTTTTGGGGGCCGACCTCGATCGGCGAGCATCGCGCCTTGCTCGATTGTGCGCTGCGCCGCGACGCAGGCGAGGGGCAGCGGCTCCTGCGCGGCCATATCCTCGGCTGCGTCGACGTAGCGCTCGAGCGGGGCTTGTTGGACTAGCGGACCGGCCCCCGAAGGGGCCGGTCCTGTTGGATTGGCGGTGCGCTCAGGTCCGATACCAGGCCGCCAGATTCCAGGTCGTGACCTCCCAGCCCGAGATGTCGGCCTCCAGGTTGTTGGCGGAAGCGCCGACGACCGTGCGTGAGAGGATCGGCAGCAGGATATTGGCCTCGCAGAAGATCTCGTTGACCCTGATCAGCAGCGCGGCGCGCTTGGCCGGATCGAACTCCTTCTGGGCGGCCTTGTAGGCCTTGTCGGCCTCGGGGTCCGAGTAGCGCGAGACGTTGCGGCCCAGCCACTTGTTCTCCTTGTTGGCGATCTCCCAGGAGACGAGCTGGTTGAGGAAGCGCTCCGGATCGGGCTGCGGCTGCGTCGTGGTGTACATCTCCATGTCGCAGTACAGCTTGGTGTAGGTATCCGGGTTGGCAACGTCCGAAGAGAAATAGACCGAGGCCGTGACCGACTTGAGCTCGAGGTCGATGCCGACGCGCTGGCAGGCCTGCTTGATGATGGCCTGGGTCTTCTGGCGCGGGGCGTTGATCGAGGTCTGGAAGACGTATTTGAGCTTCTTGCCGTCCTTCTCGCGGATGCCGTCGGCGCCCTTCTTCCAGCCGGCGTCGTCGAGGATCTTGTTGGCCTTGTCGATATTGAACTCGTATTTGAGCTTGGGCGACTTGAACTGCTTGGGCTCGTTGACGAAGCTCGCCGTCGCGGTGCCGCCGCGGCCATAGATGAACTTCTGGATCGAGTCGCGGTCGATCAGCAGGTTGAGCGCCTCGCGTACTTTCGGGTCGGACAGCGTCGGATGTTTGGTCTTGACGCTCGAGCGCTCGCCATCGACCTCGGTCCACGGATCGGTCGTGTTCAGGATGATGAACTCGATGTCGCCGCCGGGAACCGCCACCACCTTGCCGCGACCGCCGGTCTCCATGCGCTTGAGGATCTCATCCTCGACCTGCATGTTCCAGGCATAGTCGTATTCGCCGGTCTGGAGCACGGCACGCGCCGCCGAAACCGCGTCACCACCGCCCTTGGCTTCAAGCGTGTCGAAATGCGGTTGGTTCTTGACGTGGTAGTCCTCGTTGCGGGTGCCCGTCAGGATGTCGCCTGGCTTGAAGTCGACGAACTTGTAGGGGCCGGTGCCGACCGGCTTCAGGTTGCCCGGAGCCTCGCGCGACTTGGCGCCCTTGTAGTCGCCGAAATGGTGCTTCGGGATGATCATGCCGGCGACGCCGACGAAGGGATCGGCCCAGAACGGCGTCGGGTCCTTGAAGATCACCTTGACGGTGAGGTCGTCGATCTTCTCGACCTTGATGTTGGTGTAGGAACCGGTCGTATACGCAGCGGTCGCGGGATCGGCGGCATACTCCCAGGTGAAGACGACGTCGTCGGCGGTGAACGGCTTGCCGTCATGCCACTTCACGCCCGGCTTCAGCTTCCAGATGACGGTCGTGCCATCGGCCGAGAGGCCACCATTGGCCTTGCTCGGAATCTCGGCGGCGAGCTGGGGGAAGAGGTTGCCCTCCTTGTCCCAGCCGGCGAGCGGCTCGAAGAAGATGCGCGAGGCGATCTGGTCCTTGGTGCCGGAGGCGAAATGCGGGTTGAGCAGGGTCGGAGCCTGCCAGAGCAGGATCTTCAGTGCCCCGCCGCCGCCGGCCTTGGTCGGCTTGTATTGTAGCGCGGCGTTTGCCATCGCGACATCGTTCCAAGCCAGGATCTGGCTCGCGATCGGGGCGGTGATACCCACCGCCGCCATCTTCTGGATGAAGGATCGTCGCGACAGCGTGCCGCCCTTCACATCCGCGACGAGGCCGCGGATTTCCCGTTCGTCCATTCTATCTCTCCCAATATCAGTTGGAATCCCCCGGCGTTGAATCGCCGTTCGTTGTTATGGGCGCCCCCAGAATGCATGGGAGGGGGAGGGCGTCCAGCAGTTCCGATGCTGCGATGCCGCAAGAAAACGCCCGGTTTCGTCTGTCGGAGGGCTGGCGGCGCTTGAGATGGTGACGATTTCATCGAACGAGTTGACCCGGGCGGCATGGCTCCGTATGTCAGCGCCTCGGTGAGGGCGGGTAGCTCAGTGGTAGAGCACGTGACTTTTAATCATGTGGTCGTGGGTTCGATCCCCACCCCGCTCACCAGAACAGCAAAATTCCCAGGCCGCGCCCTCCGTTAACTCGCCGGAAACCAAGTTTTCCTAGCGTGGCGCCATGGTTATCCGCCGCGGTCTCCGCTCGATCTTCGTGACATTGGCGCTCTATCTCGTTTCGGGAGCAGCGGTGGCCTATTTCATGTTCCATGCGCAGCATGGCGCGCGCGGCCTCGAGGCGCGCGGCGCCGTCCGTGAATCGCTGCGGGATATGGAGGCGGAACTCGCCGGGCTTGTCGCCGAGCGCAAATCCTGGGAACATCGCCTCTCGCTGGTCAGAGACGAGGCGGTCGATCGCGACCTCCTGGAAGAGAACGCGCGCGCCATCCTCGGCCGCACGCACAAGAACGACGTCGTGATCATGGGACGCTGAGTTCTGACGATACGGCACATAGTCCCAGACGTATCGATTAACTGAAAATCGGTTAAGGTGATAGATCGCTGATTTTCCAGCGACTTAAGCCATGCTGCATTGCGAGATAGCGTGCTCGCCAAGGTTTTTGTGATCCTCTAAAACAAAGATCAGATGACCTTGGAGGGCCGCCTGATGGCTGTTGCTGCGCGTAAGTCGAAAGCTCCCGCTCAACCGAAAGCCGCCGCGAAGGCGCGGAGTGCCAAGGAGGGGGCGGGCAAGGCCTCCGCCGCGCTCAGCAACACGCCGAGCTTCACCAAGGACGAAGACCTCCACGCCTATCACGAGATGCTGCTGATCCGCCGCTTCGAGGAGAAGGCCGGCCAGATGTACGGCATGGGCCTGATCGGCGGCTTCTGCCACCTCTATATCGGCCAGGAAGCCGTCGTCATCGGCATGCAGATGGCTTCCAAGGATGGCGATCAGGTCATCACGGGCTATCGCGACCACGGTCACATGCTGGCCTGCGGCATGGAATCGCGCGGTGTGATGGCTGAGCTGACCGGCCGGCGCGGCGGCTATTCGCGCGGCAAGGGCGGCTCCATGCACATGTTCAGCCGCGAGAAGAATTTCTACGGCGGCCACGGCATCGTCGGCGCGCAGGTCTCGCTCGGCACCGGCTTGGCCTTCGCCGACTGGTATCGCGGCGACAATACCGTATCGCTGACCTATTTCGGCGACGGCGCGGCCAATCAGGGCCAGGTCTACGAGAGCTTCAACATGGCCGAGCTCTGGAAGCTGCCGGTCGTGTTCATCATCGAGAACAACCGCTACGCCATGGGCACCGCGGTCACCCGTGCCTCGGCCCAGACCGATTTCTCGCGCCGGGGCATCTCCTTCAACATTCCCGGCGAGCAGGTCGACGGCATGGATGTCCGCGCCGTGCGCGAGGCCGGCCTGCGTGCGATCGAGCACGCCCGCTCGGGCAAGGGGCCGTACATCCTGGAGATGCAGACCTACCGCTATCGCGGCCACTCGATGTCCGACCCGGCGAAGTACCGCTCCAAGGACGAAGTCCAGCGCATGCGCGAGGAGCACGACCCGATCGAGCAGGTCCGCGCCCGCCTGATCCGCGACTTCAAGATCGGCGAGGACGAGCTCAAGGCGATCGACGCGAAGGTGCGCGAGGTCGTCAACGACGCGGCCGAGTTCGCCACGCATGACCCCGAGCCCGATCCGTCCGAGCTCTACACCGACATTCTGCTGGAGCCGGCGCAGGGCTGAAAGCCCCGCGCCTCTGGCCCGCTCACCGTCTTTCCCGCGTTTTAGAATCCGGGTGCGTTCATGCCGATCGACATTCTCATGCCTGCCCTTTCTCCCACCATGGAGGAAGGAAAACTGGCCAAGTGGCTGAAAAAAGAGGGCGATCAGGTTAAGCCCGGCGACATTATCGCCGAGATCGAGACCGACAAGGCGACCATGGAAGTCGAGGCGGTCGATGAGGGCATCCTCGCCAAGATCCTCGTCGCGGATGGCACCGACAATGTCGCGGTCAACACGCGGATCGGCGTGATCGCCGCCGACGGCGAGGACGTCAGCGCCGCGGCAAGCGGCGGGGCCAAGGCGGCGGCGCCCGAGCCCAAGGCCGAGGCCGCTCCGGCGGCGAAGGCCGAGGAGGCGCCTGCCGCCAGTGCGCCGCAGAGCGTCCCGGCCCAGGCCAAGGCCTACGACGCCTCGTCCGAATTCCCGGCGGGCGCCGAGATCGTCAGCCAGACGGTCCGCGAGGCGCTGCGCGACGCCATGGCCGAGGAGATGCGCCGCGACGGCGATGTCTTCGTGATGGGCGAGGAGGTCGCGGAATACCAGGGCGCCTACAAGGTCACGCAGGGTCTGCTGCAGGAGTTCGGGCCGAAGCGCGTCATCGACACGCCGATCACCGAGCACGGCTTCGCCGGCATCGGCGTCGGCGCGGCGCTCTCGGGCCTCAGGCCGATCGTCGAGTTCATGACCTTCAACTTCGCCATGCAGGCGATCGACCACATCATCAACTCCGCCGCCAAGACGCTCTACATGTCCGGCGGCCAGATGGGCGCACCGATCGTGTTCCGTGGCCCGAACGGTGCAGCGGCCCGCGTCGGCGCCCAGCACAGCCACGACTATGCCGCCTGGTACTCGAACGTGCCCGGCCTCAAGGTTGTCGTGCCCTACAGCGCCTCCGACGCGAAGGGCCTGCTGAAGAGCGCGATCCGCGACCCGAACCCGGTGATCTTCCTCGAAAACGAGATCATGTACGGCAAGTCCTTCGACGTGCCGAAGGGCGACGACTTCCTGATTCCGATCGGCAAGGCCAAGGTCGTGCGCCCGGGCACGGACGTGACGATCGTCTCCTTCGGCATCGGCATGACCTATGCGCTCGGCGCCGCCGAGGCCCTGGCCAAGGAAAGCATCGAGGCCGAGGTCATCGACCTCAGGACGATCCGCCCGATGGATATCGAGACCGTCATCGCCTCGGTGCAGAAGACCAATCGCTGCGTCGCGGTCGAGGAGGGCTTCCCGCAGTCCGGCGTCACCGCCGAGATCGGCATGAAGATCATGGAAGCGGCCTTCGATTATCTCGACGCCCCGGTCGCCCGCGTCACCGGCAAGGACGTGCCGATGCCTTATGCGGCGAATCTCGAGAAGCTCGCTTTGCCGAACATCGGCGAGGTCATCGCGGCGGCCAAGGCCGTCTGCTATCGCTGAGAAGGGGGCTGACCGATGCCAACCAACATCCTGATGCCCGCGCTCTCTCCGACGATGGAGAAGGGCAATCTCGCCAAATGGCTGAAGAAGGAAGGCGACACGATCAAGTCCGGCGACATCATCGCCGAGATCGAGACCGACAAGGCGACCATGGAGGTCGAGGCGGTCGACGAGGGTATCCTCGCCAGGATCGTGGTGCCGGAAGGCACGGCGGATGTCGCCGTCAACGAGGTGATCGGCGTGATCGCCGGCGAGGGCGAGGATGCCAAGAGCGTCTCCGCCCCCGCGGCTGCCGGCACTGCGCCCGCGAAGGCTGAGGCTCCGAAGGCTGAAGCGCCGAAGGCGGAGGCTCCGGCTCCCGCGGCGGCGCCTTCTGCCCCGGCTGCGTCCGCTCCCGCCGCCGCCAAGGCCAACGGCAGCCGGCCCTTCGCCTCGCCCTTGGCGCGCCGCATCGCCAAGGACGCCGGGCTCGATCTTGCCGCCATCAACGGCACTGGTCCGCATGGTCGCATCGTCGAGAAGGATGTCGAGGCAGCCAGGAAGGGCGGCGGAGCCAAGGCCGCCCCGGCGGCTGCGCCTTCTGCCGCTCCGGCTGCGCCCAAGCCCGCCGCCGCGCCGCTTGCTGCCGGCCCCTCCGACGAACAGATCAAGAAGCTGTTCGAGCCGGGCTCCTATGAGGAGGTCCCGCATGACGGCATGCGCAAGACGATCGCGCGCCGCCTGACCGAGGCCAAGCAGACCGTCCCGCATTTCTACGTGACGGTCGACTGCGAGCTCGACGCGCTGCTCAAGCTACGCGCGGAGCTCAATGCTGCAGCGCCGGAAACGGACGGCAAGCCGGCCTACAAGCTCTCGGTCAACGACATGGTGATCAAGGCGTTGGCGCTGGCGCTCAAGGCCGTTCCGGATGCGAACGTGTCCTGGACCGAGAACACGATGCTCAAGCACAAGCATGCCGATGTCGGCGTCGCCGTCTCGATTCCGGGCGGTCTGATCACGCCGATCATCCGCGATGCCTGCCACAAGASSCTGTCGCAGATCTCCAACGAGATGAAGGACATGGCGGCCCGCGCCAAGGCCCGCAAGCTGAAGCCCGAGGAGTATCAGGGCGGCACGACGGCAGTCTCGAACCTCGGCATGTTCGGGGTCAAGGACTTCGCGGCCATCGTCAATCCGCCGCATGCGACGATCCTGGCCGTCGGCGCCGGCGAGCAGCGCGTCATCGTGAAGGGCGGCCAGCCGGCCGTCGCGACGGTGATGTCGGTGACGCTCTCGACCGACCACCGCGCCGTCGACGGCGCGCTCGGCGCCGAGCTGCTGCAGGCGTTCAAGGGCTATATCGAGAAGCCCATGGCGATGCTGGTGTGAGGTCGGAGAACGATCATGGCTGACTACGACATCATCGTCATCGGCTCCGGCCCCGGCGGCTACATCGCCGCCATCCGGGCCGCGCAGCTCGGCTTCAGGACCGCGATCGTCGAGCGCGAGCATCTCGCCGGYATCTGCTCGAACTGGGGYTGCATCCCGACCAAGGCGCTGCTGCGCTCKGCCGAGATCCTGCAYTAYGGCGAGCAYGCCAAGGATTACGGGCTGGTCCTGGAAGGCTCGTTCAAGGCSGATCTGGAGGCGATCGTGAAGCGCTCSCGCGGCATCGCCGTGCGGATGAACAACGGCGTCCAGTTCCTGATGAAGAAGAACAAGGTCGACGTGATCTGGGGCGAGGCCAAGCTGRCCAAGCCCGGCACGATCGCGGTCGCGCCGACCAAGAAGCCGGCGATGCAGCCGCARGGGCCGGTGCCGAAGAACGCCAAGGGCGAGGGCACCTATACCGCCGACCACATCATCGTCGCGACCGGCGCCCGGCCGCGCGCGCTGCCTGGCCTCGAGCCGGACGGCAAGCTGATCTGGACCTATTTCGAGTCGATGGTCCCGGCCAAGATGCCGAAATCGCTGCTGGTGATGGGCTCCGGCGCCATCGGCATCGAATTCGCCTCCTTCTACCGGACGATGGGCGTCGAGGTGACGGTSGTCGAGGTGCTGCCGCAGGTCGTTCCCGTCGAGGATGCCGAGATCGGCGCCTTCGCGCGAAAAGCCTTCGAGAAGCAGGGCATGAAGATCCTGACATCGGCCAAGGTGACCAAGGTCGAGAAATCGGCCGACTCCGTCACCGCCCATATCGAGGACGAGAAGGGCGGCAAGCAGACGATCACCGCCGACCGCATGATCTCGGCCGTCGGCGTCGTCGGCAATATCGAGAACATCGGGCTCGAGGCGCTCGGCGTGAAGACCGATCGCGGCTGCATCGTCATCGACGATTTCTGCCGGACCAACGTCAAGGGCATCTACGCCATCGGCGACGTCGCCGGCCCGCCGATGCTGGCCCACAAGGCCGAGCATGAGGCGGTGATCTGCGTCGAGGCGATCAAGGGGCTGCATCCGCATCCGATGGACAAGCTGATGATCCCGGGCTGCACCTATTGCCACCCGCAGATCGCCAGTGTCGGCCTGACCGAGGCGAAGGCCAAGGCCGCCGGCCATGAGATCAAGGTCGGCCGCTTCAACTTCGTCGCCAACGGCAAGGCGGTCGCGCTCGGCGAGGACAGCGGCCTCGCCAAGACGATCTTCGACGCCAAGACCGGCAAGCTGCTCGGCGCCCATCTGGTCGGCCCGGAAGT